>CAZGQL010000236.1:0-5343 GCA_964527905.1 uncultured Syntrophobacteraceae bacterium
TACCTCCTCCCCCGGTCCCTTCTCCGGGCCCGAAGGCGACCAACCGTTTGGGATCCTTCAAGCCGTGACGACGCGGAACCTTGGCTCCTCGATATGTCCGCCGCGGCATTGTGGGCACCGCCCGGGTCGATTCCAACGCTTTCGCTGGGAAAACACATGGCCGCATTCCATGCAGGAAAAGGGAAGGGCGACCAGCTTTTTTCCCTGCCCGAGGAGAGAACGCGCGAGATTGGGGAGATGCTCGTAGACATCCCGCTCGCGGATTCCGAGTTCCCGGGAAATCTGTCGGGCTGTCAGGTCCCGATCGAGAAGCAACCTCATCATGTCCTGCCGAACCGTTCCCATGTAGCAGGGACCCCGCACGTTGAAGCCATGCTCCGCGGGCCGGCGATCCATGACCCCACGGACCCGGTGCCCGATCGAGCCCATAACATAATTCATGATTCGGCTCTTGGGAATACGGGGGTTCGCGGCGGTCTCGCCCGGCTGGCATTGGCGAAGGAAGAAGGGTCGGGCCGCATGGCGCCGGCCCGGCATGGATGTGGTGAAAGTGCTTGCCGAGGGAATCGATCGATGCGATCATAGTTCAGCCGTGGGGGATTCTGGGTTGCAGGGAGAGACCTGTGTATCTGACCTCGTTCATCCATCGCGAAGAGTTGTTTGATATTGTCGAGCGATGGTTCTACCATCGCCCCGAGCCGAGCGATGCCCTGCGCTTGACCGAGATTCTCATCAGCGACGGGTTCGTGATCGGGGAAACCCTGCACACCCTGGCGGATCATTTCCTGGGGGCGATTTCCCACGAGGTCACTCACAAGCGCTGCATTCAGTTCAAAGGGGAACTGCGGGATACGATCTGCCAGGCCAAGCGCGACCGAACCCCCCGTGTGGACGCCCTCTTTGCCGAGTACCGCAAGAACCCCGATTTTTATTACCGGGAAGCCCCCATAAACGGGGTCATGTGCCTCGACGAGACGGGGCACCTGGTGGCGCTCTATCGGGTGAAGCGACCGAGACGCATCGCCGAGAAAGCCAATCGGAAGATCGCCAACTGGTTCTTCCATACGGTACAGGACGCCGCCCGCCACATGGCGGAAGCGCGGGCCTCCCGCTCCGGCATCCCTATCGAATTCCTGCTGACGCCCGAGACGGAGATGGTCAAAGAATTCGTGGAGGCCGAAAAGGAGATCGCCCACGCATTCAGTAAAGGCACCATCAAGCTGGATCGGGCGCCCATGGCCATTTCGGATGTCGGCGGTCTCAAGATCATTGGAGACCAGGACAGGCTGGCCCGTCTCGAGACGGTCATCAAGGGCGATCCTACCCTCACGATTGTCGAGGTGGAAAACCACCGGGGCCATTACGAGGCCGACAGCATGATCCTCGATGTGGTCTGGGACCCGGAGTGGATCTGCCGCCGCTTTACCGAAACCCGGGCCTGGGAAAAATACTGCAATCGGGGCATCCCCGCCGAACAACTGAAGAAGGGAATTGAGCCGCTCCTGATCGGTGCACCCAATCTCAAGGTGGAGCTGATTCTGGCGACCTTCCCGAACATGGTTGAATCGGAACTTGGCAACAGCATTCACGAGGAGCGGATCATCGCCCAGAGGGAAGACAAGGTCTACAAAGGCTACATCCCGCTCAACGTGGAATATCTTCTCGGTTACCTGTTTGCCGTCGGATTCAGCCCGGTCGTCGAGATGGGGGAACTGCCCTTCCGCCTTTGGGGGCGTTACCTCCCCGACACGCTCGTTTCGCATGTCCGGCGTCTGAATCGCATTCCCGATTACGATCTCCTATACTGACAAACCGGATGCGACGCTGACCGATCGGGATTGGGATGCCGCCGCGGCTCTTCTCACACGTTCGTGCACCTGCACCCCGAGCAAAGCGGGATGGCCGAAGGGAGTGCGACCATGCGGGCATGGTTGGTTCACTGTGATGCCATCGAGGTGGCGATGGACAAGGGGCCCGATGTGCGGGACATTTCCGGTGAGATCCATCGAATCGTCCAACAGTCCGGTGTTCAAAACGGAATTGTGAGCGCAACGGCGATCGGGTCCACAGCGTCTCTGACGACCATTGAATTCGAGCCGGGAGTGGTCACGGACCTCAAACGCGCCATCAGCCGCCTCGCCCCTCCAGACCTCGACTACGCGCACGAGAGGGCTTGGCAGGATGGCAATGGCCACAGCCACGTGCAGGCGGCCCTGCTCGGCCCCTCCCAGACCTTGCCGGTGCGGCACGGGCAACTTCGACTCGGTACCTGGCAGCAGGTGGTAGTGGTGAATCACGACACCAGGGCCCGCCAGCGGCGGGTGGAGATCACCGTCGTGGGGCAAGGCGCCGATCCGGCGTGACGTGTTTTCGGCAAGGCGCACCGACTGAGGAGACCACCGTCTCACGGGATTGGAGAGCGAAACGATGGAAGAGCGATCGCTGGACCTTCCGGGCAAGACTCTCATTCTTTCCGGGGCATCCACCGGAATTGGTCGAGCCTTGGCGCTCGAGCTGGCTTCGGTCGGTGTCAACCTGGTCCTCAACGCCCGGAGTGAGGCCCCTTTGAGGGAAGTTCAAGCCCGCTGCGAGGCGTTGGGCGTGCGGGCGGAAATTGTCCCTGGCAGTTGCGCGGAGGAGGCCGTGGTGGCCGGGTTGGGGCGACGGGCCGTAGAAATCGGTGCGCTTCACGGGTTCATCCATGCCGCGGGGGTGTTGCACCCCGGCCCGTTCCTGTGGGAGCTTTCCTCCGATCAGTTCCAGGAGGTTTTCGACGCGAGTGTGACGGGCGCCTTCCAGTTGGTCCGTGAGATCGCTCCGATATTGCGGGCGCGGGGTGAGGGCCTTGCGGTCTTTTTTGGATCGGGGGCCTCAGAGCGTCAGACGCCGGGAGTCGGGGCTTACGGGTCGGCTAAGGCGGCGGAAGAGCACTTGGCGAAACAGCTTGCAGTAGAGGCTCCGGAGATCACGACGTTCGTCTATCGACCTGGCGTCGTGGAGACGCGAATGCAGGAGGAGGCGCGGGAAGCCAGGGGGGGCGCGTGGGAGACGGTACGGATGTTCTTTCGCGGGTTTCGGGATCGTGGCGAGCTGATCACGCCGGAAACCGCGGCACGCTGCCTTGTCCGCCTCTTGCAACGGAGTCCGAGAACGTTCCAGGGGGGAGTCGCCACCTGGCGCGATGGTCTCTAAGGGGGACGTGCGTTGCCGCTTGGATCCATGGCGGCGACGAAGGGTTCATGGGCGGACGCAACAATGGGATGCAGCTTTGGGCGGAGACCTGCTTTGAACAACACACAGGAGAAAGGAGGTCGCTCATGAGGCGAGTGTTGGCTGCTGCACTGATCCTGTTCCTTGCTTCGTTGCCTTGCGTGGTGGATGCCAAGGTGGTAACGCAAACCCTCGAATACCGCCAGGGCGATGTCGTGTTGGAGGGTTACCTGGCCTATGAGAAAGGCAAAAAAGGTCGCCCCGGAGTGCTGGTGGTCCACGAATGGATGGGCTTGGACGAATATGCCAAGATGCGGGCCCGAAAGCTTGCCGATCTTGGCTACGTGGCTTTCGCCGTCGACATGTACGGGAAGGGGGTGCGGGCGGCGGACACCAAGGAGGCAGCGGCCCTTTCCGGGAAATACAAAGCGGATCGACCGTTGATGCGGGCGCGCATCCAGGCCGCTTTGGACGTTCTGAGACGTCTGCCTCAGGTCGACCCGAGACGGATCGCGGCGATCGGGTATTGTTTCGGGGGAACGACGGTTCTGGAACTGGCGCGCAGCGGAGCGGACGTCGTCGGGGTGGTAAGCTTTCACGGGGCTCTGGACACGCCGATGCCGGCCCAGCCCGGTCAGGTCAAAGCCAGAGTGCTGGTGCTCCACGGGGGTGACGACCCCCTCGTGCCGCGGGAGCAGGTGAACGCGTTCGAGGCGGAAATGCGTCAGGCGGGTGTCGACTGGCAGCTGGTGGCCTATGGAGGTGCGGTGCACAGCTTCACGAACCCTGCGGCGGGAAACGATCCTTCAAAGGGAGTGGCCTATGACGCGCGTGCCGACAAAAGATCTTGGAAAGCCATGAAGGAGTTCTTCGACGAGCTCTTTTGACGGGAGAGGGCTGAGCTGGGACGGGCGCAATCGGTCGGGTGGAAGGTGAGGACCGGATTCCTGAGACGGGAGAGATCCAGATGAGGATAGTGAGCATCGTGATCGCACTGGTGGCCGTGGTCGGGCTGATGGTGTACACCAACCCGACCATGAACGACTTCGATACCTACATTCGGCAGAGCGTCATCAAGGAAAGCGAAAAACAGACCAAGGACTCCATGGGACGTTTCCTGGGCTCCATCGTCGGCGGTCTGGCCGGCTCCGTCATCACCAGCCAGACGGTCCGCACGGACTACGTCCTGTTCAGCCTTTATGAAGCTCGCCTCGGAACCGAGAAGCTCAAGGCCTTGGGCATCTGTCGAAACTTCATCCTCCTCGAATCCCCGCTCGACAAGTAAACCGCGTGCCGTATTGCGGGGCGGAGTCCCCAACGAACCGATGAGCTGGACCGCTTCACCGTCGCTCCGCCCCGATGCATGGCGATTAACCCTTTGGGCGGGATTCATGCCGGCCTCGAGGCAAGATCTGGACAATTCCACGCACCGTGGGTCGGTCTCCGGCGACGATGGCCGGCACAGCGCCGAAACCGCCCTCAGGGATTCGGATGAATATGCCGGTTCTCCTGCGGCGCGCGCAGGATTTCGACCGGCTTCTCAGGCAGAGTGCGAGCGATGAGGGTGTATTGAAACAGCTCCCGCGCGAGGCTTTGCAACTGCTGGGCGGTCACCGCGCGGACCAGATCGGGATATCGGTTCTCATAGTCCCAGCCCAGACCCAGCGCCTCGTTGAGGGCGGCGTCGGCCGCTTGGGCCTCGAGGCTTTCCTTCCCCATTTCATGGGCAATGAGCAACATCTCCCTGGCCGTTTCCAACTCTCGCTCGGAGACCGGCTCCGTCTGAAGCCGTTTCAAATGGTCCAGGATGATGCCCTCGACCCGGGTCAGGTTGCCCATGGTGGTCTGGGTGAGGATTCCGAAAAATCCAGCCTTTCTCCCGTAAAACGGGTTGGCGCCGACCACGTAGACCAAGTCTTCCTGGCCACCGCGCAGGGCCTCGAAGAGTCGCCCTCCTGGGTGGCTCGCTCCGGCCAGGATCGCATCCAGCATGTCCAGAACCGGCCGCCTGGGGTCGTGCAAATCCAGCCCGTTCGTGCCGATGAATAGGGCGGCCGAGGTCTTGTCGCTTTTCTTCTCAACGCTGTGATCCGCCACGATGGGGCGTGTCTCATCGGGCCAGTCGGGCAAAGG
>CAZGQL010000237.1:0-5260 GCA_964527905.1 uncultured Syntrophobacteraceae bacterium
TGGTACCGACAATATTGATATAGTTGTGAATGAACTGGATGCACTGGCCAATATTGATTTCAAGTCCTCGGCTCGATTGCCCGCAAACGTGGCGCTGAAATCCCGGCCCGTCTCGTTTCGTCCGCCAAGTCCTGGTTGAGCCACTCCGGAGTGGATCGGACCGCCCCGATCCTCCCATGGGAAAGTCCACCCGACGGTCGTCGGATCTCGCCCCTGGACGCTTCAGCGCGTTTTTTGGAGCACCTGCGCGATGCCTGGAACCATTTGATGGCGGGTGATGAGGCATCGGAGCGGCTCGAGCGACAGGAAATCTATCTCACGGTCCCCGCATCCTTCGACGCCGTCGCACGGGAGCTCACCCTGAAAGCGGCGCAGCAGGCGGGCTTCGAGAACGTGACGTTGCTCGAGGAGCCCCAGGCGGCCTTTTATGCCTGGATCGCCTCGCGAGGGGAGCGCTGGCGCAAAGACGTCCACGTCGGGGAATCCATTCTCATCTGTGACATCGGCGGGGGGACCACGGACCTGAGTCTCATCCAGGTGACGGACGAGCAGGGCGAGCTCACGCTGCGGCGCGTGGCCGTCGGCAATCACATTTTGCTGGGCGGCGACAACATGGACCTGACCCTCGCCTATGCCGTCCAGGGGAAGCTCGCCCAAAGAAACGTGCGTCTCGACGCCTGGCAGTTCCGGGGCCTTTGGCAAAGCTGCCGGATGGCCAAGGAGCGATTGCTCGCCCACCCTGAGAACGTTTCCGAGCCTGTCGTCATCCTGGGCCGGGGGACCTCTCTGATCGGAGGTACCATCCGGACCGAGCTCCTGCGGGAAGAGGTTGAGCGCGTCCTTTTGGAAGGCTTTTTCCCCGCTACCGGACCTTCGGATTTTCCCAAGGAGACGGCTCGGGTCGGGATGCGGGAGATGGGCCTTCCCTATGAATCGGACCCTGGCATCACTCGGCACCTGGCGCGATTTCTGGCCCAGGCCCGCAAGGGGCTTGCCGAGGCGGGCACCGAAATCCCGTATCCCGGCGCCGTCCTTTTCAACGGAGGCGTGGTGAAACCCCCGGTCATCCGGGAGCGCTTACTCGAGATTCTCAACTCATGGAATCCGGACGTCCGACTTCGGGAGCTGGTCTCGGAGGACCTCGACCTGGCCGTTGCGCGCGGCGCCGCCGTCTACGGGCTCGCGCGGCACGGACGCGGCATTCGCATCCGCGGCGGGGCTCCACGGCCCTATTACATCGGCATCGAGAGCGCCATGCCGGCCGTTCCGGGCATTCCGACCCCCATGAAGGCCCTGTGTGTGGTCCCTTTCGGCATGGAAGAGGGGACGCAGGCGCAGATCCGGGAGAGGGAGTTCGGACTGGTGGTGGGGGAGCCGGCCGTGTTCCACCTCCTCGCATCCTCCGCCCGTAAAAAGGATTTGCCCGGAGAGATCGTGGAGGACTGGTCGGGCGACATCGAGGAAGTGACGACCATGGAAGCGACCCTCTCTGCGAGCGACCTCCAGGAAGGCGGCACCGTTGTTCCGGTCTGGCTCGAAAGCAGGATGACCGAGGTCGGAACGCTCGAGCTCTGGTGCGTCGCCAGGGAGGGTGAAGGGCGCTGGAAGCTCGAATTCAATCTGCGTGAGCAGGAACAATAAAGACACACCATCATGAAGCCCGCGTTTGAATCGGATGAGGTCCCGTACCGCTATGTCGTCGGGATCGATCTGGGTACCACCAATTCCGCCGTTTCCTATGTGGACCGCACGCTCCCGGAAGCCCGGCGGGGCGGGATCCGGTTTTTCGAGATTCCCCAGTTGGTTGCCCCCGGGGAGACGGCAAGACGGCCCGTTCTGCCCTCATTCCTTTACCTGCCGGGTCCCTACGAGCTTCCCGAGGGCGGTGCGGCTCTCCCCTGGGACCGCGATAACCGTCTCGTCGTCGGGGAATTCGCTCGGGAACAGGGAGCCCTGGTCCCGGGACGGCTCGTTTCCTCAGCCAAGTCCTGGCTTTGCCATGGCGGTGTGGACCGCACCGCCCCGATCCTTCCCTGGGGGGCCGGAGAAGACGTTGCCAAGGTTTCCCCAGTGGAGGCCAGCTGCGCATACCTCCGACACCTGAAGGACTCCTGGAACCATTCGATGGCTCGGGGCCGTGAAGGGCTCCGGCTCGAGGAACAATGTGTGATCCTGACGGTGCCGGCCTCCTTCGATGAGGTCGCCCGGGAGCTCACGGTGGCGGCGGCCCGCGAGGCGGGGCTCGCTCGGGTGATCCTGGTGGAAGAGCCGCTGGCCGCCTTCTACGCCTGGCTTTCGCTCCACCAGGCGGACTGGGGGGCCATGATGCGGCCCGGGCAGTTGATCCTGGTTTGCGACGTCGGGGGAGGAACGACGGACTTCACCGTCGTGGCGGTCCGCGAAGGAGAACAGGGCATACGATTCGACCGCTTGGCCGTCGGGGATCACCTCATGCTCGGCGGTGACAACATGGATCTCGCCCTGGCACGGTTCATCGAAGTCGAACGCTTCGGGCGGCCCGGGCAGCTCGACACGCGCCGCTGGCACCAGCTGTGGCATCAGTGCCGCAAAGCCAAGGAAATGCTGCTCGCCGTCGATCCAATGGACGCCGAGGCTTCTCCCGGTTCGACCGGTCTTCCGGTTCCACCGGCCGGGCTCCTCTCCCAAGGCATCAGGCGCGACGTGAGCGGTGGTGGCTCCGATGCGTCCGCTTCCGGCCGGCGTGATCGCGTCGATATATCGGTCGTCGGGACCGGAAAGAAGCTCATCGCCGATACGCTGAAGGCGCAGCTCACCCGGGAACAAGTCCAATCCATCATCCTGGAAGGTTTCTTCCCCCGCGTCGCCCTGAGCGACCATCCGGAGCCGGCCCGCCGCACGGGGCTCACCGAATGGGGACTCCCCTACGTGCGGGAGGCCGCCGTCACCCGCCACCTGGCTGCGTTCTGGGATCGCTTTCGATCGCTGCTCGCTCAGGAAACCGGACGCTCGTCGCTCTATCCGGATTACGTTCTTTTCAACGGGGGAGCCCTCACGCCGGCCCCCATCCGGGCCAGGATCCTGGAGGTCCTACAGGAATGGTTCCGTGGGGAGGCCGGGCCCGATTGGGCGCCCGTCGAGCTGGATAATCCGAGGCCCGAGCTTTCGGTCGCCGTCGGGGCGGCTTACTACGGCTTGGTGCGGCTCGGCGAGGGAGTCCGCGTGGGTGCGGGAAGTCCGCGGGCCTATTATGTGCAAGTTTCCGCAGAAGAGAGTGGGCAGGGGGGGCCGGACCCCGTGCCCACGCGGGCTGTCTGCCTGGTTCCCCGGGGAACGGAAGAGGGGTTCGAGACGGAGCTTGCCCAGCCCGCCTTCGAAGTACTCACCAACCAGCCGGCGGCTTTTCAGTTGCTCTGCTCCAGCACTCGGTTGGGAGACCGCCTTGGGGAGGTCCTGTCGGTCGAGGAGCATGACGTGACGGTGCTGCCGCCCATCCGCACGGTCCTCCGGTATGGGAAGAAGGGCGCGGCCGTGCGTCTGCCCGTCCGACTGGCCATCCGCCTGACGGAGGTCGGAACCCTTGAGCTGTGGTGCCGGTCCCAGCAAAGCCCTCACCGCTGGCAGCTTCAATTCGACGTCCGGCAGGGCGGCGAACCGCCGGCCGAGGACACCCTTCCGGAAGGAGAAACCCTCGACGTCTCCCTCGTGGAGCATGCCCGGCAGCTCATCCGGGCCACCTACGCAGGGACTCGCGTCGACGGGGCTCCTGCTCCCGAACGCCTGGTGAAGGAACTGACGGCCGTACTCGACCTCGGGCGGGACAAGTGGCCCACCTCCCTCATCCGACCGCTTGCCGACGCACTCCTCGATTGTCGAAAGCACCGGGGAATGACCGCTCAGCATGAATCCCGCTGGCTGAACCTCCTCGGCTTCTGCATGCGACCGGGATTCGGCGATCCCCTGGATGCCTGGCGGGCCAAGGAGATTTGGAAACTCTTTCACCAGGGCCCCCTGTTTGCCCGGCAGCCCCAGAACCGCTCCGAGTGGTGGGTTTTCTGGCGTCGCGTGGCGGGAGGGCTGAGCGCGGGTCATCAGCTGCACTTCCATCAACAGGTCTCCACCCTGCTGCCGACGGCCGAGAAGAAGAAAAAAGCGGGAAAGGCCCAGGCGAGGATTTCCAGTCCCCAGGAAGAGCTTGAAATCTGGATGGCTCTCGCCAGCATGGAGCGTCTTCCGGCCGCGACCAAACGGGAGCTCGGCAATGCCCTGCTCGCGCGGTCGCGGAAACTGAAAGCCCAGGAGCTCTGGGCCCTCAGTCGTCTGGGAGCCCGGATCCCGTTCTACGGACCTCTGGATCAGGTGATTCCAAGGGATGTCGCTTCCGAGTGGCTGACGACGCTCTTGGAGCTGCCGCTGGAACCGTCCGAAACCCTGGCGCGATCCCTCGTGCACCTGGCCCGCATGACGGGCGACCGGGAGCGCGATCTGCCCCTGGAGATCCGGGAGCGCCTGGCCGACTATCTGACGGGGCTTCCTCACGGAGAGCGGCTTCGACAGATGCTCTTCCATGCCGAGGCCGACTATGCCCAGCAGGAAAAGGACTGGGTGTTCGGTGAAACCCTTCCGAGCGGCCTGATCCTGTCACAGGGAGAGGCTGCCGGATGACCGGCCCGGAAGGGAGGCTTTGATCGTGAAAATCATGCTGTATTGCCAGCATGTTCTCGGCATCGGACATTTTTTCCGCGGCATGGCGATCGCGGAGGCGTTGGCGGAGCATGAGGTTCTGTTCGTGGAGGGGGGCGAGCCGCTCGCGGGCTTCGAACCGCCGGCCCATGTGACGCGTTTCATGCTTCCGCCTCTGAGGATGGACGCGGAATTCGGCCGGCTGCACGCCCAGAGCGACGATCTGGAGGCCGTGAAAGCGGACCGGAGGCAGTTGCTGCTTGGCGCGTGGCGTGACTTCGGGCCCCAGGTGCTCGTGACGGAGCTCTTTCCGTTCGGGCGAAACGCGTTTCGCTTCGAGCTGATCCCGCTCCTCGAGACGATCCGGGAAGAGAGTCGGTCGACCCGGGTGCTGTGCAGCCTGCGGGACATTCTCGTGGAGAAGCCGGACCCGAAATCCTATGAGGAGCGAGTTCTTTCGCGGCTCAATGCCTTCTACGACGCGGTCCTGGTCCACTCGGACCCGCGCCTGTTTTCCCTGGAAGACACCTTCTCGCGCGTCGGTTCCATTCAACCCCCGATCCATTACACGGGCTACGTGGTCCGAGAACGGCCGCCC
>CAZGQL010000238.1:0-216 GCA_964527905.1 uncultured Syntrophobacteraceae bacterium
TTCTTCATGGCTGCCGCCAGTTGAGGCTCATCGTCCACCACCAGCACACGCTCCCGCCCGGTGGGAAGGGAATCCGGATTCGGCTCGGGTGCCGCCTCCAGCCTCTCGGCGGCGGGAAGCAGCACGCGAAAGCTCGCCCCTTTCCCCTCCTGGCTTTCCACCGATATAGCGCCCCCGTGGCGTTTGACGATCCCGTGGACCACGGACAGTCCCAAA
>CAZGQL010000238.1:345-5179 GCA_964527905.1 uncultured Syntrophobacteraceae bacterium
ATGGATTCCGGTTCGAGGAGGACATCCTTCAGCGTCACCGTGAGCAGGCCGCCCTCGTCCCCCATGGCGTGGGCGGAGTTGGTGCACAGGTTCATCAGCACCTGGTGGATCTGGGTCGGGTCGGCCCAGACCGAGGAGCGGGCGGTCACCTCGTGCTGGATCGCGATGGTCGTCGGCAGGGAAGCCCGCAGCATCTTGAGGGCCTCCTTGACGATCAGCCCGACTTGCACCGGTCTCAGCTCCTGGTCCCCTTGCCGACTGAATGCCAGGATTTGCTGCACCAATCCCTTGGCCCTGTGGCCGGCATTTAGGATTTGTTCAACGCTTTCCTCCGTGATCCGCACGTCCCCTCGGGCCGAGCGGGCAATTTCCGCGTAGCCGAGAATGATGCCCAGGATGTTATTGAAGTCATGCGCGATCCCGCCTGCCAAGGTCCCCAGGGCCTCCATTTTCTGGGCCTGGCGCAGCTGGGTCTCCAGGCGTTCCTGGCGCTCTTCCGCCTGCTTGCGCTCGGTGATGTCCATCACGAAACCGTGCCAGACGATGCTGCCATCCGGATCGCCCTGCGGCAGAGACCAGCCTTCGATCCACCGCAGGCCTTTCGTCGGATGCAGGTAGCGATAGACGTCATGCCACGGCTTGGGACCACGGGCGGCCTCGGCCACCGTGGCGTTGACCCGCTCCAGGTCTTCCGGATGGACGTTGGCGGCCCACGGAGTGATGTCCTCGGCCAGGGTCTCAAGGGAAATGCCGAACAGGTCCTCGACGGCTGGCGTCGTGAAGGGCATGCACGCGGTTCCGTCCGGGCGGAGCCGGAAGGAGTAGACCACGCCGGGCACGCTGGCGGCGATCTTGGCGAGCTGATCTTGGAGGCCGATCCGCCTCCGAAGTTCTTCTTCCTCCCGTTTGAGATGGGAGACGTCCTGAGCCAGACTCAGCATGCAGGGCTCGCCGTGGATCTCGATCAGCTCCGCTGACAGCAGCAGATCGACCACCTGGCCCGACGTGTGACGGAATTGACATTCAAAGTCGCGTACCGTCTTGCGCTCCGTCAGTTGGCGAACCAGCTCGTCCCTTTGGGCCGGATCGACCCAACAGTTCAGCTCCACTGGACTGTGACCGATCGCCGTCTTGCGGGTCAGGCCCGTCAGATTGAGCCACGCTTCGTTCACATCGACAATACGGCCTTCGGGAAGGCGCGTGATCGCGATGCTGACCGGACTGGCGTGAAAGATGGTCGACAGGAAGGCTTCACTCTTGCGCAGGTTCTCCTCCGCCCGCTTTCGGGACAGGGCCTCGAGGATCGCCGGAGTCATGGCCTCCAACGCTTCCAGCTCCTCCTGTTCATAGCCGCCCTCCCCCTTTCCCAAGGCGACCAGCCCCACCGTCCGACCCTCCCGCACCAAAGGTGCCCCAAGAAAAGCCGCGAGCCGAGGATGCCCGGGGGGGAGCCCAACACTGTCCGGGTGGGACGACGGATCATTGGTGAAGAAGCCCTTGCCATCCAGGATCACTCTCCCGTAAAGCCCATGGACCGTGAATCCCGTGAGGGTCTGGTGGCGGGCCGAAGGGTCGGCCATACGACATGCGGCCCAACCGGGATCGCTCAGGGCGATGTCGACGAGGCGCCCGTCCGCGGTGATCTCGCCCAGAAAGCCGAATTCGCTGCCGGTGATCTGTTCGACCACGGCGAGACAAACGCGGCCCAGCTCCTCCTCCGTGCGGGAGGTCATCGCCTCGCGAAAGATCGTGCCGATGCCGGCGAGAACGGCGTTCTGCCGGAGTGTCCTGGCTTCAGCCCTCTCCCGTCGGGCATCACCCTCGATCTTGTCGAGCGCGAACGAGACATCCAGGGCCACCTCCTCCAGCAGCGCGATTTCAGGCTCCTGAAAAAAACCCGGTTCTTTCACGCAGAGATTCAGCGTGCCCCAGACCTCTCCCTGGAACCGGACAGGGAACGCGCCGCAGGAGTGAAAGCCGAACCAGGCTGGTGCCTGTGCGGCTGGAAAGAGACAGCCCCCGGTGACGCAAGCATTGCAGACGAACGGCTTGCCCTCCCGGATGGCTCGGCCCGGATTGCCCTGCCCCTCGGATCGGCTGTTCGCGTAGAATTGCGCCGCATCGAGGATTTCTGTGGGGCCGCCGAAGGAAGCCACCGGAAGGATTTCCGCTGTCAAGGGATCCAGCATGCCGATCCATGCCAGATCGACCTGTCCACGTTCCACCACGATACGGCAGATGGACGGAAGCAGCTCCTCCCGAGAACGGGCCCGGACCACCACCTGGTTCACCTGGCTGAGCACGTCGTAGAGCCGATTGGCGTGGCGGATTCGCAAATCGGCAGCGTGCTTGTGGATCGCAATCTCTATGGCCGACTTGAGCTCCCGGTCGTCAAAGGGCTTCAACACGAAACCGTAGGGTTCCGCGTGCTTCGCCCGTTCCACCGTGGCGTCCTCGGAATAGGCCGTGAGAAAGATCACCGGTTTGTGATAGCGGACTCGAATCCTTTCGGCGGCGGTGATGCCGTCCATCTGCCCCTGCAGACGGACATCCATGAGCACCAGGTCCGGACGCCGGGCCTCGACCAGAGCCAACGCCTCCTCGCCCGTGAACGTCCGCCCGACCACCTGGTAGCCCATCCGTACGAGTCGTTCCTCGATGTCCATCGCAACGAGAGCTTCGTCCTCAACGACCAGGATGCTGCAAGAATTCATGGGCGACTCCTCCGAACGGCCCGGACGAAGACAGGGAGCTCGGAATCCGAACCTCCCCGCGAGGAGCACAAGGCATCCGCCGTCGTGATCGTTTGCCGAAGGCGGGCTCCCCGGTCGGGCTACACAGGACAACCGAGACGGAATTTCGGTTTACGATCGTGTATCACAAAACCATCAGGAGACCTATCACCCAAAAAGGCTAGGAGAAACGGTCCGGGGATACCCGGCAAGACAGGCTGGACAGGGGACTAGAGCTTGGCAATCCCTTCGCGGATAGCATACCGCACAAGATCGGCGGCCTTGCGCAAGCCGAGTTTGGCCATCAAGTGGTTGCGATGGGCGTGGATCGTATGCTCACTGAGACCCAGCCTCTCGGCGATCTCCTTGGTGCTCAACCCTTCGGCGATCAACTGCAGGACCTTCCGTTCCCGGGGAGTCGGCCGAACCCCTCTCGCGGCGGCCCGATTTCCTTTGTCCCGGCCGACGAAACCGCCACCGAGAAGGTGCGCGACATCCGGACTCACGTAAGTGCGGCCGGAGCCGACCTGACAGACGGCCTCCACCACATTTCGGGTGGCGGTCTCCTTCGTCAGGTACCCCCGTGCACCCGCCTCGAGCGCCTGTTCGATCATGACCTGGCTGTTGTGAAAACTCAACATGATGATCTTCGCCGAGGGCCGAAGGCGCATCAGCTCCCGCGCGGTCTCGATGCCGTTGAGCTCCGGCATGGTGATGTCCAGGATGTACACGTCGATGGGAATCGTCTCGGCAGCCTCGAGCACCTCCCATCCATTGGAGGCTTCGGCCACCACGTCGATCCCGCCGCCGGCGCGATCGAGGCTGAACCGCAGCCCGTCCCGCACGATGGGATGATCATCGGCAATCAACACACGAACACTCATCTTCCAGCTCCTCCGGCGGGGAAAAACGCGCGAACCCGGGTCCCTTTTCCCGGAGCGCTCTCGACCGTCAGCTCGCCCCCAAGGGATCGCACCAGCTCCCGGAGAGCGGGAAGCCCCATCCCCCCTTCCCCGGGGTCGGCGCCCGCATCGAACCCCCGGCCGTCGTCCGCGATCGAGAGTCGAACGCCCCGTTTGCCTGCGGCCAGCCGCACCGCCACCCGTTGCGCTTCCGCGTGCTTGCGGACATTGGTGAGCGACTCTTGGACCACACGAAAAAGCGCCGTCTCGATTTCCGGTTCGATCGCCCTCCCATGGGTCACGTCGGTGAAACGGATGCGCAGCGGGGTGATGCGGTTGAGTTGAGCAACATGCTGACGCAGCGCGGCGGTCAGTCCCAGGATGTCGAGATCTGGGGGTCTCAGCTCCAAGGCGAGTGCTTTCAGGCATTGCACCGCTTCTTCGAACAACCGGCGCCCTTCGGTGAGCGCCTCCAGCGCCTCCCCGATTTTTCCAGCACGCAGGTCTTCCTCGGCCGCCTGCAGGCGGGCACCGACCCCCACGCTCATGGAACCGACATCGTGGTGGAGGACGGCGGACAGTCGCCGCTTTTCGTCTTCGCGGACGGTCAGGAGACGGCGGGAAAAATCGCGCAACCGCTTCGCGGTCGCTTCCCTCTCGGTCACGTCCTGGATGATCGTGCACGTGCGAAGCCCCTCCGGCGTGTCGAAGACCACCGATGCCGTGTCGGCGGGAAAGCGCGTCCCGTCCCCGCGGAGGTACGTTACGGTGCCCTGGACCGTTCCCGTGCGTGCCCGTTGGGTAAGCAGTGGGGTGAGATTGGGGTCCTGGGGGTCCAGCAGACCGAACCGGCCAAGGTTGCGGATTTCTTCCTCGGAGCGGCCCAGAATCCGGCACGCCGCGGGATTGGCATTGAAGACGCGTCCGTCGGGGGCCGTAAACAAGATGCCCACCAGGCTGTTCTCATAGAGGGCCCGCAGCCGAGCCTCGCTCCTTCGCAGGTCCCGCTCCGCCTGACGATACTCGGTGATATCCTGGATGCTCAAGAGCACCCTGGGCCCGTCCGCTGACGGCACGCTGGCCGTGGAACCGAGCCAGACCACCTCGCGGGTTCCGTCCTTGTCCGAGAGGATCGTGGTGTGTTCGACGTTGCGGTGGCTTCGCCCCGTTTCCAGCGTGTCCACGATGGCGCGTCTCAAA
>CAZGQL010000239.1:0-5164 GCA_964527905.1 uncultured Syntrophobacteraceae bacterium
TGCCGGTGCCGCCGGGGGCGCCGTCGATGGTCAGGAGGTCGATCTTGGCCTTGGATCCCCACTTCATGGCCATGGCCAGCTCGCGGAGGCTGTAGGCGCCGGTCTTGAGCGTGATGCGCTTGAAGCCCAGCCTACGCAGACGCTCGACCTCGGCGTAGAAACCTTCCTCACTCACGAAGCCCAGGCGGCTGTGGCGCTCGAATTCCTTGATGGCGCCGGCCTTGAACGCGGCCTGGTTGACGGGACTCGACGGATCCGGGGTCACGATGTAGCCGCGGCGCTGCAGCTCGAGGGCACGCTCCAGGCTGTTCACCTTGATTTCGCCGCCGATGCACTTGGCGCCCTGGCCCCACTTGAGCTCGATGGTCTCAAGGCCGTGCTTCTTGATGACGTATTCCGCGACGCCCAAACGCGTGTCTTCCACGTTCATCTGGACCAGGATTTCCCCATAGCCCTTGTGGAAGCGGCGGTAGACGTCGATGCGACGGTCCATCTCGGGAGACTTCGTGATCTTACCGTTGGCGTCCAGCTCGAGACCGGGATCGATGCCGCACACGTTCTCGCCGCACACCAGGGTCACACCGCTGATCGCCGCGCCGACGGCGAAATGCTCCCAGTTGTTCTGCGCGATGAAGGTCGACCCCAGGGCACCCGTGAAGATGGGAACGGTCATCTTCACCTTGATGTCCCACCCGTATTCGGTTTCCGTGCTGACGGCCGGGAAAATGGCCGTGTCGGGCCCACCGGCGATGCCGGCCGGAAGCCCGGCGGCCCCCAGCGCGTAGCCCTGGATGTTCAGGTGCGAATAGTCCACCGGATAGTTCTTGTCCGCACCGGCGGTGATCGACCCGAAGGGGCCCGGATAGATGACCTCGCGACCGCGGAAGGTCGCGCGGAACACTTCGCAGTTGCCGCGGCAGCCGTCGATGCAGCGCGAGCACAGGCCGCTCATGGGAACCACGCTCTTGGAGCGGTTGAAGGTCAAGGTGGCGTCATTGGCGTTGGGTGTCGACAGGTTCATTCGCTTGTTCTCCCGTTGAATCTTCGTAGTTGGCGTTGGCGTGATCGGGCCTCCCGGCCCACCCTCAAGTCGGTTCGAGACGCTTGTCGGACCCCCTCGTCCCAATCGGACTCTACCCCCTTGTAGATCCGAATCGAGCCCCTCGCGCCATCAACATCAGGCCGGGCTCCCGGCCCCGACGGGTCCCGGATCCCGGCGGAGCCTCATCCCTAGGGAAGGTCTTCCGCACCAAGTCCGCACGCACGGTGCTCCTGCCGGGGCCCAAACAAAAAAACGCCCCTGCTCCAGCGTTGGAGTGGGACGTCATTGTCCGCTGCTTAATCTGTCGACCAGCCGACACACGCCGTTGTGTGCCGGTGCATCGCCTTAATTGTCACTGCATGTGTGACGTGTCTTATTAGCAACACTGACTGGCGATGTCAACGGCTATTTGGATCGCGTGTCGCTCGAGGAATCACCCAAAGAAGAACGTGAGGAAATGGGATGGGGAATACCCAGCCCTTGAGGCCGCTACGAAACCTTCTGAATGCCGTCGCCCCCGCGGAGGCGGGGGCCCAGAAATCAGCAAAGAAACGCGATTCCCGCCTTCGAGGAAATGACGGTATGGGTGTGCGTGCAGGTTCCGCAACAGCCTCCCCTACGGCAGGGTCCGTGTATAAAGGAACGGGCGGGGTTCCTCCCCGCCCGTACCCCGAGTCTTCCAGCGCCTTTTTGTTCCTCGACGAGTCCTAACGCCGACGGGAGCCGCCGAAAATGCCGCCCAGAACACCCCGAACGATCTCCCGCCCAACCTGGCCTCCAATGGACCGCGCCGCCTGTTTGGCCATGGTCTCCACCATGCCCTGGCGCCGGTTGCTCCCCCACAGGATCTCGTCCCACTGCCCCCCCGCCCGGGGCTCCGGCTCCACCCTGGGGCGGCCCATTCGACCTGTGTGTCGCGGAGGAGGTGAAAGTGGGGGCGGGGCCGGACGCGGAGGAGGCGTTTCCTCCATGAACGTCCGCCGGGTCAGGATCTCGTAGGCCGACTCGCGGTTCACCGGCACGTCGTACTTGCTCCCCACGGGGCTTCGAGCCCGAACCGCCGAGCGCTCTTCCGGCGTGAGCGCGCCCATGCGGCAGCGTGGGGGACAAATGAGGGTGCGCTCCACGGGCATCGGGACGCCTCCCTCCTGGAGGGTGGACACCAGGGCCTCACCGACCTCGAGCACGGAGATGGTTTGAGCGACATCGAGTCGAGGGTTGGGCACGAAGGTCTCCGCGGCCGTCCGTACCGACTTCTGGTCGCGCGGTGTATACGCCCGGAGTGCATGCTGGATGCGGTTCCCAAGCTGGCCGAGGATCTCGTTCGGCACATCGTCCGGGAACTGGGAGCAAAAATACACCCCAACTCCCTTCGACCGAATGATCCGGACGACCTGCTCCACCCGCTGGCGCAGGGCCGGCGGCGCATCGTCGAACATGAGGTGGGCCTCGTCGAAAAACAGCACCAGTCTCGGGCGGTCCAGGTCCCCCACCTCGGGCAATTGTTCGAACAACTCCGAGAGCAGCCAGAGCAGGAAGCTCGAGTACAATCTGGGCTTCTGGATCAGCTGGTCGGCGGCGAGGATGTTCAACACGCCCCGCCCGCTCAGGTCGGTGCGCATGAGATCGCTGAGCTCCAGTGCCGGTTCGCCGAAAAAGGTGCCGCCCCCCTCCCGTTCGAGGGTCAGGAGGGCACGCTGGATGGCCGCCACGGACTGGGCGCTGACCAGGCCGTACTGGCGGGAGACCTCCTTGCGGTTGTCCGCAACGAAGCCGAGCATGGCGCGCAGGTCGTCTAAGTCCAGCAGCAGAAGCCCTCCCATGTCGGCCAGTTTGAAAACGATCTCGAGGATCCCCGCCTGGATGTCGTTGAGCTCGAGAATCCGTCCGAGCAAGGTCGGACCGATCTCGCTCACCGTGGCGCGCACGGGGTGGCCCTTCTCGCCGTAGAGGTCCCAAAACACAACGGGATTCGGTTCGTGGGCGAAGCCTTCGATCCCAATCTGGGCCACCCGCTGTCGAACCTTTTCGCTGGGCGCTCCGGCCATGGCCAGACCGGCGACATCCCCCTTGACGTCGGCCAGGAACACCGGCACGCCCAGGCGCGAAAACCCCTCCGCCAGCACCAGGAGTGAAATGGTCTTGCCCGTCCCAGTGGCTCCGGCCACCAGCCCATGGCGATTCCCGTACCGAGCCAACAAGTGGACAGGCTTTTCCCCTTTGCCGATGAGTATCTCGTTCATGTGCCCTCTCCCGCCGTGATGGACGAATGGATTGCCGGAGCTCCGCGCCGTCTCGGAGACCAAGCTTCGATCTGCACGAAATGTCGAGGATCGTCAATGGGATCTTGAATGTTGCCCAAGCCGCCTCAGGGTGCCAGGGGCCACAGAATGGGGAGAGCGACCATCAACACCCCCAGGACCAGCAGCGTGAGCGGCACACCGAGCTTGATGTAATCGATGAAGCGATAGCCGCCGGGCCCCATCACCAGGACATTGGCCGGATGCGAGATGGGGGAGGTGAAACTCGATGATGCCGCCATGGCAATCCCCATCAGCAGGGCATGGGGGGAGATGCCGAGACTTGCGGAAGTCTTCAGGGCGATGGGCACCATGAGGACCACCAGGGCCGAGGTCGGAATGATGCTGGTCGCCGCGAAGGTGATGACCAGCAGTCCAAACAGGACGGCATGGGGACCGAAGGGACCCAGCATGACGACCACGCCTTCGGCCAGAAGCCGCGCCGCGCCCGACTGGTCCAGGGCCGTCCCCAGCGGGAGCATGCCGGCGATGAGAAAAACCGCCCGCCACTCGATGGCGCGATAGGCTTCTTCCATGGACAGGCACCGGAAGAGAATCATCAGCGCGGCCCCGATGACCACGGCAATGTAGATCGGCACCCAGCCGAAGATTACGGGCACGAGCACGGCAGCCATGATGGCGAGAGCCACTTTGGCCTTATCTTCCCGGGGGGGCTCCTGAACCGTTTCGGTGAGAACGAGAAAATCAGGCTCCCGACCCAGAACGTTCAGTTTCTCCCAATGCCCATACAACAGCAAGGCGTCCCCGAATTCCAGCGGCATGTCGCGCAGTCCCGAGCGGTAGGCGCGGCCCTTGCGCCAGATGGCCAGAACGGTCAGGCCGTACTTTTCCCGAAAATGAATCTGGCGCAGCGTGAGGCCCGAGAGGACCGAATGGGGGGAGAGCATCACCTCGACGATTCCGACGTGCTCGTCCTCGATCATGGACGGCTCCGGATGAAAGGACGAATCCTGAATGAAGACGCCTTCCAGTCCCTTCATCAGGAGGATGGAGATCATGTCGGAGGCACCATAGGCGACGAGCCGGTCGCCCGATTCGAAGGCATCACTCGACTTGGGGATCAAACCCGTGCCGTCTCCCCTCACGATGCACAGGATCTGCACGTCGACGGTGTCTCCCAGACGACTCTCCCCCAAGGTCAACCCGATGAGAGTGGAATCCTCCGGCACACGAAGTAGGCGCACCCGTTCATCGAGCGGGGTGTTGCGCCTCAACGTCGGAGGATCCAGGGGCCTGGGCGGCAGGAACTCGGGATGTTGGTCAAGGTTGGCCAAATGCGATGCCGGTCCCTGCACCAGCAGGATGTCGCCGGCCTTGAGCGGCTGGGATTTGAGATCCTCCTCGATGTAGTGGCCGTCGCGTTCAATGGCGAGCACGTTGAGGGTGAACAGACTACGAAATCCGATTTCCGACAAGGTCTTGCCGATGTATGGGGATTCGGGCGCGAGCTGCAGCTGGGCGACCTGCATGCCGCAGGCATAGAGGGCATCCACACCGGCCGCGTCGGAATCCAGCGTCAGCTGGCCCCAGTGATTCAGCTCCTGGATGCGGTCCAGCCGTCCTTCCACGATCAGGAGATCATCCGCCTGGATGATTTCGGCGATGTCCGGGGCGAGCAGGGAAAGATTGCCCCGGGTGATGCTGACCACGTTGAGGCCGAAGGCCGAGCCCAGGCGGCTTTTGGCCAGGGTCTTGCCCACCAGGGCCGAATCCCGCGGGATCCGGATTTGGAACAGCCGCTCCTGCAATGCGTACTGCGGCCGGAAATCCGGCCGGCCACCCTCCGAATCGGTGGATCCGG
>CAZGQL010000240.1:0-1235 GCA_964527905.1 uncultured Syntrophobacteraceae bacterium
CCATCTTCGCCTCCTCCATCATCATGTTTCCGGCCACCGTGGCCAATTTCATTCCCGGGGAATTCATGCAGTCCGTGGCCAACGCTCTCGGGCCCGGCCACTGGCTCAACTCGGTCCTATACGTGGCGTTCATCATCTTCTTCTGCTTTTTCTACACGGCGATCGTGTTCAATCCCCTCGATGTGGCGGACAACATGAAGAAGTATGGGGGGTTTATACCCGGCATCCGCCCCGGAAGGCCCACGGCCGAATACATCGACAAGGTGCTGAGCCGGATCACGCTGGGCGGGGCCATTTATGTCTCGGCCGTCTGTGTTCTGCCATCCATCCTGATCCAGCGGTTCAATGTGCCGTTTTACTTTGGCGGCACCGCCCTGCTCATCGTCATCGGCGTGGCCATGGACACGCTGGGGCAGATTGAAGCGCACATGCTCTCCCGGCATTACGAGGGCTTCCTGAAGAAGGGAAGAATCCGCGGTAGGCGTTAGGCGATGGTTGTTCGGATCATTCCACCACCAAGAAGGAGAGGTTCATGAACATCATTCTGTTGGGCCCCCCGGGTGCAGGCAAGGGAACGCAGGCGAAACGGCTCATCGACAAGTACGGGATCCCGCAAATCTCCACCGGCGACATGCTTCGGGCTGCCCTCAAAGAGGGAACGCCCCTCGGGCTGGAAGCGAAGAAGTACATGGATGCGGGCACCCTGGTTCCCGACAGTGTCGTGATCGGGCTGGTCAAGGAACGCATTCAAAAACCCGACTGCGCCAAGGGCTACATGCTGGATGGTTTTCCGAGAAACGTGAGTCAGGCCGAAGCCCTTGACAAGATGCTCGGCGAGCTCGGCATGAAAATCGACCACGTCGTGTCCATCGAAGTGCCCAACAGCGAGCTACTCGGGCGACTCACCGGCCGGCGCACGTGCAAGGCCTGTGGCGCGGGCTTCCACGTGATGTTCGATCCTCCCAAGAAGGACGGCGTTTGCGACAAGTGCGGCGGTGAACTCTACCAGCGGGATGACGACAACGAAAAGACAGTTTCTTCCCGCTTGAAGGTCTACGACGACCAGACGAAGCCTCTCATCGATTACTACGTCAAGCAGGGCAAGATCCGGTCTGTGGACGGGGTCGGCGACATGCAGGAGATTTTTGGCCGGATCGTCGCTCATTTGGGATAAGGATCCGAACGTTGATCATTTTGAGATCTCAGCGGGAAATCGAAAAGATACGTCACGCGTC
>CAZGQL010000240.1:1245-5112 GCA_964527905.1 uncultured Syntrophobacteraceae bacterium
GATTGTCGCTGAGATCCTGGAACGTTTGAAGGAGGAGGTCCTCCCGGGGGTGACCACCTGGGACTTGGACGCCCGCAGCGAGGAGCTGGCCGCCAAACATGCGGCCGTTCCCGCCTTCAAGGGTTATCACGGATATCCTTTCGCCTTGTGCACGTCCGTCAACGAAGAGGTGGTCCACGGAATGCCCTCCAAGAAGCGCGTCCTGAAGGAAGGGGACATCATCAGCCTCGATTTCGGGGTCAGCGTGGACGGGTATTTCGGGGACGCCGCTCTGACGGTCGCCGTCGGTCGAATCAGCGAAGCGGCCGCGGACCTGTGTCGGGCGGCGGAAGCGTCCCTGTACGAGGGCATCAAGCAGACGGTCGCAGGCAACCGTTTGTCGGATATTTCCCACGCGATTCAGGCTTACGTCGAATCGCGTGGGTTTTCCGTTGTGCGGGAGTTTGTCGGGCATGGCATCGGCCAGCAACTTCACGAAAGTCCGCAGATCCCCAACTATGGACCTCCGGGAAAGGGTGTCAAGCTGAAGCCGGGCATGGTGTTCGCCATTGAGCCGATGATCAATCAGGGCCGGCCCGAGGTCGAGATCCTAGAAGACCGCTGGACGGCCGTCACCATCGATCGAAAGCTTTCCGCCCATTTTGAGCACACGGTGGCCATCACGCAAAACGGCCCGGACATCCTCACGCGGTTGTGATTTTTTCTTTACTCAGGAGCACAAATCGATTATTTTTGCTTGCTTCAGTCCCGTCCAAGACGGTTGAATACGGGAGATCAGCGCAGGATGGCCAAAGAAGACGCCATTGAAGTTGAAGGGACCGTGGTCGAGACCCTTCCCAACGCCATGTTTCGTGTGGAACTGGCCAACGGGCACCGGATTTTGGCGCACATCTCCGGGAAGATGCGCATGCATTTCATCCGAATCCTGCCTGGGGACAAGGTGACGGTGGAGCTCTCCCCGTACGATTTGACCCGAGGCCGCATCACCTATCGATCCAAGTCCTGAGCATCTTTGGCCACGTCCAGGAGAAAGGTTGAAGCGTCATGAAAGTGCGAGCATCCGTCAAGCGGATTTGTCGAAAATGCAAGATCATCCGTCGGCATGGGACCGTTCGCGTGATCTGCGATAACCCGCGGCACAAGCAGCGACAAGGTTGATGGGAGGAAGGGGCATTGGCACGCATCGCAGGCATTGACCTACCCAAGAACAAGCGGATCGAGATCGCCCTCACGTACATTTACGGAATCGGGCGGACGACCTCTCGAAAGATCCTCGACCAGGCCAACATCCACTGGGACACGAACACCGACGACCTGACGGACGGGGAGATCAACACCATCCGCCAGATCATCGATTCCCAATACAAGGTCGAGGGCGATTTACGCACCGAGGTGTCCATGAACATCAAGCGCCTCATGGACCTCGGCTGTTACCGTGGCCTGCGACATCGCCGCGGGTTGCCTGTTCGAGGGCAAAGAACCCATACCAACGCTCGCACGCGGAAGGGGCCGAGAAGATCGGTCATGGGCAAGCGCAAGAAGTAGCCGGAGGTTGGAGAAAAGATGGCAAGGGACAAGACGGCCAGTCGGACCAAGAAGAAAGAGCGCAAGAACATTCTCAATGGGGTCGCCCATATCCGCTCGACGTTCAACAACACCATCGTGACCATCACGGACACCAGCGGCAACGCCATTTCGTGGGCTACCGCCGGCAGTCAGGGGTTCAAGGGCTCCCGCAAGAGCACCCCTTTCGCCGCACAGATCGCTGCGGAGACAGCGGGGAAGAAGGCCATGGAGCACGGCGTGCAGAACCTTGAGGTCTACGTGAAGGGTCCTGGATCGGGCCGTGAGGCCGCCCTGCGGGCCTTGCAGGCCACAGGATTCAACATAACGGCCATCAAGGACGTGACCCCCATCCCCCACAACGGATGCCGCCCCCCCAAGCGGCGGCGAGTCTGAGAGCGTTCCAGCGCCTTGTCTGGCTATCACATCTGAGATCAACGGGAGGTAACAACCTTGGCTCGATACACGGGACCAGCGTGCAGAATGTGCCGACGGGAAACCATGAAACTGTACCTGAAAGGGGACCGCTGCTACTCCGACAAATGCGCCGTCGAGCGGCGCAATTACCCCCCCGGTCAGCATGGCCAGGCACGGGGTAAATTCTCGGACTATGGCTTGCAGCTGCGGGAGAAGCAGAAGGTCAAACGGATGTACGGTCTGGTGGAAAAGCAGTTTAAGGCCTATTTCAAAATCGCGGACCGTCAGAAGGGTGTTACGGGCACGAATTTCCTGGTATTGCTGGAGCGCCGTCTGGACAACACCGTCTATCGACTGGGGTTCGCCAACTCCCGGGATCAGGCCAGGCAACTGGTGCGCCACGGTCACTTTCTCGTCAACGGCAAACCGGTCAACATCCCTTCGTATCTGCTTCGAGCCGGGGACACCGTGGCTGTTCTCGAGGCGAGCCGCCAACTGCCGGCGATTCAGGAGGCCCTTGAGGCCATGCCCCGCCGGGGGCTGCCCGTCTGGCTGGACCTCGACAAGGCGGTGATGCAGGGGACCTTCAAGACCTATCCGACACGTGAAGAGATGAACCTGCCGGTGCAGGAGCACTTGATCGTGGAGTTTTATTCGAAATAGGGCCCAAGAGTGACTTAGGCTGCAAGCCGGTTGGGAAGCCTCTCGGTGGGTCTTTCCTCTTCCGGTTTTTGCTTTTCCTGGCAGTCGCCGAATCGATCCCTCCAGGAAGCTTCTCTCAATAAGGAAAGACTATGCAAAGGAACTGGCGTGAGCTGATCAAGCCCAAGCGTTTGGAGATTGAAACCAACGGCCGGCCTGATACGTATGCCAAGTTTGTGTGTGAACCGCTCGAGAGGGGGTTCGGGACGACGCTGGGCAACGCCATTCGGCGGATCCTGCTGTCTTCACTCCAGGGGGCGGCCATTACAAGCGTCAAGATCGATGGAGTCCTGCACGAGTTTTCGACGATTCCGGGCGTGATCGAGGACGTGACGGACATCATCCTCAACCTCAAGGAAGTGCGGTTCAAGATGCATGGGGAAGGCACCCGCCATCTCCTCATCGAGAAGACGGGTGAGGGGGTGGTCACGGCCGGGGACATCCGCGGCGATGCGCATGTCGAGGTCCTCAACCCCGGTTTGAGCATCTGCACACTCGCCAAGGACGCCAAACTCCGCATGGAGCTCGTCATCAAGCAAGGCAAGGGCTACGTCCCCGCCGACCGGAACATGGAGGAAAATCAGCCGATCGGCATGATCCCCATCGATGCGATCTTCTCTCCCGTGCGCAAGGTCAGCTACGTGGTCACCCAGGCCCGCGTCGGACAGATCACAGACTACGACAAACTGACCATGGAGATCTGGACTGACGGGAGCATCAAACCGGAGGACGCCCTGGCGTACGCCGCCAAGATCATGAAGGATCAGGTCTCGATTTTCATCAACTTCGAAGAGGAGCCGGAGGGGCCCGGCGATGACACGCCCATAGAGCCCGAGTACAACGAGAACCTCTTTCGAAGTGTGGACGAGCTCGAGCTGTCCGTGCGTTCCGCCAACTGCCTGAAGAATGCGGACATCCGCTACATTGGCGAACTGGTTCAGAAGACGGAATCCGAAATGCTCAAGACCAAGAACTTCGGCCGCAAATCTCTCAACGAGATCAAGGAAATTCTGACGGAAATGGGGCTGTCCCTGGGGATGAAGATCGAAAATTTCCCCGGACGCGAGGAAATCGAGGAGCGCAGAAAGGAACAGGAATAATCATGCGGCACAATGTTTCCGGACGAAAGCTGAATCGCACCACGAGCCACCGAATGGCCATGTTCCGCAACATGGTGACGTCGCT
>CAZGQL010000241.1:0-5067 GCA_964527905.1 uncultured Syntrophobacteraceae bacterium
CCGGCGTCATCCGCCGTGGCCGACGGTTCCGCGAGCGGCTGCACGACGTGCTCGAAGAGCTCTGGCGTGAATGCGCCGAAAATACCCAGGAGGTGTTGAGTGCCTGATACGGTATCCATCGCACTGACCCAGCTGGCGCTCTGGTACGACCCTACCCGCATCCAGACCTGGCCGGGCTTTCTCGCGTCACTTCCCCAGGGGGTTGCAGCCAAATCGCCGACCGATCTGGGCCGGACCTTCGCGACTCAGCGTATGACTTCCGACAGACATGCGGCCGCGTATAACCTTGTTCGCAACCTGACGGGTCTGGAAGTCCGGGGTGGTCAACTGCAACTCCGCGGCGTCGGTTTCTTGGAACGGTCCTCCGGCGGTTACCGCGTCAGTGCACTGGGAAGGGAACTGGCTGAAAGCTACGCTGCCGAGCCGGAGGGCACCGGCTGGCTCTGCCTGCTCATTGACGCCCTCCTGGGGCGAGAGCCCCGGACCCGTGCGTTCGTGAAGCTCCTGTCTGCCCCGGGAGCGGTTCTCGTCTTCGAGCGCGACGGCTGGTTTGACGGGAGCTACCGGTGCGCACGGCTGGAACGCCCCGGCGAGCCGGACCTCTTCCCCTTCGCTGCTTCGGGCGTGGACCCTACGCTCCGTGATGTGTTGACTGAGGACGCATGGGGGTGCCTCGGCGATTGGCGTACCGATCCCCTGCTGGGCGGCGCTACGGCCTGTCGCTTCCGAGGAATACGGGAGGAGGCTTTTTCGTTGCACGACATCGGACTGGCGCTCCGCGCCGCCTGCGAGGCGCTGGTCGTTGCGAAGATTCTGCAGACAAGCGGCCCCACGGTTCGCCTGGACACGTCCGCGGCCATCGAACTGCTGCCGGGCCGTGCCCCTGATTTCGGCTGGACGCGGGATGCCGGCGGGCCCGCCGACCTCATCGCCACACTCGCTGAAGTGCTGCCCATTCTGCGCTCACCGACGGGGCATGTCGTCGCCTCCGAGCTCAGGGACGTGCTGCGCGCCAGGGGGGTGGAGGATCCGGACCGCGCCATTGCTGCCGCCGAAAGTGAAGGGCGCCTCCTCATCTATGCGGAGGACTATGGCCAGTCCCGTCACGGGTCCGGTCTATTCGGAGACCCAAGGAAGCAGCTCGTGAAGCTGCGCATCGTCGGCGGAGGAGCTCACGCATGACAGGTATCGACCAGAATCCCTGGCAGCGGGAGGGTGTATCGATCCTCCCGGAACGCCTCGCCGAAATGTCTCCCATTGTCGGTCAGAAGCGTCTTTTCGAGAAACTCTCAACCTTCCGGGCAGAGATCGAACGCTCCAGCGGCCAGGACCTTAGCGGTTTTTTCATGATCATCGGCGGCTGGGGTGTCGGCAAGAGCCGAGTGGGCCACGAGCTTTGTCTCGAGGCGGTGTCGGACGAGGTAGACTGGATCGTCGACGGCGAGCCCCGCCGCGTCTTCGAACCCGGTTTCCCCCAAGGCACGCTGCCGCTCTTCGTTCGGTACATCCAGGTGACATCGGGCCCGCTTGGGGACGGCCTGGAAGCGGACAACTGGATCCCCAGCGTGACGGTGGAGGCTCTGGCCCGCCTGGCCGGCCTTCGGACCCACGATGCCGCAAACAAGCTGGTGCGCAACCAGGACCGCATCCTCGACCGGGTGCGTACGGTCCTGAAGCCTCGCGGCTGGGACCGAATCCTGCCGGCTCTCAAGGACGCGCTGCTGAATGGGAACCCCCACATTGCCGCCCGTACCGCACTGAGCGTCCTGGCGGAGATCGGCATCCAGCGCCTCTGGATCGTCATGGACGAGATCGAGGATATCACCGATGTCCAACGCGATGGGTTGCCGTCGAGCGATCGTCAGCACATCGACCAGGGCCTTCTGACGGTGATTCCCCGCGTGATCAAGGCAGAGGAAGCTCGGCAGGAGCTTCCCGAAGTCAATTTCCTCCTTCTCTGCTCCCTGGCCGTCGGCGACCTGCTCCGGCAGATCCGCGCCATCGAGCGTCGAACGGGATGGCACGAGCTGACAAGCAACACCTTCAGCGACGTCAGTGCGTTTTTCAATTACCTGCAGCGGCATCGACCTTCGGTCGCCAAGGCCATGGCGACCTATCCCAAGGGTCTCAAGGAAGCCGCCTTTTTCGCCGCAAACCGCAACTTCGGCTGGTTCAACGTGATCATGCACCATGCCCACGAAAACCACCGGGGCGGCACTGTCCACACACCCGATCTGCTGCGCAAATTCGCAGAGAGTGCCACCAAGGGGGGCCAGGACTCGGTGTTCGACACGGCCGCACTCGGCCCCACACGCGTTGAGCAGGACGGGGATTACGACGCGGTCGTCCGGTTCATGTATTCGCTCCTGCCGCGCGAGGTCGGCGTCGAGGACGGCATCGATCAGGCCACTGCAGAACGCTTCCTGGCCAAAGTGGATCATGGGCAGAGCGGGCGCCCGCTGTTCACGCGCGTTCTGGAGATCACGCCGCCCCCAAAGCACCGGGTGATGGCCCACATGGTTGCCTCCGGATTTCGCAACACCCGGGGTGCGGAGCTCGTACTGATGGGTGAAGTCCGCTTCGATCTCGAGCTCGTGCTCTCCGGGCTGGATGCCTACTCCATCGGCCTCCCCGAAGAACGCCGAGGCCACTGGCTGATCTGTGCGGACGAAATCGAGTTCACACATCAGCTCGCAGGGCTGTCACCCTACCCCGAGCATGCCCAGCAGTTTGCCCCCTTCCTGCACGGTTTGCTTCTTGATCCCTCCTACCGGGTCAAAAATGACCAGGGTGCCGATCGGACCTTCATCGCACCGGCCTTCTCATTCCTCCGCGATTTCAATCGCTTGAACAAGACGCGACTCGATGACCAGGGATATCTGAGAGACGCCACCCGGAACACCCGGCTCGAGGAGGCTTTCCGGGAGGCCGAAAAGGACCCGGCACGGCGGGCGCGCTGTCTCCTTCAGGGACTTGCCAACGCCTGGGAGGCCGACGCCGCTCCTGCGAAGATGACCTGGCTCAAGGTGGAGGCGGGCCTGCCCGCAGCACGGTGGGCGCCGTCGGCGAAGCCCCTCGATATGGCCGCCCACGGCCAGGCGACGCTCCTCTACGCCACCGGGGCGACGGACGGTCAGTTGGAGGCGGTGCTGCAGCATCTGGCGAGCCGCAGAAACCAGGAGGGCGCCGAGCCCATCGTTATCCTCCTCCAGGAACAGCCCGACCGTGCTCGGGATCTTCAGGAACGACTGCCGCGTCTCATCCCGAGCCTGGCTCCGCTCATCGTCCTCCACAACCTTGTGCGCCGCACCAGTGACGACCTGGTCCGCCTGGGCCTGCTCGGAGAAGCCTTCGAGGTGACCGATCTGCGGACCGGTTACTTTCACGCAGTCGTCGGCCGGGCCCGGGAGCACTTCAAGCAGGTCCTCGAGAGCTGGGTCGTGGAGAGCCTCGAGCAGCAGGGCATGGTCCTCCGCCCCCTCTTTTACGGTAGCAAGGTGAACGATGCCGACATACGGCTTTTCGCGCGCGGCTACGCGGCGCTTCGAGCCGGCACCACTTACCACGAGATCATTCAGCCGACCTCGGACGTTTTCGAGAGCGACGCCGAGCGGGACCGCTTCAGGAAGGTATTGGACAAGCACGTCGACCCCGGCCTGAAATTCGCCGACGCCCCCCGGGAGACGCTTGTGGAGAAGGTGGGTGGAGACTACAAAGCCCACGTCACCCGGCCCTTCATCAGTTTCATGCAGCGCTGCGGCGACGTCCCCAAAACCCAGACGGACCTGGAGCGCTGGTTCCTTTTCGACGTGCGCAACGAGAAGCGTGAAGAGCTCGACCGTCCCCGTGATGTCGTGCGCACCTGGGCCCTCTTCCTTGAGGGGATCGGCCTGCTGCAGGACCAGACCAACAAGTTCGGCCGGGTGTCGCGACACGAGCTGGAAAGCCGCCTTGCCGGCGCAAACGCCTGGCTGGACGGCGCCTTCAGGAAGGCCGCCGAGCGCATCGAGAAGATCCACCAGGCCGCGGGCGCCCACCTCACCGGCGTCCAGGCCAAGAGCGCCCAGCACAAGCTCAAGGAGGCCCAGAAGAGACTCGCCGCCCTCGACCTGGACTACCTGCGACTCCACTGGGACGCGCTGAACCGGGAGACCGGCGACAACGTCCCGCTTTTTGAACAGAAACTGATTGCTACCCTCGATACGGTCCGGGGGGTGCGAGACGACATCCACTGGGTCTACGACCCGGCCGAGCTGGCGACGTTCCGCTACAACGTCGATGCCCTGCACCATTACGAGGCCCACCAGGGAGAGCCGAGCTTCCCGCTGTGGCGCCGTGTGGAGGTCCTCCGCGGCTTTTATGACCAGTTGGAGGAGGAGCGCCGCAGGCTCCTGCACCGGATCGCCGCCGTGCGTGCCGACGTGGAGGCTCGCGTGCCCGAGATCACTGAAGGCCCGGATGCAGGCGTCCAGGCGTTTCCGACGCAGCCCTTGACTCTGCCCCTCGACATGGTCGAGCAGGAGCTCGACTTCGACCCCGAACACCCCAACAAGACCGTGGCGGCCCTGGGCACAACCCTCGGGGTGAGCACCATCGGCTACAAGCTGGTGACCGGGAAGCTCGTCGAGGTCCTGGACCGTCTGGATGCCATCCGCAGCGATCTCTTCGACGGCGGCAGGCTGGTGGACACGTTCTTCACCGCGCTCGACCGGTTCATGGCACTGCGGAAGGAGACCGAGGACGTAGGCCGCCGTCTTGATGAACTGGCAGCCTTCCTCGCCGATGCCCCTCCGGAGGTCACCGACGAGGTCGGCCTGGCTCGCCTGAAGGCAAGCGTCGAGGCCATCCGCGGCGTGTTTTTCCTGGGCGACATCCGCCAGAAGACCGATGAGCGGGAGGCGGCCCGCCACAAGGTGGGGACCCTGCTGCCCAGGCTGGTCGAGGATCTTGACGGCGAGGCCGACAAGCCGCGGCAGGTTCGCGAATCCATCGAGTCCGCGCGCCAGAGTCTCTTGCCGTCCCTGGTGGCCCACTACCAGGAACGATACGGCGCCCGGCTCAATGCAC
>CAZGQL010000242.1:0-5063 GCA_964527905.1 uncultured Syntrophobacteraceae bacterium
GATTCAGATTCGGGTTGTTGGTATCCGCACTCATCCACCCTCGGATACCATATTGATTTTGGTTTATCCAGCAAATCTGACAGCTGAGAAATCAGCTCACTTACCCCACGCAGGGTGCGGAATGTGAGTTTTATTCCGTTCATTAGGGGACAAAGTGCTCCGGCGTTGACAGATGATCCCGATTGAATGCAATAACCCTTGCAGCATCAGGTTTGGACCGTTCTCTTTCGGGGAGATCCTGATTTGTGAAGTCTGCAAAAATCGGTTCAGGAACGGTTGAGTGGACTTTGTGCCCCCGGCCCGTTTTGCCTGAAAAGGGATGATACGTGCATCTTGCAACGCCGTTAACCAGGAGAGCGCTAGAGTCGGGGCTTTCTATTCGCATTTTGCCGAGGCGGCCCGCAAGGAATGCCTTTTCCCTTTTAGTCGGCCTTCCCCGTCTTGTGGGGATGCCTCGCCAAAAGGGCAAAAAACGGCCTTCTGGCGGTCTGACCGTGGGATGGCTTGGGGCCCCGCTTTGGGAGGGCAACAAGAAGGCGGAAAGCCCTGTGCCCCCCTAGGCAGGTGTGCAATAATATTTCTTGGCCAGTGGCTTCATCTGAGTGCGCAATCCTTAAGCAGTACGTTCCCGAATTTGCCATTGCATCGGCAGGTTACCATCACAAAAGAATCTTTTTTTAAACTTGCAAGAGCATTTGTTTGACTCTTGTCAAAAAAACATTGAACCTTAAAGATCGGATTCTTGGTTTTCAGAGTAATGTATATATCATCAACAATATCTTTTCCAATACTGTCTACATATCCACTTACTTGTATTCTCTTGCCCTTGTACTTCTCGTCTGCGCGAACTTCATTGGCTTCATATTCGGAAAAAAGAGTGTCGGGATCTATTGGAAGCGCTGGAGTAGAAGTGATGGATTTCTTGCCTGGATTGGAGAAGATGCCTACAAGAATGAAAAATGCTATCAACCCGAGAATTACCTTTCCAGCGGAAAGTGGCTTCTTTACTGGTGAACCGCATGCTGGGCAGGTTTCAGCTTTATCACTGACTTGGTTGCCACATTCTTTGCATTTCTGAAGCCCCATCCTCGATCTCCTTTCATGCAAAAGCTATTGAATGCAGAAGCAACTCAACCCAATTCCGTCATGCCGGAATATATTACAGGATTTCAAATTTTGGGGTGTTTGATTATACCTCCCACCCTTCCGGTCCCTTTTGGCTGAAGCGGAATGATACGTCCGCCACGCAATGCCGTCAACCATGGGGTCGATTCAGGACTCTCAGGACTTATGGGAATTTGGGTGCTTGGGGGGAATTGAGTGGGCGCCCCCCCTATGGGGCCGCCTTGGGGAAATAGCATGAACATATGCAAACACGGGCGAAATGAGGGCCGCATCCCGCCCCTGAGAGCCAAGGTTACGCGCCGGCATTCTTCACGAGGGGCCGGTAGTCAACGAGCTCGCTTTGATCCAACAGAGGCCCGAGATGGACGAAGGGACCCATGGGTTCAGAGACCTTCGCGGCCTGATACCGCCGTCGCGGGGCCTTGTGGTCGAGACCCAGGGACCGGGAGACCCTGCACACGGAATGTTCACCGCAGAGCCTCACCGCCGCGTCCCACAGCTCAGCGGGGATGCGCTTGGCGCGGTGGGGCCGACTCCTCCAGGCGTCGAACTGGTCTCGGGCTTGCTCCAGGGTGAAGACTTGAGCCGGACGCCAGGGATCGATCATCGACTGTCCTCCTTTCGGGTTGGTTGACAGCCGATTCTCCAACGACCCCGTCCGCCGATTCACGCACGCCCACCAAAAGGACAAAGAATAATGAGTAAAGTGTTAGTCCAATTAGTTCTGATAATTGCCATTTTTGTTGGTATATGTTTGTACGTGCGAATTAAGGTTTACAACGTGCCAGAAAGAAAGCTAATAAAGCTTTCATTTTTTACTAAAACTATAATAATTAATGTTATTTCGTTATTATCAATAATAATAGTGTTGTTTCGCCTGGCGAAAAGTATTTCAGAAGATATGCAATTTATCGTTACGGTTTTTACGTTAATTGTTTTCCCATTAATTGTTATTTGTAGTAGTGTTAATTATATCATAAATAATAGTCTGCAATATGGTAAAAGTTTAATAATATCTGGATCCTATGCTTTTTTTGGATTTATTGTAACTATAAGTGCGATGAATTATGTGGATCTTCGTGGTGAAGAGCAACTAGCATTGCTATGGTTATTGGCAAATTTTATATTGGCGTTCATTTGCACCGTTATTGTTAATGGGATTATCTGTCGCTGGCAAAGACCAAGGAATCAATCAGTTCATCCTGATTAACGCTGTATAAAACCCAACCTATCTCTGCAAGGGACTGTCCCAGGATAGACGAGTTCAGAAGGGCTGCACTGGTCTGCCATCGAGTGCACGGCGCAACTTGCGCATAAGACCTCGGCAGAGCTAGAGTTGAAATTGGAAGCCCGTATAGCAGTGGAAACCGATGCATCGTTCGGCTCACCAATGTTGCGGAAAGAGGATGGTAATGGGTCACGGGGTGGCCTCATTATCATTCTCACGGATCATTGAAAATATCATCCAGTCTGACAAGAGGAGCGATTTAGGACGGGACAAACCGGCTCCTTTCGTATATAGAACAATGGCCAAGGAGCCACCTGTCCATGGAAGAGCAAACGCCAGCGTCCCATAGGTATTAACGACGCCCAGAAAGTCAGCCACTTTCGGCGGTGCCGGAGTCGGCCAGGCTGAATCCATGGGCAAAGCCCACAGATCGACAACTCTTGAGGGAATTCAACGGCCGCGCACCCGGATGTACACCCGAAGCAGCACCCCGCCAGGATCGCCCTCAGGGATCAGCACCTCGATCACCGCCCCATCGGCAATGCGTTGAGGGATTCGAAGGAGCACGGCGTCATCCGGGTCTGCAACGCCCCGGCGCCCGCAAAGAAAGCAAACGAGGTGGTCCGTCAGGCCGAGCCCCCCACAGCATCGGCATTGCGTCAGGGCAAGGTTCAATAAGGGCACGGTACCGCCGCGATCGGCCTCTTCGCCGGACAACACGACATCGACGGCCAACGTTGTCGGACTGTCGACAAAGGCTTTGACGATGAGGTGATCGTCCATCGCTCCGCATCGATGTCAGCGACTGCCGGATCCCTCAGATGCCCGGGTGCGAAGGCCTGATTGCAACTTCGGCTGTTGGTATCCGCGCTGATTCATCCTCTGGTACTGTATTGGGATTGGTGTGCCCAGAGAATTTGGCCGCTGGAAAACCAGCTCACCCCCCCAACGCAGGGTGCGGAATTCAAGGTCGATTCGGATCGGCGGGGACATTTCCAGAATGTGTTTCTGGAGACGAGTCTAGGTGGGAAAGGTGACGGCCTTGGGAAAGCTCCAGGGGGACGGCGTCAGGGCGGACAGGCCGGGGGGCGCTGCAGGAGGCCGCGCTCGAGGGTGACGAGGAAGTCCTGGACGTTGGTGAGGATGGCCCGGGCGGTCAGGGATCCCCGGTCGGCGAGCTTGCTCGTGGCGAATTCGGACATGTCCACGGCGTAGAAATAAACCGGCCGCACGCGCCCGTCTGGCTGCACGGCGTAGGATGGGACCATATTCCCGGTGGCGATGGAGTGCAGCTGAGTGGCCATGCACAGGACCGTGGTGGCGCGCCGGGCGAGAGCGCGCATGCGATCCTGGGCGGTGTAGGCGTCCGCAACGACTTCCGGCAGGGGGCCGTCGTCGCGGATGGAGCCCGCCAGCACATAGGGGATGCTCCTTTCGACCACGGCCTTCATGATCCCGCTCGCGATGACCCCTTCCCGCACGGCCTGTTCGATGCTTCCCACCTGCCGCACACGGTTGATGGCGTCCAGGTGCCGGTAATGGCCCAGGGGGGAGTGACGCCGTTGGTAGAGCTTCAGGCCCAGGGCCGTGCCGAACAGGGCCCCTTCGATGTCGTGAACCGCCAAGGCGTTGCCGGACAGCAGCGCATGCACGTACCCCGCCTCGATGAGCCTCACCAGTGCATTGCGGGCATCCCGGTCGAAGGCGACCGCCGGGCCGGGCACCCACAGGATGAAGCCGGCCTCCCGCTCGAATTCCAGAAGCTCATACAGCTCATCGTAGTCGATGGAAAAGGGGCTTTCGCGGGATGTCCGCGTGCGAAAGGCGAACTTGTCCTCCGAAGCATCCTCGGTAGCGAACCCGTTCGGGTAAACCAGCACCCCGTCCTCTCCGTTTTCGCGCCTGCCGCAGAGCACGCGCTCGCCGGCCACCAAACGTCTCAGTTCCCGGACCGACAAGGAACCGTCCGGTTCGAGCACGACAGCGCAATCCATGCGGGATCCCTCGAGGAGGCGCCAGTCCCCGTGGCTCATATGCACGTACTCGGGAAAGACTGAGGTCGCGTGGTAGTTCTCGGGGGCGACACCGTCTCGCTCCACTTCCTTGAATACGGCCAGGGGAGCATCCCGAAGAGGAGGGCGATCCAGCGGGGGTGGCCTGTATGCGGGCAGTTGGAACGGCAATGGGAGCTCCTGCTTCGGTTCAGATCCTGTTGCCGGGGCCGGTCATGCCGATCAATGCGGTTCCTGGTGTCGGGCGTCGTAGTAAAACTGGGTAAAATAGTCGCGGGCGGACCAGAATCCCAGGATCAGGGACACCCAGAGGAAGAACGTGCCCAGGGATTCCAAGAACGGGTGCAACTGCGGGATGTAAAGCAGCAGGAACAGGATGCCGCAAATCTGGGAGATCATCTTGTTTTTTCCCATGCGGCTCGCGTTCAGGATCAGCCCGTGGCTGGCGGCGATGGAGCGCAGCCCCGTGATGGTCATTTCCCTGCCGATGATGAGAAAGACGAGCCAGGCGTCCACCTTGCCCAGGGGGATCAGCATGATGAGGACGGCCGAATTGAGGAGCTTGTCCGCGAGGGGATCGAGCAGCTTTCCGACCGAGGTCACCAGGTTGTGGCGCCTGGCAAGGATACCGTCGAAATAGTCCGTGAGGGAAGCGAGCCCAAACACGACAAAGGCCACGTTGAAGGTGTGTCCCGAGG
>CAZGQL010000243.1:0-4990 GCA_964527905.1 uncultured Syntrophobacteraceae bacterium
GAGACCCGTCTGCCTTGAAAGCCACTCGGCCATGGCCCGGGCATCGTTCCAGGAAACGTTCACCACGGGATGGCCGTCCGTCTGTTCGAATCCGGCCTGCCTCCAACTTTCGCCCGGCCACTTGACCAGTTCCTTGCCCTTCAGGCCCCACACGAACCCTTCCCGCTCCGCGTCGGTACGGTAACCCGTGGCTTCGACAAACCGAAGAAAGGCCCCCCTGGTGACCTCTGTGCGCCCCATCCAGATCCCATCCACGCACACCTCGTGCACAGGGTCCTCATCCTTCTTGCGCCCCGTCTCCTGCGGGGGGCTCCCCATGGTGAAACACCCGCCCGGGACCCACACGAACTCCAACCCCGTCAGGGTCTCCCGCCAGATCTGGCCGGGACCCGGGGCCTTGGCTTTCTCAGCCTCCGGTTTCTTCTCCTGGGCAGGTTCCGTCGGAGGAGACCCTTCCGGCGCCCGGCGGAGTTGCGGCTTCGGACGCGGCGCCGGCGGCTTGCGCTCGAAGTCCTCCACCTTCAGCCGGTCCACCGAAGAACCTTCCGGGCGCTGGGAGGCCGGGCCCTGCGGCCAGGCCGTCCCCCCAACCAGGAGCCAGGCCATGAGGAGGCACCAGCAGCTTCTGGTGAGACGGCATGCGGTCGGTTTCATGTTAAACCTCTCATTCTCCGCCCGGGTCGCGAAGCGCGCGACCCGTCCCGCAACAGGCTCGGCGTTGGGGATCATTTACCCAAAGCCTTGAGGGCCGTCGCGGCGCCCTCGTGTCCGCCTCCGGCCGCCTTGCGGTACCATTGTACGGCCAGATCCGGGTCAGCCTTGCAGCCGCGACCGTAGCGGTACATGTTGGCCAGGTAGAACTCCCCGTCCCGGTCTCCCTGTTCGGCGGCCATTTGAAACCAGGTGAACGCCTCCCGGTCATCCTGAACGATCCCCGGTCCCCCCTTGAGATAAAGAATCCCGAGATTGTTCTGGCCGGCGGCGTTGCCTTGGGAGGCCGCCTTGCGAAACCACGCCACCGCATCCTTGAGGTTCTTTTTCACTCCGAGGCCGTGCATGAGCATGTATCCCACCTCGTTCTGGCTCTCGACATGCCCCTGTGCGGCCGCCTTCATGAGCCGGTCGAACGCCTCCTTGTAATTCCGAGCTTCGAACAACCGGCGCCCCTGGATGAAATCGGCCTCCAGAGCATCCGGCGGAGCCTCGGCGGCGGGGAGGGAAGGGGACTGCGGGGGGGCATCCGCCCGGATGAGGTCAACGATCACCTGGTAGGTTTTCGGTTCCTCGAGGCGGAGGGCACGCTCAAAATCCTTGAACCCTGCCAGGGTCACTCGAATGGAGTGACTCCCCAAGGGAAGCTCCGATTCGACGGGGGTCGTCCCCGCGGGCGCGCCGTCGACGAACACCTCGGCGCCGGCCGGAGCGGAATCGACCTTGAGGGACGCCGTGGCGACAACCGGCTTCAACTCGACGTTCAAGGGATGCTCCTGGGCTTGCTCGAGCCGAACCTGCCCGACCCAGGGCTGATAGCCGGGGATTTCCAGGCGGACCCGGTGTTCTCCGGATGGCAGCTCGATGCGTCCCGGAGTCGTTCCGACCCGGGCGCCGTCCACCTCGATGGCGGCGGACGAGGGGGTGCTGTCGACGCGCAAGAACGACAGAGGAGCGGGCGGCGGCGATGGCTGAGAAGCCTGTTCCAAAGGTCCCACCCGCGAGGGGCGGCCACCACCGAAATGCATAAGCGCCCAGGCGATCCCCGCCAGAGCCAGCAAGACGCCGGCAGCCGCAAGGAGCCATGCGCGTCGCTCTCGCGTGGGCGTCCTTTCTTGCGGAGCCAAGGCCGGGACCCTTTCGGGCGAGGCAGGTGGTGGCACCGCAACCGTCGAGCCATCCTCACCCGGTCTCGCCTGAGCCAAGACGGGCTCTGTTGAGGCATCCCGCATGGCGGAGGCCACCGCTTCCCGCAGCGCTTCCGCGAGCTGTCCGGCGTGATCGTAACGGTGCTCGGGGTCTTTCGCGAGTGCCTTGAGAATGACGCGCTCTATGGCTTCGGGAAGGTCGGGCCTGTGGCTTCGAGGCAGCGGCAGCGGGTCGTGAATGTGTTTGTAAATCACCCCGTAGGGGGTCTCCCCCGTGAACGGGACCGTTCCGGTGATCATCTCGTAGAGCACGATCCCCAAGGAGTAGATGTCGGTGCGGTGATCGACGGGCCTTCCGGATGCCTGTTCCGGGGACATGTAGCAGGGGGTGCCCATGAGCTGGCCGGCGTTGGTGAGCACCGTGGTGGCCTCCATGATCTTGGCGATGCCGAAGTCCGTGAGAAAGACCCAGTCGCCTTCGAGCAGCAGGTTGTGGGACTTGATGTCGCGGTGAATGATCCCTCGCTCATGGGCGTGGTCCAGCGCGGCGGCAATCTGGTCGACAAACCGGCACACCTGAGAGAGCACCATGGGCTCGCCGATGAGGTCTCGCATGGAGCTGCCGCTGACGCACTTCATGACCAGAAAGCAAATGTCGTTTTCCACCCCCAGGTCGTAGACGGGCAGGATATTGGGATGGCTGAGCTGCGCGACAGCCCTGGCTTCCCGGAAAAACCGCTCCTTGAACCCCGGGGTCTTCGCATGCAATGCGGAAAGCACCTTGATGGCCACATAGCGGTCGAGGCTCGGCTGGTAGGCCTTGTAGACGGTGGCCATTCCGCCGACGCCGATCTGTTCGGTGATTCGGTACTGACCCAGTGTGCTTCCGATGAGCTGCATGGTTGCAATCCCCCGCCGCGCGGGTCCATCAGGGCTCTGTGGCCTTCGCTACCTTCCGCCCCACGGCATGATCGGCACCGTGGAGATCGAATTTTCAGGACTTCCCTCCACCAGTTTCTTGCTGACGGCCAGGTAGACCAGGGTGTTGTGCTTCCGGTCGAACATCCGGATGACCTTGGTGTGCTTGAAAAACACGCTGGTTTTTTCGCTGAAGACGTTCTCCTGGTCGGGCATTTTGTCGGGCAGGGAGATGGGGCCGGTCTGCCGGCAGGCGATCGAGAATCGCGAGGGGTCCTCCGTGAGGCCGACCACACTGCCCCAGCCCCCCTTTCGGGCCTGGCTGATGTGGCAGGTGACGCCGGGGACCTTCGGGTCCTCGAAGGCCGAAACGCAAACGGAATCGTTGGGACTCAACAGCTTGAAGGTCGTGTCCAGACACCCGATGTCGTCGGCCCGGGCAGAGACGCGCCCGCCGACCCACACGCACGAAACCAGAGCCAGTATCGCCACGAACCGCTTCACACGCTTGCTCCCGTTGCTTTCAGGTGCATCCCCGTTGCGCTGTCAAAACGACAGGATGGTGGTCCCCCCGCAGCTCCAATGCTTGGGTGGCCCCCAGATGCTGTCGAACCAGGTCCCGCCACTTCAAATTCCCCCTGGGGGGACTCAAAAGGGGGAATGCCGCCCGCGGGGCAGTCTCGACGGAGCACGAGCGAGTCCACCATCCACCATTCTCATCGGGGAGATCCAGCTCATGTTACCACATCAACGCCCGCTCAACCCGTGTTTTCTAAGCTTGCGGGCGACGGTGGACTGGTTGACCCCGAGGGCGTCGGCGATGGATTGCTGGCTCTTGTGGGTGGCGTGCATTCGGGTGAGGATGGCCTTCTCACAGGCATCGAGCATCTCCTGGAGCGTGCCCCCCTCCACGGGGAGCCCTTCGTTCGGAAAGCCCAGCCTGGCGGTCTGGACAATGGGGGTCGGCAGGTCCTGAAGGTCGATCCGGGTCCCTTCCGACATCACGACCAGCCGTTCGCACAGGTTCATGAGTTCGCGCACGTTGCCGGGGTAAGAGTAAGCCAGCAGGGCGTCCAGGGCGGGCCCGGTGATGGATTTGGAGACGCCCGCCCGGGCGCTGAAATGCTCGAGGAAGTGCTGGACGAGGGGCAGGATATCCTCCGGCCGCTCGCGGAGGGGGGGAATCACGATGGGGATCACGTTCAGACGGTAGTACAGGTCCCGACGGAATTGCCGCTCCTCCACCATGGCCTCGAGGTCTCGGTTGGTCGCCGCCAGGATCCGCACATCCAGCTTTCGACTGACGGTTCCGCCGATGCGGGTGGCGCGCCCGTCTTCGAGGAATCGGAGAAGCTTCACCTGGGACGCCAGGGGCAGCTCTCCGATTTCATCAAGGAACAGGATCCCCCGATGGGCCAGCTCGACCTGCCCAACCTTCCCACCCTTTTCCGCGCCCGTGAACGCTCCCCGCTCGTAGCCGAACAGCTCCGATTCCATGAGGGATTCGGGAATCGCGCCGCAGTTGAGCTTGATCATGGGGTGGGCGGCCCGCGTGGAGTGCTTGTGGATCAGATCGGCGATGAGCCCTTTGCCCGTCCCCGACTCCCCGAGGATGAGCACATTCGAGTCGACGGCGCTCACCTTGAGCGCCTGCCTCAGGACATTGGACATGCTCGGGCTGCGGGCGACGATGTTCCGGAGCTCCAGTTCCTCCATCTGCATGTGGCGCATCTGCTGACGGATTTGGTCGCTGATGGCTTCCTGCTGCTCCAGCTCCTCCCGTAACCGGTCGATTTCCGTGATGTCGCGCTCCGTGATCACCACGCGCTGAACGTTTCCCTCTTCATCGAAGACGGGGTTTCCGGTCACCATGAGCTTCCGCCCCGCCCGGGTCTGCTGGAGCAGGGTCGTCCTGGATCTGGTTTTCAACACCTCCATGGTGGCGGAACGGTCGATGAGCCCCTCCTTGAGGAGTGCATCCATGGAGCGCCCGACCACATCCGAGGACCGGATCCTGTTGATTTCCTCGGAAGCCCGATTGATGCGGACGACCACGCCCCGGGCATCGCAGACCCAAAGCCCATCGGATGAGGAATCGATGATGGCGTCCAAGTCCCGGCTGAGCTGTTGGAACGTGCGCAGCTGCTGGAGGATGGCCTCGAGCTCGGTGGCGTCCTCGAACACACAAAGAACGCCGATGATCGTTGTGTCGA
>CAZGQL010000244.1:0-4968 GCA_964527905.1 uncultured Syntrophobacteraceae bacterium
GTTCACCGGGTCCACGCCCACCACCACGATGCAATCAGATTGTTCGAGCTCCCGAAGCGACACGGCCAGGTCCCGACGGTGGCTCAAGACCCCGGCCACGGCAGCCGCCTGAACCGCTGGATCGGTGAACAGGACGGGCTCGATCCAGCCCCTCGCGGCGCACAGGTCCTTCAAGGCTATCAGGGTTTCCGAACCGGCCCGTCCGGACCCGATGGCGGCCACGGCCTTTGTCCCGTGGGCGGCCTCGACGGCCCCAAGCCGCCGCACTGCCTCCGCGAGGGCCTCTTCCAGCGGGGCGCTCCGCCCGGAAAGGCGCGCCGTTCGCGGCCGGTCCGCCCGGTTGGCATACGCGAAGCCGTAGCGCCCCCGGTCGCAGATGAAATGGCCGTTCACCGGTTCGCTCAAACGTGCCTCGATGCGCAGCACCTCCCGGTAGCGGGCGTTCGCCGTCGTGTGGCAGCCCAGGGAGCAATGCACGCACAGGGACGGCGACCGCTCCATGTCCCAGTAGCGTGCCTTGTACCGCGAGGGCTTATCCGTGTAGACCCCGGTGGGGCAAAGGTCCAGCAGGTTGCCCGAAAAGGGGCTTTCGAGGGCGCCGTCCTCGAACCGTCCGAAATAGACCTTGGAGGCGATCTGCATGACGCCCAGGTCCCGGTAGCCGCTGAATTCCTGATAGAACCGCGCGCAGCGGTAGCAGTGGATGCAGCGGTTCATTTCGTGGGCGATGAACGGCCCGAGGAACTGGTCCCGGTAGGTGCGCTTCGGGCCCAGGTACCGCCGCCGCCCGTGCCCCCCGGAGACCGTTTCGTCCTGGAGCAGGCACTGGCCGCCCTCGTCGCACACCGGGCAGTCATGGGGATGGTTCAGCATCAGGCATTCGATGATGAACCGGCGGAAGGCGACCGCCTCCTCGTCGGTCGTGGAGACCACCATCCCGTCCTGCGCCTCGATCATGCAGCTCATCTGCACGCCCTTGAACGGCCCCTGCAGGAACTTGACGGCGCACATGCGGCAGGCCCCGACCGCACCGAGTCCCTCGTGGTAGCAGAATCGAGGGATCACGATGCCCAGCCGCTCGGCGGCGTCGATCACCTTCGTTCCCGGGGGGACCTCGATCGGAAGACCGTCTATGATCAGCTTGGGCATGGGACGAGACACTCCGCGCTCTCAGCGGTGGGGAATCCCCCGGGAGCCGTTGCCGAAAGGGCACTGTTTCTGGCTGATGTGCTCACGCACCTCGTCCCCGAAATAGGTGAGCAGGCTTTCCACGGGTGAAGCCGCCCCGGGGGCCAGGGCGCAAAACGAATTCCACAGGTGCCGACACATGGCTTCCATCTGGGCCAGGTAGCGTTCCTCGCCCTCCCCGTGCTCGATGCGCCACAGCAGGTCCCGCAGGTAAGGCAGCCCTTCGCGGCACGGGGTGCACCACCCGCACGACTCGCGCGCGAAAAACTCGATCAGGTTCAAGGTCGCCGCCACCAGGCAGGTGTCGCGGTCAAACACCATCACGGCGGCTGTCCCCAGTCGGTGCCCGATGGCGGCGGGACTCTCGAAATCCATCGGCGTATCGAGCAGATCCGGCGTCATGTAACGCGTCGAGGCCCCGCCCGGCAAAATGGCCTTGATCTCCATCCCGTCGCGCACGCCCCCCGCGCAGTCCTCGATGATCTCCCGAAGCGGGGTGCCCATGGGGGCCTCGTAACACCCGGGTCGGTTGACGCGGCCGCTCACGCAAAAGAGCTTCGTCCCGGCGCAGGTCGCGCTCCGAGAGAGGCCCTTGTACCACTCGGGCCCGTTTCGCACGATGAGCGGGACATTGGCCAGGGTTTCGACATTGTTCACGACCGTCGGCCTGGCCCAAAGCCCCTTGACCGTCGGGTAGGGGGGCGGTTTTTGAGGGTTGGGTCGCTTGCCCATGAGGGCCTGGAGCAGCGCGGTGGCTTCGCCGCAGATGTAACGCCCGCCGCTGCGATGCACCACAATGTCGAACGAAAAGCCGCTGCCCAGGATGTTCGACCCCAGGAGCCCGGCCTCGCGGGCGACGGCCGTCTCCCGTTCGAGGATCGACGCCACGTTGTCGTAGGACGGACGGACGAAGATGAATCCCTTTTCCGCCCCGAAGGTGCAGGCGGCCAGTGTCATCCCCTCGATCAGGAGGTGCGGGTCGGCGTGGATGAGCACCCGGTCCTTGAAGGTCCCGGGCTCCATTTCGTCGGCGTTGGCGGCCAGGTAGCGCGGGAAGGCCCCGTCGGCCGGCACGGCCTGCCACTTGCGTGCGGCCGGAAACCCGGCGCCGCCGCGGCCCCGAAGTCCGGCCGCCTCCACCGCGCGCAGGACATCCGCGGGCGATCCCCGGCGGAGGATGGTTTCCAGGGCCTGGTACCCCCCACTGGCGCGGTATTCCTCAATCGTTGCGATCCGGTCGGGCTTCCGGTTCTGGAAAAGGACCTGCGGGAAGTCGCCCATGCGTCAGTCCGCTCCGTTGCGCAGTCGATCGAGGATCTGGTCCACCTTCTCCGGCGTGAGGGTCCCGTAGACCTTGCCGTTGATCAGCATGGCCGGGCTCCGGTCGCAATAGCCGATGCAGCAGACGGGAAGCAGGGTGAAGAGGCCGTCCGCCGTGGTCTGGCCGACTTCAACCCCCAAACGCCTCCGGATGTGATCCACGAGGGCCTCTTCCCCGTCCATCCAGCAGACGGTGCTGTCGCAGGCCCGGATCACGTATCGGCCCACCGGCTCCCGGTAGAGGAAATCATAAAACGTGGCCAGCTCTTCCAGTTCAAGCGGCGTCATCCCGAGGAGCCGCGACGCCTCGTGCACGGCCTCGTCGCTCACGTAGCCGAAATGCCGCTGTAGCTCCAGCATCACATCGACGGCATGCTCGCGGGCATGCTCGGCGTGGCCCACGAGTTTGGCGAGTTTGTCTCTCAGATCGTCCGGCAGCATCGGCGCTCGTCCCCGGGAAACGGCGGTGCGGTTGAATGCGCCCTACAATACGGTAGAAGGAGAATCAGATCAACCCATTCCATAAGGTGGGGGCAGCCATCACCGTCCCGGCAGCCCCGACTCGAGAGCCTGTTGCACGATGCGCCCGTCACCCGGCAGTGTTCTGATTGGCAAAGGTATGAACCCGGCTTTTGCGATGACTGCCGGGCGCTGACCTCCTCGGGGATGAGCAGGTTAAGAGTTTCGCAACCGCTTCTCGATCACTCCGTAGCCCTTCGCGCGACCCGGAGCGTGTTCAACCGGGACGATCGGTTTTCACGAAGACCGGGGAAGTTTTCCGGTGGAGCTGAGGGACTTGCAGCGGCGGTGCGGAAACCCCGTGCTGACCCGCAACCTGCTCGGAGCACCAGGTTTTCGGGGCAGGACCCGACCCGCTGGCACACGACCTCACGGCACCGGCGCTCCGGGAAGCGTTCAGTTCAATTCGGCTCCGTCCCGGCCGGCCTCAGACGGAGCATTTCGCTCAAGGACCCCGCGTACTCCCAGTCCTCCGGCGTCACCAGTTGGGTGACGCCGCTTCCCTTGCGCCGGCAGGCGGCGACTCGAGATCCGGAGTCGCGCAGGCGGACATGGCCGAATTCCAGCCAGTCGCACGGGCTTGCAATCCCCTGCAGTTGATGGACGATCGCCATATCGATGGACTTATCGTCCTCCATGAACACCAGCCCCACTTTCTGGAGATGATCGATGTAGGCGTCGACCTCTTGAAGCGATTGGAACCCCAGGCGAACGAGCTCCTCATCGGCACAAAACGTCCGGTCACGCGTGTTCTGCTCGAACACCCGCCATCCCCCGGGGTACTTGCTCTCGATGGAATGACGCAGAATGACCACCGAGATCCCTTCAACCAAAACGGCCATATGGATTCCTCAAAGTATGATGCGCGCGCAGTTGGTCCGATCGATCCGGCTACTGAAACGAAATGCCCAAGGGATTTCGGCAGCGCGGAACCTGCCCCCCGTCCCCCGATGCCCCGGACTGCCCATCGCGCTCACGCACCAAGTCCGCAAATTTCCGCAGCTCCTCTCCTTCGATGACCTCCTTGTCGAGAAGGATTTTCGCCAGAGTCTCGAGGCACTCCTTGTGCCGGCACAGGATGGCGTGGACCTGCTGGTGCGACTCCGACACGATGCGCGTGATCTCCGCGTCGATTTCCTGGGCGGTGCGCTCGCTGTATTCGCGCTCGCGGGCCCGGAGGCCGAGGTCGAGATGGGCGGAGCGGGCGTCCCGCGTATAGGTCTGGGGCCCGAGCTTCTCGCTCATCCCATATTCCGTCACCATGCTCCTGGCGATGTCCGTGGCGCGCTGCAAATCGTTCTGGGCCCCGGTGGAAATGTCCCCGAAGATCATCTCCTCGGACACGCGGCCTCCGAGCAGTACCTGGAGGCGGTTCATGAGCTCCTGACGGGTCATCAGGTACCGGTCTTCGGTCGGAAGCTGCTGGGTGTAGCCCAGGGCCCCGATGCCCCGGGGGATGATCGAAACCTTGTGGACCGGGTCCGTGTTGGGCAGCACCATGGCGACGATGGCATGGCCCGATTCGTGATAGGCCACGATTTCCTTTTCCCTGGGACTCATGGCCCGGTTTTTCTTTTCGAGCCCGCCAATGATGCGGTCCGCGGCCTCCTGGAAGTCCGCCATGGTGACGTGCTCGTGGTTGTGGCGGGCCGCGAACAGGGCGGCCTCGTTCACCAGGTTGGCCAGGTCGGCCCCCACAAATCCCGGGGTCATGGTGGCGATGCGGTTGAGGTCCACGTCCGGCCCCAGGATCACGCTCTTGGTGTGGATCTTGAGAATCGCTTCGCGCCCGCGGATGTCGGGCTTGTCGATGGCCACGTGCCGGTCGAAACGCCCCGGCCGAAGCAAGGCAGGGTCCAAGATTTCCGGCCGGTTGGTGGCTGCCATGATGATGACCCCGGCACTGGGATCGAAGCCGTCCATTTCGACGAGGAGCTGATT
>CAZGQL010000245.1:0-4914 GCA_964527905.1 uncultured Syntrophobacteraceae bacterium
AAGGAGGGCCGCTTCGAGGGCGTCCACAAGATCAGCGGCGAAACCCAGGCGGAAACGGAAACGGCCCGCGGCGGCCTGGCCACGCACGGCTGCCACCGGGGCTGCGTCATCCGCTGCTCCGGGATCTACCACGACAAGGACGGGCATTTCCTCACCAAGCAGCCCGAATACGAGACCGTCTGGGCCCACGGCGGCAACTGCGGCATTTCGGACCTCGACGCCATCGCCATGATGGACTTCCTCGATGACAACATCGGCCTCGACACCATCGAAATGGGCGTGACCATCGGCGTGGCCATGGAGGCCGGCATCATCCCCTTTGGAGACGCCCAGGCCGCCATCCGCCTCGTCAAGGAAGTCGGTCAGGGAACGCCTCTGGGGCGCATCCTCGGAAGCGGGGCCGCAATCACCGGCAAGGTCTTCGGCGTGGACCGGGTCCCCGTGGTGAAGGGCCAGGGCTTTCCCGCCTACGACCCGCGCGCGGTGAAGGGGCTCGGAGTCACCTACGCCACCAGCCCCATGGGAGCCGACCACACGGCCGGCTACGCCGTCACCGCCAACATCCTGAAGGTCGGCGGCGACGTGAACCCCCTCAAGCCCGAGGGGCAGCTCGAGCTTTCCAGGAACCTCCAGATCGCCACGGCCGCTGTGGACTCGACGGGCATGTGCCTGTTCATCGCCTTCGCCCTACTCGACCAGCCGGAGACCTTCCAGGCGCTTCTGGATCTGCTGAACGGCTTCTACGGGCTCAACCTGACGGGAGACGACGTCACGGAGCTGGGCAAGAAAATCCTTTCCATGGAAAGGGACTTCAACGCCCGGGCCGGATTCACCAAGGCCCACGATCGATTGCCCGAATTTTTCAAACGCGACCCGCTCGCACCACACCAGGTGGTCTTCGACATCCCGGACGAGGAGCTCGACCAGGTGTTCAACTGGTAGATCAGCGTCGTGGAGCTTTTTCCCCGAGGTCGGCTCCGCCTGCCGGGCGGAGCCGGCTTCTTTTGGAAGCTTTCCAAGCGGGACCCATGAATCGATTCAAGAACATCCTGTATGTCCATGAGGCAACAGCGGACCAGGCGTCGGGGATCGCCCGTGCCGTATCGCTCGCGGAAGGAAACCAGGCCCGGCTCACCCTCATCGAGGTGGTCCAACCGGCCGGCGATCCCTCCAACGAGGGGGTACTGGCCGAACGCCGGCAGGCCCTGGAAACCATGATCGAGTTGCATCGGCATCGTTTGACCATCCAAATCGACGTCCTTACAGGCATCTGTTTCCTGGAGGTGATCCGGGCCGTGCTACGCCGGGGGCATGACTTGGTCATCAAGGTGGCCGAGAGCCCCGACTTCCTGGCAAGGCTCTTTGGAAGTCAGGACATGCACCTGCTGCGCAAGTGCCCCTGCCCGGTGTGGCTCTTGAAACCTTCGGAGCCGGACCGCTACCGATCCATTCTGGCCGCGGTCGACTTCGACCCATGGAGACCCGGCCCCGAGGAAGAGCCCCTGAACCGACAGATCGTCACCATGGCCGGTTCCCTTGCCCTCATGGAGTCGGCTTCCCTGCATCTGGTCCACGCATGGGAGCCGATCGCCGATACCATGCTGCGGAGTCGCGGCGGGGATCCGGATGATGAGATCGCCGCGTACATCGAGCGGGAGCGGATGCTCCATCAGAATGCCTTGTCCGCATTGGGTGAGGAGTTGAGCCAACGGGTCGGCAAGGATGCCTACGCACGGCTGTCACCTTCCTTCCATTTGCTGAAGGGCTCCGCCCAAAGGGTCATCGCCTCCCTGGCCCGTGAGCTACAAGCGGATCTCGTGGTCATGGGGACGGTGGCGCGCACGGGGATTTCGGGATTTTTCATTGGCAACACCGCGGAAAGCATTCTCGGGCAGCTGGACTGCTCGGTGTTGGCCGTCAAACCGCCCGGATTCGTCACACCGGTCCGACTTGCCGACGCATCCGTTTCGAGTCCGTGAAACCGTCCCTATACTCTCCTTGGCGACAAGGACCAGAGCGGGCCCCCGGGGATTGCTGGCAAACGGCGTGAGACAGGGAAGGACGTTGTGCTGGCGCCCGTCGCTCTCCTTGGTTTGGAGCGGTGCTTCGGCGGTTTTGGTTCCTTCCGTGCCCGCCTTCGTTGACATGGAGTAGACGGAATGCTATGTTTCTGCGCCTAATAAGGCTTTCTTATGCCCTTTTCTTTCACGTGATGTGTATTCGTTGTTGGCTTTTGATTTTTGGTGGCCGGCGATCGTTTTTTTCATCTGAAAGTTGGGGGGTGCCAGGGTTTCACCTCCCCATAGAACGATTTGGACGAGCTCCCGGAGGCTGAGAGCCAGCCGATGCAGGTTGTGGTCATTCACAGGCTGCCGCCCGCCGATTTCCTGTCGATTCATCGAGAGGTCTGAATTCTCAGGATGTGGCGATGGAAGAACCGGCGCGGCAGCGCCCGCCCTGCGATGCGCCGTTCGTCCACACACAACGCTGAAGGCTAAAGGCACATGAAGACGATTCCCCCGCAGCTCGATGGGCTCGGCAACCCCCAGCTTGGGCGCGGAGGCGTTCGGCGGGGTTCCTGGGGCTCGCAGAAGGGTTTTACGCTGATAGAGCTCCTGGGCGTGGCGATGATTTTTGGTGTCCTGACCTTCATTTCCCTCAATCTTTATCATTCCTTCAAGGCGCGCAGCCAGATGTCCGAGACTCAGGAGCGCCTCAAACTGATCACCGCCAAGCTCAAGCAATATTACCAAACCCATGAACGATTGCCGATGGCCGCAGGACAAGACCGGGACCAGGTGCCCGTTGAGCCCGACGCCCTGGACATGGAGCAGAAATATCGCCTCGATGCGTGGGGCAGGTATTTTCGCTATCGCCATGACCCGGATGATCTCCTTAACATACGATACCTGCAATCAGAAGGGCGATTTTTGGCCGCTCGGATCCTAAGCGACGGGCCCGACCAGAAACCCGACACCCCCGATGATGTATCGGCGGATGTGGATCTTTCGGCCGAAGCAAAACAGATCACCCGAAACCGACTCAAATTGCTCCAGGAAAAAGTGGCGGCCTACGATGCGCTTTTTCCGGGCATCGACAATGATGGGAACGGAATCGTCGATGACCTGAGTGGGCTGGGACGTGCCGCGGTGTTGCGAGCAACCGTCGGCACTGGCGCTTGCCTGCCGATCACCGGATTTGCCAATGATCCCTCGGAGGGGTTAGCGACGTTGGATTTCATCGCCAGGGAGCTGGATGGAGGGGGCACACCCTACAACTGTTCAGATTCCCTGATCGAGCGGATCATCGCGTTTTATCAATTGCCGGAGAGTTGCGGCTCCGATCCCTGGCAAAATCCGGTTCATTGGGGATATCCGGGCTTGAGGGGACCCAACAGTTTCGAGCTTGGGTCACTGGATCGAAGGTATCATTGCTTCTTTTCCGCGGGGCCCGACCAGCTGATCGGAACAGACGATGACATCACCTTGGGTGGGCGATAGCAAGTTGAGGCGGCACGGATCCGCGATCGAGAAAGCATCGGTAAGAAGAGGATGATTTCATGGCGCGCCCCCGATTGAACGATGAGAGAGCCTTCAGCCTTCTGGAGATCATGGCTGCCATCGGCATCGTGGCCGTCATCCTGGTGATGGTGAACCTGATGGCCCGCTCGTTCAAGGCCCACAGTGATCTAACCGAGACGCGATCCCGCATGGATGCGATCGTCGAAGCCGCCAAGGCCCATTATGTCCATCATCAGAATTTGCCTAAGGTCACGGAGGATGGAGGGATTCCATTGGGCCCCGGAGGCTTCGACGTCGATGCGAAGCTTCGGTTCGACGGCTGGCAACGGCCCATGAGGTACATCAGCCGGACCAATGATGGGGAGCTCGACCGGCCGGGCGATATCCATATCGATCAATTGTTTCCCTATGCCGGCGTGAATCGTGACACGGACCCCCCGGCCATTTTGATCCCTCGTGACACCCGAACCGTTCTGCGGGCCATCCAATTCGAAGGGCGAATGGTGGCGGGATTGATCATCAGCAGCGGGCCCAACGAGCAATTCGAGTACCGGACCGAACCGGGAAGTCCCGAGAGCTATGTCCTGACTCCCGGAAGCGACGACATCATCGTGCCCATCGATCTCACCGAGGAAGCCTCTCGCATTGCGTTGGCCGAACTGAGGGTCCTGAACGAAAAAGCCGCGGCTTTCGAAGACCGATATCTGGGAATCGACAACGACCAGGACGGACGGTTTGATGAAGGTGGATGCACCCACATTCCCCCCATTTACAGCATTCCCTCCAGTACGGTTCGCTTGCAAGGGAGCTGCGACAACTGGCAAAATCGCGTCTCCATCCGGCAACCGGACCAGCCACCGCCGGCGACCAACAGAGACATCAATTGCGGCAAGCCGACCCTCGATTACATGAAAGCCAATTTCTGCCGTCCCCCGTTCGGGACTTGCCCTCCGGGGTACTACAGGCCGGGACGGGGCGAGGTGCAGGTTTATGCGGATGTGGTGGATGCCAGCGGAGTCGTGACGACCGTGTTTTGCGGCTCGATTCCCCCTCAAGTTCCCGGGCCTGCCGTGGCACGGGTGTACGATCCCATTGGAGGGGTGGTTCGGGATTGCTCCTGGGGGCTGGTGGAGACCCAATTTGGGACTCCACCCAACGACGAAACGAAAGCCGACCAAGCTCGGGCCTTCATTCGCTGCCTCTACGGCTTGCGTCCGGACGATGTCGTGGATCCATGGTTGAACGGTTACGTGTGGGGATGCGGCAGTTTATGTCCCGAAGCGCACCGCTATGCCCCCCATGACCCCCACCATCGCCGATTCTTTTCAGCCGGCCCCGACGGCATTCCGGCGGCTCCGGCTGAAAAGAATCGGCGATGGTGGGAAAGAGTGTA
>CAZGQL010000246.1:0-2074 GCA_964527905.1 uncultured Syntrophobacteraceae bacterium
GAACCACACGCTCCTTGTCTCCCTTGCCGCGCAGAACGAGGTATCCCGCATCCAAGTGGACCTGCCTCAAAGTGAGCTCGGTGAGCTCGCTCACACGTAGGCCCGTGGCGTACATGAGCTCGAAGATGGCCCTGTCCCGCTGCCCAAGGGGCTGGGTCGCGTCCGGCTGCGCCAGCAGGGCCTCGACTTCCTCGAAAGAGAGGGCATGCGGCAGCTGTCGGGTCGTCTTGGGAAACCGGATGCGGCTCGCGGGGTTTTCGGAAATGATGCCGCGTCCTTGGAGAAACCTGAAAAACGATCGGATGCTGGCCAGCTTTCGGGCCCGGCTCTTCTCGGAAAGCGAGACCGCCAGGCGGTCCAAATGCCCGAGAAGGTGCTCCCGGGTCACCGCGGCCCAGTCGCTCACCCCTAACGTGTCGCGCACGTACCGGTTCAGCTCCTGAAGGTCCGAACCGTAAGCTTGAAGCGTGTTGCCGCTCAGGCCGCGCTCAACCGAGAGGTGATCCAGGAAGCGGTCGATGGTCGGTTCGGTCATGGGTGCGCATGTCTCCTGTCAGCGTGGCCCCTGGTGATTCGAGGGCAACACCCTCCCTAATCTCCCCAGCATACAAGCAAGGGGGGCAGGGGGGTGTTGAAACGCCCGATGAATCCTGGATCGTTGCCAGAACCCCCCTGGCCCCCCCTCAAGGGGGAATTTCTGTTGCGTCGCGTTGTGCTTCAGCTGAGCTCTTCTCTGTGGGCTTGCGGTGCGGGCGTCAATCAATGATGGGGCCATGCAGCTCCGTCAGGCCACCCATTCAATCGCTCCTGGATTCGGGCACAGACCCGCCCATGTTAGGTTTTTGTGTCCCCAACCGCGGTCGTGTAGGTCTGGAAGTGGTAGTCGACCAGCATGGACGTGTGCACGAGGTCCCCCGATTTGCGCGTGGAGACGACGTCGATGTGATGGGTCTTGCCGTCTTCATCCGGGAAGCTGATTCGGGTGCCGTCGGCGAATCCCCCGCGCCGGTACCAGATGTCGGGGGGGAGGAGCCAGGTTTTCCCGAAGCGGTCCTCGAAACGGAAGTACTCGAGCGCATCCCGCGGGAACTGCAGGTATAGACAGAGCTCCTCGTCGTTTACGGGCCGCTTGAGCTCCCCTTCCAGCTGACGCCTGCGCAGATCCATGTCCTCGTCGGGAAGCTGCTGCACGCCCGCCTCTTCGGACAGGATCTGGTGCCACTTTTTGCCGTCCGTGCGGTTGGCCTCGAGCACCTTCTGGTAGATCCAGTCCTGTGGCTCGTAAAAAGGGAACGGACCGTAGCGGCCCAGAAGGAGGCGCTTGAGATCATCCGAGGGCTTTTCGTAGCGTCCGTGGAGCACGTTGTTTACGGCCGTCGTCCACAGGATCTGGCTGCCGGGGGTGACGGACCAGATGTTTCCCATTTCTCGGTTGACCTGCACCAGCTCCGAGAACACCTCGTGGATCCGCTCGAGAAGCCCGTACTGCTCGGCCTGCTCGAAAGCGATGCTCGCCGCCCCTCCCGTCAGTTTGTGGCGCTTCACGGTCGGGTCGAACCCGCGATAGGGGCTTTCGAACCGGTCGTAGAGCCGCCGTTCCCGACGCAAGAGATCCGAGGCGTCCACGAGGGGCTGGACCTTGAAGCCCGGGGTCCTGAGTCCATAATCCGTCAGAACCTGAATCAGGCTGAGTCCCGGGGCCTGGCTGTACATGCCCCCGAGGCCGTGGTCCGAGACCTCGACGATCTTGACCCCCGCGAGGACGGCCTGAGCCATGCGACCGAGGTCGTTTCCGTCCGTGTTGTGGCCGTGATAGGCAAGGAGCAGGTCGGGAAAGGCCTTGCGGATGGCTTCCACGAGCTGGGTGATGCGCCGGGGCGATCCGACGGCCGAGTGGTTCTTGATGCACAGGATGATGTCCTCACCGAGGCTTTCAAGGATCTCGCCCACTTTGGCGACGTAAAACTCGTCCGTGTGCCCGGCGCCCGTGCTGAAACAGATGCACGGCATGAGGATTTTCCCGGCCCGCTGGACCTCCTCGGCCACAACCTTCAGGTTGGGGATGTGGTTCATG
>CAZGQL010000246.1:2087-4914 GCA_964527905.1 uncultured Syntrophobacteraceae bacterium
AAGTCGCCACACGTCGATGTAGCGGGCGAAAAGGCGAACCGCCATGCGCAGCACGTTGTCCGGGTAGGGCCGGTAGCCGAAAAGATTTCGGCCTCGGCAGACGGTCTGGAGCAAGGTGTGCGGCATGGCCTTGCGCACGAGACGGAGCTTTTCGAAGGGGTTGATCTGCTTGCGCAGGAGGTCCACGTGCACGGAGGCCCCGCCGGAAATCTCGAAGGCGAAATAGCCCGTGTCGTCGCGATAAGGGGCCACCCGCAGGGTTGTGTGGGGCATCAGACGGCACTTGAAGTCCGACTGGGAGACATCGCGCTCATTGTTCGTGAGGAAATACCCCTCGGTACGGTGCAAGAAATCGAGGATTTCGCGGGTTTTCATCTGGGGGGTGACGCGTTCACGGTCCATCATGGACAGATACTCCTGTATCACGATCAGGGGGATTCCGCATAGGGATTGTATCCGCGCGCGTTGATCTCGGCGATGAGACTCGCCAGTTTTTCGACGTTGCGCTTGTCCTCCTGGTAGGCGAGGAGGTGCGGGTGCGTCTCGATGTAAGATGTGTCAAAACGTTGTTCGATGAAGTCCCGGTCGTTGACGATCTGCTTGTAGAACGGGATGGTGGTCTTGACGCCGGCGATCATGAAGTTGTCGAGCGTCCGCCGCAGGCGGTCCACCGCCTCGAGCCACGTGAAGCCGTAAACGGTGAGCTTGACCAGCATGGAATCATAGTAGCGCGGGATTTCGTAGCCCTGGTAGACTGCACCATCCAGCCGGGTGCCGTGGCCCCCGGGGGAATGGTAGATTTCCACGACTCCGGGACTCGCCATGAAGTTGTTCTTGGGGTCTTCCGCATTGATGCGCAGCTCGATGGCGACTCCCCGAAAGGTCACGTCCTCCTGCGAAAATGACAGGGGCTCGCCCGCGGCGATTCGGATTTGCTCTCGAACGATGTCGATCCCCGTGATCATTTCCGTGATGGTGTGCTCCACCTGGATCCGGGTGTTGACTTCCAGGAAATAGTAGCGGTCCTCGTTGTCGAGCAGAAACTCCACGGTGCCCGCATTGATGTAGCCGGTCGCCCGGGCCGCGCGGACGGCCTCCTGGCAGATTCGCTCCGAAACCAGGGGCGGCAGGAAGGCGGGCGCGATCTCAACCAGCTTCTGGTGGCGGCGCTGGATGGAGCAGTTGCGCGTTCCCAGGTGAATGACCTTGCCGTAATGGTCGGCGAGGATCTGCACTTCCACATGGCGCGGCTTGGAGAGCCCCTTTTCGAGGTAGATGTCATCTCGGCCGAAGGCCATGCGCGCCTCGGAGCGGGCCATCTTGAGGCCCTTCATGAGCTCGTCCATGCTCTGGGTGGCGCGAATGCCGCGGCCTCCGCCGCCCGCGACGGCCTTGATCATAATAGGGAATCCGTACTGTTCGGCGAACCGCACGGCCTGGCGCTCACCTTCCTCGCCGCCTTCGAGGATGTCCGTGCCCGGGATGCACTGGATGCCCGCCTTGCTCATCACGCGTCGGGCGATCACCTTGTCCCCCATGTCGATGATCACCTGCGGCGGGGGGCCGATGAAGGCGAGTCCCGCGTCCGTGCACTTGAGGGGAAAATCGGGGTTTTCGGCCAGAAAGCCGTAGCCGGGGTGGATGGCGTCCGCGCCCGTGCTCTGGGCGGCCTGGATGATGCGATCGATGTTGAGATAGTCCTTACGGGGCCCGGAGCCGATACAGATCGCTTCGTCGGCCTTCATGATGTGCATGCCGGTTTTGTCGGTTTCCTCGTAGATCGCGACGGTCCGGATCCCGAGTTCCTGGGCCGACCGCATGATCCGAATGGCGATTTCGCCGCGATTGGCAATCAGAATTTTCTTAAACATCGCACACGCTCACCCATGCAACGGAAACTTGAGAGAGGTCCTGCCGGCGTCGGATTCCACGAAATCCAGGGAAAACACATCCCGTCCATCATTTTGACGGAAAGATGAAAAGGCCATATCGGGCGGCGGACCGAACGCTTGACGAGGTTAGTCTCTTAGCATAGGAAAGGAGCGAACATCAATGGGAGAGATGGTTTAAGCGACGAACGCAAAGCGCTAACGAGAGGGTGGAGTCGAACAACCGAGGGGCCGTCGGGTGCACCGGCGTTCGCGAGAACATGGATCGACATACAGGGCCTTACCCGGAATCTCACATCCTGATGCCATAGGCCCGTCGCGTCAGGCGCCGTCGCCGGGTAATCTGGTTCAAGTAGTCTCGGTCCAGCAAGTTGCACTTGAAGGGTTTGATGACCTCATTGACTTCCCACTTGGGGCGGTCTTCGTCGCGCAGAAGGTCTTTGATGCTGCTCCAACTCGCCGAGCTGTAATACTCGCACCCCTTCCCCTCGTTAAAGAACTCACAATGCTGCTGACTCACGTACTTTTCGTATTTCCTGCAATAGCGTATCTTCATGGCCCCCTCCTTGATTCCATCCCAGAATTCGACACACGGAGGTGCTGGGAATAACTCACTGTTATCATTAATAACCGAACTCCAATCCATCTGGCAACATCAATCATGTGATTAATTCATTTTTTGTGCCAGATGAAGGGGGAACGATCGCTCGCTGCCCCTCAGTGTAAGACATTTCAGCGCCCCACGGTTGTTGACTCCACCTTGATGAGCAGCTGGTCTTGGGTCTGTGGAACCACCGGGTCCGAGGGGGCGTGATACTCCCTTCATTGCTTTGGAGTCATCCAGGGCAATCTGGCTTTTTCGGCTTTACAGACGAGAGCGAAACCAGTATATGGAGGCTACTCAGCAGGCCAGTAGCTCTAACGGTTAGAGCATCGGA
>CAZGQL010000247.1:0-4848 GCA_964527905.1 uncultured Syntrophobacteraceae bacterium
CGCCCGGGGGACAGGACGGAGACCGCCAGATTCCACACCGGGGACAGGAAGGCGAAGGGACCGGGGGAAAGGGCCGGGACCGGTGCGCCGTGGTCTCCCGTTGCGGCTACAAGGGCCCTCGCGACCAGGGCGGCGAGGCGGCCGGCTTCCTGGCTGCCGGCATCGTAGATCAGCACAACGCTTCCGGTCAGGGGACGCACCTCGACGTCGGCCAGTGGAACGAGCCTCGTCAGGTGGGCGTGGAAGGCCTGGCGCAGGTCCGAAGACTGCTTGAGTCGGTCGCTCTTCATTCTCAGTCGACCGGGAATCGAATGGCAGATGCGAACGCCGTCCGAGGCAGAGCTGGGCATGATGGGCTCCCTAGTGTGAGGCCTTCCGGATGGGATGGGCTCTATGAGGGCCCTCGATGGATCGCTAGAATCCCTACCAGAATTCTTTCCTCTTGACACGCCCGAATTCACGGATGAATAGAAAACAAACGGAGGGCGAACGATGGCCGCCGGGAAAATCATCAGCATCATCAATCACAAGGGCGGGGTGGGCAAGACCACCACCGCGGTGAGCTTGGGGGAAGCGTGTGCCCGGGAAGGACTGCGTGTCCTGGTCATCGACCTGGACTCCCAGTGCAACGCCACGGACCTGCTGCTTCCCGGGGGAACGTTTTCGGCGACGGCATTCGACCTTCTCAATCCCGACCAGGAGCACATCGAACCGGCGGCGTGTGTGTACCCCAGCAGCATCCCCAGGCTGGATTGCCTGCCGAACCGGCATGATTCCATTTACCTGGAGCCGCAGCTCATCGCCCTTGGACCGGCGGGGTTCCGCTTGCTGCGAAGCCGCCTGCAGCCCTACCTCCGGCAGCACTACGATCTGACCCTGATCGACAACCCGCCCAATTTCGGGACCTTCGTGGCGAGCTCCCTTCTGGCCTCCGACTATGTCATCATCCCCTGCGACGCAGGCAGTGCGGCGAGCGTGCGGGGCTTCGCGAAGGCGTTGGAATTCCTAGAGGAAATCCGGGACAACGGGAACCCGGATTTGCGTTTCCTGAAGGGGCTGGTCACCAAGGTAGACCGGAGGACCTCGGTCTGGAAAACCGTGATCGGCGATCGGACGAGGGAAACCGGGTCGGAATGGGTCTTCCAGACGCTCATCCCCCTGAACACGGATTTTCAGAGGGCCGAATCCCTGCACAAGACCATCGGCCAAGTCCGACCCGGAGCACCGGGCGCCCGTGCCTACAGCGACCTGGCGCGCGAGCTCATGACGGCCCTCGAATTGACCCCCGACCCTCGCTGATCGTCGCGGTCACCGACCTGCGCTCAGCCATCGCCACACCGGATGTCCGGCTGAGGCTCTGAATAGACCGACGATAAACGGCTGTCGGACTGGATCGTCATTCCCGCCTGTTCCCCGCCAGGGTACATGTGGGGGGGGGGAGGATTTGGCGGGAATCCAGAGCTGATCTAATAGATCCCCGCCGGAACCGTTCGGGGATGGCGCATGAGGAGCACCGTCGGCTCGTTGTGCGTCGCAGGACTTGGTTGCCGGGAGTCGCGCTCGCGTCCCGTGTGCCAGCAACCAACCCATAAACTCTAAATTTTTGAAATGTTCGGTTACATTTGCGTGACAATCCCGCGACAGTTGAATGGCAACGAGGTAACTCATGAATGCTGTGGTGGACAGGCGCCTGCGCGTGCGCCTAGATAGTTAAAGAGACGATTTGCCCTGCGCACTACCCGTGGGATCGGGGGCCAGGGCGCCTGAGACCGGCTTGAAACGGCGAAGGCAAGCGGAGGGGTAAAGGGGGTCATCATGTCACCCAGGAAAACGCCAGGCGGCCCACAGGCCGGGGAGGCGAAGGAAGGCAGGAAGCGTCCGGCCAGGAAGCCTGCCGGGCCGGCAATCATGGTGGACACACAGGAAACGCGCAAGGAGGGACCCATGGCACCCGAAGAAACCACTCAGGTCAGTGGTGTCGCGGCGAGCATCGAGCAAGCGGGCCGCGGACTGAAAAACGGAATCGTGAATACGCTTCGAGCCACGGGAGAGATCGAGGGCGAACTGCTCACCCTCGCCCGAAACGCGATCGTGGACACGCTGAAGACCACCGGGGCGGTGGCATCGGACGCGGTGAGCGTGGCCCAGGGCGTGGTGAAAGGAACGGTGCAGGCGGTCGAGGAGGTGGGCACCGGCGTGGTGGGCAGTGCGGCTCGCGTGGCCAAGGGCATGGTCGGTGGCGTGAGCGACGTGGGGGGAGAAGTGTTCTCCACCGCACACCGAGCCGTTTCCGGTGGCGTCAAGACCGTCTCGAGCCTGGGGGGCGAAGTGGTGGACGTGGTGAAACGGGCCGCCAATGGCTCGGTCGTGACGGCGCGTGAGCTTGCCTTGAACGCGACTTCGGCGGTCAAGGACACCTTGCGGGGCGTCATTGGCGGGGTCGGCGAGGTCGGGACGGCAGCGGTCGGGACCATCCGGGACATCCTGGTGGGCGCCGTGGGCGGAGTGAAGGATGTGATCACGGCGGCGCTTCCGAAGTCGGCATCATGAAATCGCTGGCCCGGGCGATGATGCTGGGCCTCCCGATGCTGTTCCCTGGGAGAATCCTCCTGGCGGAGCAAGTCCGCAGCGGTGCCTCGCCTTGCACGATCAGCCATGGGGTTGGGTGTGGCCGCGCCAATTCTCGAACGGCCCATCTCTCCTTGCCGATGAAACGTCACACCGCGTCAGGGATTCGCAGGGCCATGGCAGCCGCCCTGGAAAGTGGCCTGCTCTGACAGCACGGTGCGGGAACTGCATAGAAGGTGGAGCTTCTTCGTCGAGCCCGCCTGAACACGACGGGACTCGTTGAAGGGGTTGTTCGTTCCCTTGGTATGAGCCACTCTTCCTTTTGATGATATTGACGAAATTGGCGTTCAGAAGCTCCGCCGACGACATGGCGAAAGGGACGAAGGGCATGAGCGAGGAAGTGAGGGTGCGGCCCATTCACACCGTTGTGAGGGGCCGGGCGCGATTCAGGGTCGGAGGGCTTCACGGCAGTCCCTCTCTGAGGGACCATCTGCGCGCGAGGCTTTCGGAACAAAGCGGGATCACCGAAGTCTCACCCAGCTCGCTCACAGGGAACGTTCTGGTCCGGTTCAATTCAGGCGGGGATGTCAAGCAGATCGCCGCGACCCTCGAACGCCTGGTTGAGGAGTATTACCGGGGTGAGGCCCCGGGGCCCGGTGCGCGACGGATGGCGAAAGGATGGCCCAAGGGCTCGGGCGGGTCTCCATCGGATCCAACGCGGGAACCCCAACAGGCCGTCCAGGTGCGGAAACATTCGGCGCAGCGACACGGGAGCGAGTGTCCACCGGTCGATGAGACGTGGCACACGCTTTCGGCCGAGGCGGCGCTGGAGAAGCTCAAGAGCTCCCGAGAGAAGGGCCTGAGCAGCCGGGAAGCCGCCCTTCGCCTGGAAACCTACGGGGCCAACGCTCTTCCCGAGGCAGCGAGCCGGTCGGGCTGGTCCATCTTCGTCGACCAGTTCAAGTCGCTGCCAGTGTATCTCCTGGGGGCCGCCGCCGGGGTCTCGATCGTCACGGGCGGATTGGCGGACGCGGTCGTGATCCTCGCCGTGGTGGGCATCAACGGGGTCATCGGTTACGCCACCGAAAGCGAGGCGGAAAAGACCATCCATTCCCTCAAGGACCTGGTCAAACCGACCGCCGATGTGCTGCGGGACGGCGTCGTGGGGACCGTGTCCGCCGATGGGGTCGTGCCCGGCGATATCCTGGTGCTTCGGCCCGGAACCTATGTTTCGGCGGACGCCAGGCTGCTCGACTGCAATCATCTCAGCCTCGATGAGTCCGTCCTCACGGGAGAAAGCCTCCCGGTGGTGAAGTCCGTGGACGCCCTGACCCGCGCGGAGGTCAGTCTCGGCGACCGGGTCAACATGATTTACATGGGGACACTGGTGACCGGAGGCCAGGGGTTGGCCGTGGTGGTCGCCACCGGCGCTGACACCGAAGTCGGGCGTCTGCAGGCGCTGGTGGGGGAGGCGACGGCGCCGCAGACCCCCATGGAAAAACAGCTGGAACGGCTCGGGGACCAGCTTGTGCTCATTTCGGGAGCGGCTTGCGTGCTGGTGTTCGGCATCGGACTCCTCCGTGGGTATGGCTTCCTCCTCATGCTCAAGACGGCCATCTCGCTGGCCGTGGCCGCCGTGCCGGAGGGCCTTCCCGCGGTCGCCACGACGACGCTCGCCCTCGGCATCCGCAACATGCGGCGTCACCACGTGCTCATCCGGCAGCTCGAGGCCGTGGAAACCCTCGGGTGCATCCAGACCATCTGCTTCGACAAGACCGGGACCATCACTCAGAACCGGATGGCCGTCGTGCGGCTCTTTGCCGGCATGAAGGACGTCCGCGTGTTCAACGGCGGCTTCCGCCTGAACGGCGCCTCCATCGATCCGCTGGCCCATGAGGATCTCAAGGGCCTCATCGAAACCTCCGTGCTGTGCAACGAGACGGAGATCGAGGCAGGGGCGGACGGCGGTTACATCCTGCGGGGCTCTCCCACCGAAAGTGCGCTCATCAACCTCGCGATCCAGTCGGGGCTCGACGTCCTCGATCTTCGGGCTCGCTATCCCCTCTGTCGGGTCAATTACCGATCCGAAAACCGCCTGTTCATGGGGACCCTGCACGAGGTGGCGGACGGGACGCACCCCACGTGGCTGATCGCGGTCAAGGGCAGCCCCGTGGAAGTCTTGTCCATGTGCGACTGTCACATGGTGGACGGGGTCCAGGTGGCCTTGACCGAGGATGACCGCGCCCGCATCGAGCTCGAAAACGACCGCATGGCGGCGGA
>CAZGQL010000248.1:0-4661 GCA_964527905.1 uncultured Syntrophobacteraceae bacterium
CTACGCCGTCTTCCGGGAGGAGGAAGCGGACGAGGCGGGCTACCCGCAGATCTCCATCGAGGAACTGGAGATCGAGGAGGTGGATGCGTTGGAGGAGGAGACCGCCTCTTTCCTCCGATGCGTGCGGACCGGCGAGAAGCCCTTCGTGGACGGAGTTCAGGGACGCCGGGCCCTGGCCGTGGCCCTGGATGTTTCGCACCAGATCGAAGAGCAGCTGAGAGAAAAATGCTATCTGCCGGGAAGCGGGCTCTCGAAGTATTCCTGAGTGCGGGCGAGGCGTCGGGGGACTTGCACGGGGCGAATCTCGTGCGCTCTCTGCGATCGATCGCACCCGAGGCTCGCATCACCTGTCTGGGCGGACCCCGGCTGCGCGAGTCAGGAGCCGAGGTGCTCGTCGACAACCGCGACCTCGCTGTGGTGGGCCTCTTCGAAGTAGTCCGGCATTTGCCAAGGATCCTGGCGGCTTGGAGAGCCATCCGCGCCCATCTGGTCACGTCCCCCCCGCAAGTGTTGGTGCTCATCGACTTTCCGGATTTCAATTTCCTCCTCGCTCGATTGGGCCAGCGCCTTGGAATCCCTGTCTTTTACTATATCAGTCCTCAGGTTTGGGCTTGGCGCGGGGGGCGTGTGCGGACCCTTAGGCGCTGTGTGGACCGCATGGCCGTCATCCTGCCCTTCGAGACCGAATTCTACACCCGTCGAGGCTTGCGGGTCGATTACGTGGGCCATCCCCTTCTGGACGTGCTGTCGGAGGCCCCTTCGATCGAACAATCCCGGAGCCGACATCGCCCCCCGGGGGCCGATCCGGTGGTGGGGTTGCTTCCCGGTAGCCGCGCGGGCGAAGTGAAGACCCACCTACCTCTCCTGCTCGACGCTGCCGCGCTCATCCTCGAGCGTCTTCCTCAGGTGGCTTTTCTCCTGCCAGTGGCTTCCTCTCTCGATCCGGACCCCATCGAGCGGGAAGTGCGACAACGCGACCTTCCTGTTCACCTCGTGTTCGGAGATTCCTACGGAGCCATGCGTGCGAGCGACCTGCTCCTCGCCGCATCGGGGACCGTCACCCTGGAAGCCACGATCCTGGGCGTCCCGATGATCATCACTTACCGGGTTTCGCCGCTCAGCTACGCAGCTGGGCGCCGATTCATCCGGGTCCGTTGCGTCGGGCTGCCGAATCTCATCGCCGGGCGTATCGTGGCTCCGGAATTGTTGCAGTATGAGGCACGACCGGAGAACCTCGCACGGGTGGCCCTCTCGTTGCTCGAATCACCCGGACTTCTCGCTTCGATGACGCGCGAACTGGAGGCGATCCGCGGACTCCTTGGTGAGCCGGGCGTCTCGGACCGGGTAGCCCGCCTGGTGATGGAAACGGCCACGGCCGGACAAGCCGGACCGCGACGAATGGTTGATGGGGTACCCGGGCCTCTGGGAGGCACGCGGAAGGCCTTGTCGATCTGGCCACGGGCCGCTCCCCGCGATCGATGGACCATTCGTTCATCTCCGTTAGGGGAAAGAGGGCCCGTCTGGTTTTTGTCCCTTGCCTCTTGCCTCACGATCCCCCTCTATCCCTGGGTTGTCCTGTACTATGGCTTGCAGTCGGTCTTGCGTGGTAAGTACCGCTCCAGTCGGCTCATGCGCTTGGGGTTGAAGACGCCCGATGGTGGAGTTCCCGGAGACGGACCGCGAATCTGGATCCACGCGCTGTCAGTCGGCGAAACCCTCTCGGCTGTTCCTCTGGTGAAGGCTTTGCGGGCCGAGATCCCCAAGGCTCAGTTCGTGTTTTCGACGGCGACCGAGACGGGGCAGGACGCGGCTCGCAAGCAGCTGGCGCCCTGGGTGAACCGCTTCTTTTACATGCCCCACGACTTCCCTTGGGCGGTCCAACGACTCGTCAAGCGATTGCGACCGGACCTTTTCGTCCTGGTTGAAACGGACGTGTGGCCCAATCTTCTCATGGTGCTGCGGCAACACGGTATCCCGTCTCTGCTGGTGAACGGCCGTTTGTCCCCCAAGTCCCATCGCAATCTGATGGCGCTACGCCCTCTGGCACGGCGGGTCTTCGGGCTTTTCGAACGCGTCTTCGTCCAGTCGGAGGATGACAGGGATCGCTACGTGTCCGTGGGAGTGGACCCGCAACGGGCCCTCGCCGTGGGAAATCTCAAATTCGATGCGGCCGTTGCTTCCCCGGCCCCTGAAGGGATCCATGCGCTGAGAGAGGCACTGGGGCTTAGCGGGTCTCGGCGGCTTTGGGTTGCGGGAAGTACCCATGAGGGGGAGGAGATCGAGATCGCGCGGGTTCATGCCGCACTCATGACCAGGCACCCCGGTCTTCTCCTGATCGTGGCTCCACGGGATATCGGGCGTGGATCCGAGGTTCGTGCCATCCTCGAAAGAGAAGGGTGGAAGGTCGGGGTACGTTCCCAGGGGAACCGGACCGAGGGGGTGGATGCCTACGTTCTGGATACGCTTGGGGAATTGCGACACGTGTATTCTTTGGGGGATGTCGTCTTCATCGGCGGAAGCCTAGTGCCCTTCGGCGGCCACAACCCTCTGGAGGCGGTCGCCCATGGGAAACCGGTTTGCTGGGGACCGCACCTGTTCAACTTTCGCGAGATCGAGCGCGATCTCATCGAGGCCGGATGCGGGGTGAGGGTCGAGAGCCGGGAGGAGCTGGAGCGGTTCCTGGCAAGAGGGTTGCAAGACCTGGAGTATCGGAGGCTCGTGGGGCGTAGGTCCGAGGCTTTTCTGAAACGGCACGAGGGAGCGGCAGTCCGGATAGCGGAAGGGATTCGGACGCTGATCCCACGACGGGCGGAGGCGGCCCGCCACGCGGTTGAGTCGCAAGGGTGTGGGCGCACTTGAGTTTCGCACGATTGGCGAGTTGAGGGTGTGCGGGAAAGTTTGAGAATTTCTTCGCAAATTCATATCGTTGACAGGATGGGGCAACCCAGCTAGATAGGTTTTGAGGTCACAGCTCTCCCAAGAACCGGCGGCTCGGTTCCCAGCCGAATCCTGTCTCCCACGTGGTGATGCCATGTTCGAGAACCTTTCCGATAAGTTCCAGAAGATCTTCAAACAGCTCAAGGGGCAGGGGAAGCTCACCCCGCAAAACATCCAGGACGCCCTGCGGGAAGTCCGAATGGCGCTTCTTGAAGCCGACGTCCATTACAAGGTGGCCAAGGACTTCGTGGCCGGCATCGCGGATCGGGCCGTTGGTCAGGAGGTGATGCGGAGCCTCACGCCGGGGCAACAGGTCATCAAGATCGTTCATGAAGCCTTGACGGATCTCATGGGTGGGCAGGCGGTCCCGCTTCACTTGATCGGGACGCCGCCCGTCGGCATCATGATGGTGGGGCTTCAAGGGTCGGGCAAGACCACCACAACGGCCAAGCTGGCGCGCCGGCTTGCGGCCGATCGGCGGCGGCCCTGTCTGGTACCGGCGGACGTCTATCGGCCGGCGGCCATCGACCAGCTCAAGACGCTGGCTGGTCAGCTGGGGCTGCCCGTCTACCCTTCCACGACAGGGCAACGCCCCGAGGAAATCGTTCGGGATGCCATTGCCTTCGCTCGCCAGCATCAGTGTGATACCCTGCTGGTGGACACCGCCGGGCGGCTTCACGTCGATACGGAGCTCATGGCGGAATTGGGGAGGCTCAAGGAGGTGCTGGCGCCCGCTGAGATCCTACTGGTCGCCGATTCGATGACGGGCCAGGATGCCGTCCAGGCGGCGAGCGCTTTTCATGAGGCGCTCTCCCTCACGGGGGTGGTCCTTACCAAACTGGACGGCGACGCGCGCGGCGGGGCGGCTCTCTCCATCCGTTCGGTCACGGGGTGCCCCATCAAGCTCATCGGCGTCGGAGAGAAGCTGGATGCCCTCGAAGTGTTCCACCCCGACCGGATGAGCTCGCGCATCCTGGGCATGGGGGATGTGCTTTCGATCATCGAGAAGGCCCAGGAGGCCTTTGACGAAAAGGAAGCCGACGCGCTGGCGCGGAAGTTCCGCGAGGACACGTTTTCCCTGGAGGATTTTCGGGACCAGCTGCGCCAAGTCAAAAAGCTTGGCTCCATCCAACAGATCCTGGGAATGTTGCCGGGAATGGGCATGCTCAAAGATTTGAAGAAGATGCAGGTGGACGAGCGCGAATTTGTCCGGATGGAGGCCATCATCAATTCCATGACCCGGGTCGAACGACTGAACGTGGACATCATCAACGGAAGCCGCCGGCGCAGGATCGCCAATGGGAGTGGGACGACGGTGGCGGATGTCAATCGGTTGCTGAAGAGCTACGAGGAAGCGCGCCGGATGATGCGGCAGGTGGTGGGGGGCGTGGGATCGAAGAAAAAGAAAGGGAAGTCCAAGCGAAAGAAGGCATTTTTCCCTTTCTAAAATCATGCCATTGGATTATATGGGTGCTTTTCAGGGTGACTTGTCGGTGCAAGGACAACACCGCGCCGGCCATTGGAAGGATCAGGGTGCAGTCGAGCAGGAGGTTGGAAGCACATCATGTCGGTTCGTATTCGTTTGGCCCGTCGGGGCAGGAAAAAGAGACCCATTTACAAGATCGTCGTAGCGCATTCGGAGGCCCCCCGGGACGGCCGGTTCATCGAAAGCATCGGCCTCTACAATCCGCTGCCCGAAATCGCCGAGGTGAAGATCGACTCGG
>CAZGQL010000249.1:0-4645 GCA_964527905.1 uncultured Syntrophobacteraceae bacterium
AGGTGGATCCGACACGGGGGCTGGTACCCCGACTATTCGCTGCGCCTGTTTCGCAAGGGCATGGGCCGCTTTGCGGACCGGGCCGTGCACGAGCGGGTCGTTCTTCAGGGCCGGGTGGGGTACTTGAAGGAGCCGATGGACCATTACACCTATGCATCGGTAGGGGACTACCTGATGCGGATGGAGCGTTACAGCCGACTGGCGGCGGAGGAAGTGCGGGCCGCCGGGCGAAGGGTAGGATGGGGCACGCTGCTGTCCCGTCCGCTGTTCACGTTTGTGAAGATGTATGGACTCAAGTGCGGCTTCTTAGATGGCCGTGAGGGGTTCTTTCTGGCGATGTCTTACGCTTACTACACATTTCTGAAATATTACCGTGCGATGGAAGCCGGATCGTAGCGAGGCCGAGGACTCATGGATCTATATCGAAGAATGCTCATGCTCGCTAAGCCCCATTGGAAGCGCCTCGCTTTTTCCATGATCTCCATGATTGGAGTCGGAGCGTGTACGGGCGCGGTGGCGTACCTGATCAAGCCTGTCCTGGACGATATTTTCATCAACAAAGACGTGACGATGCTACGGGTGTTGCCGTTCGTCGTGTTGATGCTCTTCGCGGTCAAGGGGGTGTGTGCCTGGAACAACTCCTACCTGATGGGCTACGTGGGACAGAGCGTGGTTTCCCAGCTGCGGCAGAAGCTCTACGACCACCTCCAATGCCTCTCGCTCTCCTTCTTCGACCGCATGCCGACGGGAATGATCATGTCTCGGATCATTTCCGACGTGAACCAAACCCAGTCATCGGTCTCCGACGCGGTAGCCGGACTCGTCAAAGAACTGTGCACCGCCCTCGTACTCCTGGGAGTCATCTTCTACCGTGATTGGAAGCTCGCCCTCATCGCCATCATCGTCCTGCCGTTTGCCGCTATCCCTATCGTTCAATTCGGGCGCAGGCTCCGTCGGATCAGCAAGCGCTCCCAGGAAGCCCTTGCACGACTGTCCGTCAACCTGCACGAAACGGTGACGGGCATCCGGATCGTAAAGGCGTTCGGCATGGAGGAATATGAGAAGAAACGCTTCGAGAAGAACAACAAGGCCTTTCTCAACACCATCTTGAAAACCATCAAGGTTCGATCCGTTTCCAGTCCCGTCATGGAACTGCTGGGCGGCGTCGGCATTGTGATCGTCATCTGGTATGGAGGCTACAGTGTCGTTGCGGGCGAATCGACCCCCGGGAACTTTTTCTCCTTCCTGGGAGCGCTGATCATGCTTTACGAACCGGTGAAGAAGCTCAGCAACATGAACATTTCCATCCAGCAGGGCATGGCGGCGGCCGAGCGGGTTTACCAGATTCTCGACACGGAGCCGGAAATCCAGGACCGGCCCAATGCCCACACGCTCGAGCCGGGAAACCACAGCATCGAGTTTCGCAATGTGTTTTTCCGCTATGGGGACACCCCCGTATTGAAGGACGTGTCCCTCAAGGTGGCGCCCGGTGAGGTCGTGGCCCTGGTGGGCATGAGCGGCGCCGGAAAGACCACCCTGGTCAATCTCATCCCCCGTTTCTACGAGGTCAGCGATGGGGCGATCCTCGTCAATGGGATCGACATCCGCGATCTCACCCTGGCGTCCCTGCGTTCCCAGATCGGGATCGTGACCCAACAGTCCATCCTTTTCAACGACACCGTTCGAAACAACATCGCCTACGGGGACATCCGCAAGAGCGAGGAGGAAATCATCTCGGCCGCGCGGTCCGCCAATGCCTACGATTTCATCATGAAGACCCCCAACGGGTTCGATACGGTCATCGGGGAGCAGGGCGTGCGGCTCTCCGGAGGCCAGCGCCAACGGATCTGCATCGCCCGGGCGCTTCTGAAGGACGCCCCCATTTTGATCCTCGACGAGGCCACTTCGGCCCTCGACAGCGATTCCGAGCAGGAAGTCCAGCGTGCCCTCGAGAACCTGATGGCCGGTCGTACGACCCTGGTCATCGCCCACAGGCTTTCCACCATCAAGAATGCGGATCGGATCATTGCCATGGCTGACGGACGGATCGTGGAAGAGGGCCGCCACGAGGACCTCCTGCGCGGGCGCGGTGAGTACCGGCGTCTCTATGAGCTGCAGTATTCCCAGTTCCAACAGGCCTGGCAGTCACCTTCATGAGGGGGAGCCCCGCCGCCTCCCGGCGGACTGCGGACCCTCCCTCCCGCTTCTCATGGGCGAACGGCATCCATGCGCAATATCCTTTATGCATCCCATACCCCCGCGCTCAAGGGATCCGCGGTCAGCCTCACCCAGCTCGTCCTGGGGCTGGACCGGGAAGTGTATCGCCCGACGGTGATTTTTTCCAAAGACGGCCCCCTTGCCATGGAATTGAGCCGGCGGGGGGTGAGCACGCACATCTTGAGCCGCAAGGGCTGGCTGGGCTGCCGACTCGTCCGGGACGTGCTCTCCGTCCTGGACTCGGAGCGCATCCAGATCGTTCACCTCAACAGTGCGGTGCCGTTCTGCAAGTATGTCGGGCTTGCGGCTCGACTGCGGAAGCTCCCCGTGCTCTGGCACATCCGGGAAGATCCAACCGGGTCGCGGGTCCGGCGACTCCGCAAGTGGATTGGTCGACTGTCGGACCGAATCCTCGTGGTGTCCTCGGAACTGGAGGAGGCCTTTCGGGGAGACGGCCGCGCGGTCAGAATCTACAACGGCGTAGACGTCCGCGACTTTCACCCGGAGCGGGACGGAGGTGATTTCCGGGACCGGCATGGTATCGCGAGGGACGCGTTCGTCTTCGGGATTGTCGGGACCATCGAAGAGCGAAAGGGCACGACGATGTTCCTCGAGGCGGCACGACGGATGATCGAGGACGGCCGGGAAGCGGTCTTCCTCGTGGTGGGGGATGGACTGCCGGAGGAGGAGCGCAAAGTCCGCGACCTGCTGCGATCCCAAGGCCCCCTCGCGTCCCGGGTGGTGCTCACGGGCCGTCTCAGCAACATTCCCGAAGTCATGGCGGCTTTGGACGTCCTGGTGGTCCCGTCCCTTTGGGAGGGGTTTCCTAGAAGCGTTCTCGAGGCGATGGCGTCCGGAAGGCCGGTGATCGCGACCAACGTGGGGGAGGTGCCGTGGATGGTCGAGGAGGGTCGGACGGGATGGGTCATCCCGCGGAAGGACCCGGTGGCCCTGTATCGGAGCATGTGCGCCGCCCTGGACGACCGTGAGGCTCTTGCGAAAGTGGGATTGGCGGCCCGCAGGAAAGCCGAGGCCGAGTACTCCCTCGAGCGCCATGTGAAGGCCGTTTGCGATCAATACCAGGAGGTTCTTGCCGGCCGAGACGGCGGGCTTCGCTCATCGGCTCTCGAGTGAAACCGATCGCATGGGTGGATGGGAGCGTGGCACGTTTTCTTTTTGTCATCCTTGGTTTTCACAAGCCCAGTAGCAAGAAACGGGTGTTGGACAGCGTCGCCTTCCTCGAACGTCGCGGGCACAGGGTTTTGGTGCGTGAATTCCCAAAGGGAGTGTGGGCTCGGATGGGACTGATCGCCGCCTGCAGCCATTTCGATTGCGTGGTCCTGCAGAAAAAGATGCCGCGCCCCCTGGAACTGGCATGGATGAGGCGTCTCAATCCCCGCATCGTCTTCGATGTGGACGATGCGGTGATGTTTCATGAAATCGAGCGTAACGAGCCCGTCACGGGGGTGTTTTTCAGACGTTTTGCCCACACCGTGGCGCGATGCCGGGGCGTGATCACGGGGAACGCCTATCTGGCCGAGTTCGCCCGGGCGGCTCGAGATCCCTCGAAGTGGGGAGACGGGAGCGTGCTGGTCCTTCCCACCCCCGTGGATACCTCGCGCATTCCTGAAAGGCGCGCGGTTGACCAGCCGGATCCTCTCGTGATCGGCTGGATCGGAACCCGTGGCAATCTGCGCCACCTTGAGCGCATTGCCGCCCCCCTCGCCGCCGTCTGTGGGCGCCACCGGGAAAATCCCCGGGTGATCTGCCGGGTGGTCTCGGATTCGCGTCCTGACCTTCCTGGAGTGCCTTTCGAATTCAAGCCCTGGAGCGCGGATTCCGAAACAGCCGACCTGCAAGGTTTCGACATCGGCATCATGCCGCTTGGCGACGACCTGTGGACCCGTGGCAAAGGAGGGTTCAAACTGCTCCAGTACATGGCCGCGGGCGCGGCGGCGGTCGCTTCACCGGTGGGGATCAATCGAGAGATTGTCCGTCATGGGGAAAACGGCTTGTTGGCGAAGGACGAGAAGGACTGGGAGCAACAGATCGAATTGCTCGTGGTGGACCCCAAACTGCGGGAATGCTTGGCGCGCGAGGCACGAAGAGCCGTCCAGCGCGACTTCTCCCTCGATACGTACAACGAGCGACTGGCGACCTTTCTGGAAGGGATGCTCTGATGCGCCTCCTGCATACGGAATCCTCTCAGCATCTGGGGGGACAGGAGCTTCGCGTACTGATGGAAATGGAGAGCCTCACCGCCTTCGGAATCGAATCCGTTCTGGCCGCACGGCCGGGGACCCGGATTGTCGAGGAGGCCCAGCGCCGCGGCCTCGCGGTTTATACGGTGACCATGCGGGGGAGCGTCGATCCAATGGCCGTCGGGCGCTTCCTCTGGATTTTGCGCCGCGAGGGCATCGATCTGGTG
>CAZGQL010000250.1:0-3190 GCA_964527905.1 uncultured Syntrophobacteraceae bacterium
ACCACCCGCACCCGCATCCGCAACCATGTGAGCGTGGTCGAAGCCCTCGGCCCCCTCCTCACCGACCCGACCCACCTCACCACCCGCCAACTCGACACCCTCGCCGCAGCACTCCAGTCCGGGCACGAGGACCTCCTCACCGCCACCCTCCACCCCGTCATGGGCCAGGGGGCTGAGACGCAATGGTCCACCCTCCGCCCCGTCCTGCAGGATGTGCTGCGAGAGCCCACCAACCCCACCACCCGCCGCCCCCGGAGGCTCCTGAAGCTCCGCCAGGGCCTGACGATCACGCGGGAGGCCTGCCCCGGCGGCTACACCCTGCGCTTCACCGGAGCGCAGGCGAAGTCCGGCCTGATCGACGACGTGCTGGACAAGGTGGAGATGTGGTTTGGGAGGGACTGAAGCGTTTCCAGCAAAGACGCTCTAAGTCGCCAGCGCTTTGCTGAACAGAAGTCGGTCTCTAGAATACAGACGCCTGTTGTCAGAATTATACTCGAATTTCATGTCGCCGTTCAGGCCATACAAATCAACGAGCGTTACTGAAGTGGGAGAGTATGCCCGAAGGTCGCGGTTGCGTGCATCTCTTGTGCCGTTTACTCCAAGATCCACCATTTCATATCCCACCAACAGGTGAAAACCATCGTTTGAAACCTTAGGATCTTCTGCTGGAGACAGATAGAATGATCTTTGGGTCGTCTCGTGGTTTTCCCGGGCGAACGTCTTTACTTCCAGATATACTGTTCCAATCGGACAGTTGATCCGAATATCTGGATAACCGGTTGACTTGCCTGCTCCACCAGCTGTCTTTGGGCTGGCCGCGTCCATGCCTAGCTCTGCAGCTGCGGCCAGCACAAAAGCCTCCATGTCATTGCCAACTTCGTTTGGCCTGGGGCGAACGATCTTGGCTTTCGCGGCCTTCTCTCCGGCTATTATGACCATCTGGGAAATTTGCTCGACAACCTGCTTGTGCGCCTCAATTGATGGGTCAATCTTGAGGACCTTCTTCCCACAGAGTGACCGAATTACAACTTCGAACGGAATCCCGCGCATAGGCTTGATGAACTGCGCCAATAGTTCTTCAAGCTGCTCTTCGCGATTGGTCAATCTATTCTCTCCTAAGCAACACGATTCGATTCGTATTGGTCCCTTTGGTGCCGTTATCCACCCCCCAACAGTTGGCGGTCTTGGTAAACTCCTGATCGTTTACCATCACACCAAGCCGCTCGAACGGCAAGCCCTCGGCGGCCCTCCAGACCAAGCGTTCTAGCAACACCTTCCCATTACGGACTTCGCCGACCTCAAACGCGACGTGACCACCATGACGAAGGATTCGTGCCTGTTCGATAAGCACTCGACGAACCATATCGGTCCACGCTTCTTCCGTGCGGTGCATGTCGATTGCTACCGACGCAGGATCGATACCCGCGAACCAGCAACGCAACCAGTTGTCAGAGGCATACTGAACGATATCGAGAAATGGCGGCGAGGTGACAGTAAGGTCCACTGATGCATCTGCGAGCCCAGACACCGCCCAAGCCGCCCCTGTGTGTAGGCTGGACCTCACCTGACTAGGGCTGCATCCATCTTTCAACAGAGTCTTTGATTTCTTGAGTATGACCTCTGCCACATCGCGTTCCGGTGGCGTGACTCCAAGCTTCTCGTTGATCTTTATCTGCGCTTTCACCGAAACCGCTTGGTTGGGCGGCATCGAGCGACCGGAGAAGAAGCCGGGCGAATGACCAGACAGCCGGTTAATTGCAACCATGCGAATCCAATCTGCCACAGGCTCAACATCGTCGCTGCCAAGTGGCGCGCGCTCTGCAAGCCAGATGCGAAGCGCCTCAAGTTTCTTGAGCGTGTTCGGATGATAGAACGCTAGTAAATCTTCGCGCTCAATTTGTCCGCGTGACCAATCGATGGACCTCAGCGCTACAGCGACAGCTTGTAGAGAGATAGGACGCAGTCGCGGGCGCGTAAGGAGGATCGAAAGTGGATTGATGTCATTCCCAAACGCCTGCCGCTTCATCAGTGCCGCCTGCACGGGGGTGGTCCCACGTCCCATGAATGGGTCGAACACAGCGTCGCCGGGTCGCGTAAGCCGCGAAATGAAGAACTCCGGCAGTTGAGCCTTGAAGCAGGCGCGGTAGGAGACCTCATGGATAGAGTGTGCCTGCCTTTGCCCAGCGGTCCAAAACTCGTTTACATAATACGTGATGCCGTCGGACTGATGAACATCGGTCGATTTGCCGAACGCATTGAAGGATTGAATTGCCTCCACAAAGTCACCGTCCGTCGGTGCAGCTTCGGGAAGATCGAACATCGACAGTTGGTTCATGCTGGGACCCCTTCTTTCCTACACTTACATCACTCCGAGTCGAAGTACAAGTCGTAAATTGTCGTCTTGGGGAGACGTTCAATGCATGTAAAATTGCAGTTAACAATCCCCAAACGTCCGCGACCATATTATTGAATACAAAGCGGAATCCGGAAATGTCCACCGTGGACACCCATCACCAGTGAGGCGGGCGGACGTTCGCTTCCGGGGGCGCTCCCCCCAGAGCCTCCTCCTCCGCGGCCCGCTCCATTAGCAGCCGGACCCGCCGCTCCAGCCCCGCGATCTCTGTCGCCTGCCGGGCCACCACGTCCGACAGGTCCTCCACCGCCCGGATCAGGTGGGCCACCTTCTCTTCCAGATCGACCGACCCCATCCTACCCCCCGCTTGCCGCCTCTCCCCCCATCCGATACACGGACGGCGATCGAAAGCGAAGGTCCGACCATGGCCGACAAGCCCCCCCGCCGCCCCCGCGCCGAGACCCCGAAGGGATTCCGCGACTATTTCGGGGCCGAGGTCACCGAACGGAAGGCCATGCTCGACCGCATCGCCGGGGTCTACCACCGCTACGGGTTCGACCCGCTGGAGACCTCTGCCGTGGAAACCGTCGAGGCCCTCGGCAAGTTCCTCCCCGACGTGGACCGCCCCAACGAGGGCGTCTTCGCCTGGCAGGACGAGGATCAGGACTGGCTGGCCCTGAGGTACGACCTCACCGCCCCCCTCGCGCGCGTCGCCGCCCAGTACCGCAACGACCTCCCCAGCCCCTACCGCCGCTACGCGATGGGCCCGGTCTGGCGGAACGAGAAACCCGGCCCGGGCCGCTTCCGTCAGTTCTACCAGTGCGACGCGGATACGGT
>CAZGQL010000250.1:3285-4636 GCA_964527905.1 uncultured Syntrophobacteraceae bacterium
AGGTCCTGAACGGCGTGATGGAGGTCGCGGGGCTGGCGGGCGAAGACAAGCACGACGAACGCGGCATCGTGTTGCGGGCCATCGACAAGATTGACCGTCTGGGACCTGAGGGCGTGAAGGCGCTCCTGGGGGAGGGGCGGAAGGACGAGAGCGGGGACTTCACGAAGGGCGCCGGCCTGACTGCCGAACAGGCCGAGGTGGTGATGGGATTCACCACCGCCCGGCGCGACACGGGGCCGGAAACGCTGGCCCGGTTGCGAGAACTTGTTGGTGGCTCGGCGGTCGGGGCCGAGGGTGTGGCGGAGCTTGAGGCAATCGCTGCGCTCCTCGCAGCGCAGGGTTACGGTCCCGAGCGGATCGTGATCGATCCCGGTGTGGTGCGGGGGCTGGGCTACTACACCGGCCCGGTGTTCGAGGCCGAACTGACGTTCGAGATCACCGACGAGAAGGGCAGGCCACGCAACTTTGGTTCCGTAGCAGGCGGGGGAAGGTATGACGGGCTGGTAAGGCGGTTCACCGGGCAGGACGTGCCGGCGACGGGTGTGTCGATCGGGGTGGATCGCCTCCTCGCGGCGCTTCGCGCCAAGGGGCGCGTCGCTGGCTCCTCGGAGGGGCCGGTCGTCGTCACCGTGATGGATCGCGACCGGATGGCCGACTACATGGCCATGGTCGGCGAGCTGCGCCAGGCGGGCATCCGAGCCGAGGCCTACCTGGGCAATCCGAAGAACTTCGGCAACCAGTTGAAATATGCCGACAAGCGCGGCGCTCCGGTGGCGGTGATCCAGGGCGGGGACGAGGCGGCGCGGGGGGCGGTCGTCCTGAAGGATCTGGTCCTCGGTGCGAAGATCGCCGCAAGCGCCACGCTGGAGGAATGGAAGGATCGCCCCGCACAACTCGAGGTGCCGCGGGGAGAGTTGGTGACTGCCGTCAAGCGGATGCTGGGTGCATGAGCCGCAGCTATCCCCTCTCGCGGGCAACGGTCGCCCCCCCACCCCCATCCCCTCCCCACGTTGGGGGAGGGGAGGCGCGCCGCATCTGCCGTCGGGGAAGGGCGGAGGGCGGGTCATGACCTCCAAGGCTGCGATCCGGGCCGAGGGCGAACGGCTGCTGGCAGCCTTTCTGGACGCTGGGGCCGTGGCGGTGGAGGCCGACATCCTGCAACCGGCGGGCACTCTGCTGGACCTCTATGGCGAGGACATCCGGGCGCGAGCCTATGTGACGGACGACCCGCTGCGCGGCGAGATGATGCTGCGCCCGGATTTCACCGTGCCAGTGGTGCAGGCGCACATGGCCCACGGGGCGGAACCCGCGCGCTATGCCTATCTGGGCGAGGTCTTCCGCAAGCAGGCGC
>CAZGQL010000251.1:0-4582 GCA_964527905.1 uncultured Syntrophobacteraceae bacterium
GGAAGGATGGGATCCCGGATTGCCCAGCTGATCCAGGAAGCCGAGGGGATCGAGCTGGCCGGTGGATGTGAACAGCCCCAACACCCGAAGGTCGGGTGCGAGATCGCTGAGATCATCGGCGGGGCCGGAACGGGAATACGAGTCGGGGGCGCCATGGCGGAGGTGTTGGACCGGGCCGATGTGATCATCGACTTCACGCACGCCGCCGCTTCCCTCGAACACCTCAGGCTCGCCGCCTCCGCCGGGAAGCCCATGGTGATCGGCTCTACGGGCTTTACGGCCGCACAGACCGCCGAGGCCCGTGAGCTGGCCGGTCGGGTCCCCTGCGTGCTGGCGCCGAACATGAGCATGGGCGTCAACGTGCTGTTCAAGGTGGTGGCCGATGTGGCCCGCCTTCTGGGGGAAGGCTATGACATTGAAATCGTCGAGGCTCACCATCGCTTCAAGAAGGACGCCCCCAGCGGCACGGCCCTTAAACTGGCCCAAGTGGCTGCCGAGGCCGTCCAGCGCAACTTGGACGAGGTGGGGGTGTATGCCCGACACGGATTGATCGGCGAGCGCTCGGCCAAGGAAATCGGTGTTCAGACGCTGCGGGCTGGAGACATCGTGGGGGAGCACACGGTGCTCTTTGCCAGCCTGGGGGAGCGCATTGAGCTCACCCACCGGGCTCACAGCCGGGACAATTTCGCCCGCGGCGCCATTCGGGCCGCTCTGTGGGTCGTTGAACAACCGGCCGGCCTCTACGACATGCAGCACGTCTTGGGAATCAAATGATTGACACCTTCGGAGGATTTCATGCCCTTTGACAAAGCGGACCGTCTCAAGCGACTCCCCCCCTACCTGTTTGCCGAAATCGACCGGTTGAAAGCCGAGCTCATCGCCAAGGGCGTCGATGTGATCAACCTGGGCGTGGGAGATCCCGACCTGCCCACGCCGCCCCACATCATCGAGAGCCTGCAAAAGGCCGCGGAAAAGCCCGAAAATCATCAATACCCATCCTATTCCGGCATGAACGACTTTCGGGGGAGTGTCGCGCGATGGTACCAGAAGCGTTTCGGCGTGGAACTGGACGCAAACCGTGAAGTGCTGACCCTGATCGGCTCCAAAGAGGGGATCGCGCATCTTCCCCTGGCCTGCATCAATCCCGGAGACTTGGCCCTGATCCCCACGCCGGCCTATCCGGTCTATGACGTGGCGACCATGTTCGCCGGAGGAGAATCCCATTTTCTGCCCCTCGTCCGCGAAAACGCCTTCCTGCCGGACCTGGGTGCCATCCCGCCCGATGTGGCCCGACGCGCCAAGATCCTGTTCCTCAACTACCCCAACAATCCCACAGGGGCGACGGCCGAGCGGGGCTTCTTTGAAAAAGTGCTTGAATTTGCAAGGGAATACGATGTAGTGGTGTGCCATGATGCGGCGTATACGGAAATGGCTTTCGACGGGTACCGCCCCATGAGCTTCCTGGAGCTCCCGGGTGCCAAGGAGGTGGCCATCGAGTTCCATTCCCTGTCGAAGACCTATAACATGACGGGGTGGCGGTTAGGGTTCGTGGTCGGCAACGCGGAGGTGCTGGCGGCCCTCGGACAGGTCAAGAGCAACGTGGATTCGGGTGCGTTCAACGCCGTTCAGGAGGCCGGCATCACGGCATTGGAGGCCGACCAGGGTTGTGTCGCCCAGATGCAGCGGATCTATCAGGAGCGGCGTGACGTGCTCATCGAGGGGCTTCGGAGCGCCGGGCTCACACCGGAGACGCCGAAGGCGACGTTCTATGTGTGGTGCCCTGTTCCCACGGGGTTCACGTCACAAGCGTTCACGTCTCTCCTGCTGCGCGAGGCCGGCATTGTGACCACGCCCGGCAGCGGGTTCGGTCCTCCGGGCGAGGGATACGTCCGGATGGCATTGACCGTGAACAAGGAACGCCTTGCGGAGGCGGTCGAACGCATCCGCAAGCTGGCGTTTTGACGAGCTCGGGGGCCGATGGAGGTCATTCTGATCGGATTCGGAAGCAACCAGGGGGATTCGGTCGCCGTATGCAGGGAAGCGATCCAGTGTCTTCGGAACCACCCGGCCGTTGGCGTGGGTCGTGTGTCCTCGTTTTACCGGACGGCCCCCGTCGGGCTCACGGATCAGGCATGGTTTGTCAACGGCGTCGTGCGCGGGCGTACCCTCCTGCCTCCCGAAGACCTGTTACGGGTGTTGCATGAGGTTGAGCACGCTTTCGGTCGCCGGCGAACGATTCGCTGGGGACCGAGAACCCTGGACCTGGATCTGCTGGCCTACGGAGACCGGGTGATCCAGCTGCCCGATCTGACGGTACCGCACGCTCGGATGCATGAGCGGCGCTTCGTGCTGGCCCCTTTGGCCGAGATTGATCCGGAGTGGGTGCATCCGACGCTACAGAAATCCGCACGGTGTTTGCTCGACGAGCTTGCGGAAACGGCGGATCAGGATGTCCAGCCGATGGTGACCCCATGGTTCGATTGATTCTCTATGCGCTTCTTGCTTATCTGTCCTATCGGCTGTTCAAGTTGCTGGCCAGGAAGCTCTTCCCGTCCAATTTTGCCGACGGGGAAGGCGGCGACGCGGTGACGGGGGATCGCAACACAGAGCTCATCCAGGACCCGGAATGCGGGACCTACTTCCTGAAACAGCGCGGGGTGACCGCCACGGTTCAAGGGAAACGGCTGTATTTTTGCAGTGAAGCATGTCGGGACGGATACCTTGCGAGACATCGGAACGGATAGGCTCGCCGATGCCGGGAGCTCATCGGTCCCACGGGATCACGGGAGGACCCATTGAAGTTTTTCATCGATACGGCCAATCTGAACGAAATCAAGGAAGCCCACAGCCTCGGGATACTGGACGGCGTCACCACGAACCCTTCCCTCATCGCCAAAGAGGGCATCGCGACACGGCAGGCGTTCGAGCAGCACATCAAGACGATCTGCGAGCTCATCGACGCCCCGGTGAGCGCCGAGGCCGTCAGCCTGACCTTCGGCGAGATGGTGGAAGAGGCGCGGACTCTAGCCGCCATTCATCCGCAGGTGGTCGTCAAGGTTCCCATGACGGTGGACGGCCTCAAAGCCGTACGACAGCTTTCCGAAGAGGGGATCAAGACCAATGTCACGCTCGTCTTCTCTCCCCTGCAGGCCCTCATGGCGGCCAAGGCCGGCGCGACCTATGTGAGTCCGTTCGTGGGACGCCTGGATGATATCGCCCAGGAGGGGATGGCATTGGTCGAGCAAATCATCGAGATGTACTCCAATTATTTGTTTGAAACGGAAATCATCGTCGCCAGCATCCGCAATCCCCTGCATGTGTTTGAGGCGGCGAGGATGGGGGCCGACGTGGCAACTATTCCGTTCAAGATCATCGATCAGATGGCCAGGCACCCCCTGACGGACATCGGGATCCGGAATTTCCTGGCCGATTGGGAGAAAGTGGAAAAGAAACGGGCTTGACCCTGGAGATCATGCATTTCGGTACTGGATTCTGCAACGAGCACCTGACCGAGAGGGAAACATGATGAAGGATCCGGCCAGAACAGCAGCTGCGATGCAAGGGATTGCCTGGTGCCTTGTCTGTGTTCTCCTGGCTCCGTTGCCTGTCGGGGCGGACATCTTCAAGTACGTGGACAAGGACGGGGTCATCCATTTCACGAACATCCCTGCCCATCCCGACGCACAGAAGCTGGCTTCCCTCAAGCCCATCACCGTGACCCAGTCGGCGGGCAAACTCCTCCCCAGACCTCAGCTCGCCGCACTGCGACCGTTCGCGCCTTTTTGCGACCTCCCCAACCAGAACGCCTATGAACCGCATATCCGCTTGACCTGTCTGCGCCACGGGATGGATCACAATCTGGTGAAGGCGGTCATCCGGGCGGAATCGGGATTCAATCCGCAGGCGGTCTCCCCCAAGGGGGCCATGGGCCTCATGCAGCTCATGCCGGACACCTCACGCGACATGGGCGTGCTGAATCCTTTCGACCCTCTGGACAACATCGACGGAGGCACCCGCTACCTCCGGCTGTTGCTCGACCGGTTCAACAATGATATTGTACTGGCCTTGGCAGCTTACAACGCCGGTCCCGAGAACGTGGCCAAGTACAAGGGAGTTCCCCCCTACGACGAAACCCAGACCTACGTTCAAAGGGTGCTGGAATACTACCAGCGCTATAAGCGATGAGTCGAGAAGACAGCCCGTGGATTCCAAGCAGTCTGACATCGGCATGAGCAGGGTGGAGCCAACGCGGCCCGGTCTGTCGCGGCAGCACCTGACCGCCCTGCCCAACCTGCTCACGTATCTGCGGATTGTCGCCATTCCCCTGATCATCGTGGTGCTCACCCCCCCCGCATCGGGACACACGTTCAACGTGGCGTTTGTGGTGTTCGGACTGGCGTCTTTGACGGACTATTTCGACGGCATCCTCGCCAGGCGCCACAACCTGGTGACCTCGGTCGGGAAACTGCTCGATCCCCTTGCGGACAAGCTCCTCAATTCAGCCGTCCTCATCATGCTGATCCCTTTGGGCAAGGTGGACGCGTGGCTCGTCTTTCTCATCATCGGACGGGAAATGACCATC
>CAZGQL010000252.1:0-4556 GCA_964527905.1 uncultured Syntrophobacteraceae bacterium
CGGCTGCAGGTGAGACACGACCAGAGCTCACGGTCTTGGAGCAGTTCGTCTCCAAGCTCCAGCAAGGCTTTTTCCACAATGAGGCGCGGCGAAAAACTGGGCAGGACCCTGGAGATGGGGCAGCTACCGGTGCACACGCCGCAGTCCAGGCAGGCATAGGTCTGGTAGGCTTTGACGGCTTGTTCGATATTCATGCGGCCACCCCCAATGGAGACTTTCCGAGGGATTTGATCGTCCGGGTGAATTCGGTCACGATCTTGGCGAAGCGGGCTCCCTCCGCCGAGGAGACGAATTCCAGGGCCAGACGCTCCTGATCCATTCCCATGAGCCCCATGAGCTCCCGGGTGAGGCCGACGATGCGCTGGGCTTTCTCATTACCATCCAGGTAATGACAGTCGCCCAGGTGTCAGCCGCTCACCAGGACGCCGTCGGCGCCGAGCTGAAACGATTTCAGGATGAAATCGGGCGACACGCGCCCCGAGCACATCACGCGGATGACCCGGATGTTGGGGGGATACTGGATGCGGCTGACGCCGGCGAGATCCGCTCCGGCGTAAGCGCACCAGTTGCAGCAAAAGGCGATGATTTTCGGCTCGAATTCCGCACTCATGTTCACTCATCCTCGTAGGAAGGAGGCGATCCCGGCGCGATCACTGCGGGAGCGTCTCATTTGCAGAGCGCCGCCTCTACCATGGTCAGCACTTCCGCGTCGTTGAAGTGGCGGATGGCGGCGGCGCCGGTGGGACACGCCACGGCACAAGCCCCACAGCCCTTGCAAAGGGCTTCCTGAATCTGGGAAACGTAAATGTCCTCGGCCACTTCCGTCAGCACCGGGGCCCCGTAGGGACAGGCCTCCACGCACTTGCCGCAGCCCCGGCACAGGGATGGGTCGACGTTAGAGACCACGCCCTCAACGTGAATGCTCTTCTGGGCCAGCACCGTCGCGGCGCGGGCGGCGGCCGCCTGGGCCTGGGCGATGCTCTCGTCGATGGGCTTGGGGTAATGGGCCAGACCGCACAGAAACACGCCGTCGGAAGCGAAATCCACCGGGCGCAGTTTCATATGCACTTCCAAGAAGAACCGATCCTGACTCAACGGTACCTTGAACAGCTGCGCGAGCTCATCCACGTCGCGCGTCTCAATGGCACTGGCCAGGGTGATGAAATCGGGTCGAAGGGTGATCGGACGCTGCAGCACGTGATCGATCACACTCACCTCGAGACCTCCGCCCGCTTCCGTCACCACCGGTTTGTGGTCCAGATCGTAGCGGATGAAGATGACGCCGAGCCGACGGGCCTCCCGGTAAAGATCCTCCCGCTCCCCGTAAGTCCGGATGTCGCGGTAAAGGATGAAGACTTCCATGTCGGGGGCGCGCTGCTTGAGTTCGACGGCCTTCTGGACCGAGAAGGTGCAGCAGAGCTTGCTGCAATGGGGACGCTGGGGCTCCCGCGAGCCGACGCACTGGATGAAAACGGCGGACTTGGCGTTCCGAACGATCTCACCGTCCCAGGCCTCGTCCAGCTCGTGCCATTTAAACACCCGCGGACTCTTGCCATAAAGGTATTCATCGGGTGCGATGGAATGGGCGCCAGTCGCCAGAATCGTCACACCGTGCTCGATTTCGCGGGATCCTCCGTTCCCCTCCTGGGCGAGAGTGGTCTTGAAATTGCCCACGAAACCAGAGGTCGCCGTCACGCGGGAATTCAGGTGCAGTTCGACGTTGGGGTGCTTGTTCACTTCCTCGATGAGTCCCAGCACGTAGTCGGGAACACTCTCCCCGCGCCAGGTCTTGTGCAACTTGAGAGCGTGGCCCCCCAAGCGGTTTTTCTGCTCGACGATGTGGGCCTTGTAGCCCTGCTTGGCCAGGGTCAAGGCACTCACCATGCCGGCCACGCCGCCGCCGATCACGAGCGCCGTCGGATTTACGGGGACCGACGGCATGGGCAGGGGCTCGATCAGCGTTGCGCGGGCCACGGCCATGCGGACCAGATCCTTGGCCTTTTCCGTGGCGGCGTCCGGGTCGGCCGCGTGCACCCACGAGCACTGGTCACGGATGTTGGCTTGCTCGTAGAGGTACTTGTTCAGGGCACTGTTGCGGAGGGTTTCCTGGAAAAGGGGCTCATGGGTGCGGGGCGAGCAGGCCGCCACGACCACCCGGTTGAGCTGCTGCTCCTTGATGACTTGCACGAGCCGATCCTGGGCATCCTGGGAGCAGGAGAAAAGATTTTCCTGAACATAGGTCACGTTGGGGAGCGTTTTGGCGTACTCGACCACTTCGGGAACCCGCACGGTGCTGGCAATGTTGATGCCGCAGTTGCACACAAAGACGCCGATTCGGGGCGGCTCGGTCGACACGTCGCGCTCGTCCGGGAAGGTCTTCTCGCGCACCAGGGTGTTACGGGCGGAAGCCAGGTCGCAGGCCGCGGCGCCAGCTGCGGCCGAGGCCTCCATGACCGAGAGCGGAATGTCCTTGGGTCCCTGGAGCACACCACACACATACACGCCGGGATGGGTCGTCGCCACGGGTGAGAAGCTGCTGGTTTCCGCGAAACGGTATTTGTCGAGCTCGATCCCGAGGGTCCCGGCAAGCTTTTCCACCTCATCGGAGGATTCCAGCCCCACCGACAAGACGACCATGTCGAACGTCTCGGTCACCATCTCCCCAGATTCGGTCACATAGGAAAGACTCACGTCGTCGGATTCGGGGACCGGATCCACACTGTGGATCCGGGAGCGCACGAAGCGAACCCCGCTCTCCTGTGCACGCGTGTAGTACTGTTCGAACTCCTTCCCGAAGGTCCGCATGTCCATGAAAAAGATGGCGGCGTCCAGGCCGTCTTTGGAATGCTCCTTGGCGATGACGGCCTCCTTGATGGCGTACATGCAGCACACGCCGGAACAGTAGCCGTTGTCGCACCGGTTGATCTCGCGGGATCCCACACACTGGAGCCAAGCGATCTTCTTCGGCTCCCTGTGATCGGAAGGCCGAATGAGATGCCCCTGGAACGGACCGCCCGCGCTCAGGATGCGCTCGAACTCGACACTCGTCACCACGTTGGGGAGCGCGGCGTAGGCATACGTGTCGTAGCGGGCCGGATCGAAGGGACGGAAGCCGGGGGAAGCGATGACGGCCCCCACATCCAGCGTGAGGACCTCCTCTTGCATGGAATGATCCACGGCGTTGGCCTTGCACGCCTTCACGCACTCGAGGCATTCGCAGCAGGCCATGCAGTTGAGGCACTTGCGGGCTTCGGCCTGAGCTTGTTCCTCCGTGAACCCGAGCTCCACCTCGGCAAAGCTCGTCTTGCGCACGTCCATGCTCACCTGGGCCTGGTGGCCCCTCGGCTGGTGAGCGATCTCCTTGGGAATGGACGTGAAATTGTCCTGGGGCAGCTCCATGCCCTTACGGCCCTCTCGCAGGTCTTCCCCGCGGAGATAGCGCCCGATGGACACGGCCGCCTCGCGACCCGCCGCCACCGCGCCGATGGCCACCCAGGGACCCGTCTGGGCGTCTCCGCCGGCGAACACCCCCTCGCGATTGGTCGCAAACGTGATTTCATCGGCCTCGATGGTTCCCCAGCGGGTGACGTTGACGCCCTCCCGCTCCACCAGGAACAGGGACTCCGGTGTCTGGCCGATGGCCGGGATCACCCATTCGGCCTCGATGGCGAACTCGCTTCCGGGGACCGGAACCGGGCGCCGCCTGCCCGAGGAATCCGGCGTCCCCAGCTCCATTCGGACGCACTGGAGGCCGATGACCTTCTGATCCTTGGTCAAAATCTGCTGGGGCGCCGTCAGGTATTGAATCTGGATGCCCTCCGCCAAGGCGTCGGCCACTTCGTTTTCGCGGGCCGGCATTTCGTTGGCGGATCGGCGATAGAAAATGCTCACCTGATCGGCTCCCAGGCGCAACGCGGAACGAGCCGCGTCGATGGCCACGTCGCCACCGCCCACGACCACCACGTGCCCTTCGACCTTCTTGATCTCCCCCAGATTGGACTTGCGGAGGAACTCCACACCGGTCATGACGCCTTGGGCGTCTTCCCCCGGGATGTTGAGTTTGAGGCTGCCGTGGGCGCCGATGGCGAGATAGACCGCCTTGTAGCCGTCGGCCATGAGGCCGTCGAGCGTGAAATCCTTCCCCAGGGCCTGATTGAGTTTGATTTCCACCCCCAATCGCGTGATGGCCCGGATTTCCTTGTCCAGGACCTCCGGAGGCAGCCGGTAGTCGGGGATGCCCACGCGGAGCATGCCGCCGGCGGCCGGGAGGGCTTCGAAAATCGTCACCTGGTAGCCTTCGAGGGCGAGGAAATGAGCGGCCGTAAGACCCGCCGGACCCGACCCGATGATGGCCACACGCTCTTCACGCTTTTGAATCTCGGGAATCGGGAGGCTCTCGATGTCGACCTGGTCAGCCACGAAACGTTTGAGGGCGCAGATGGAAATGGGCTCGTCCACCTGGCCTCGCCGACACGCCGTCTCACAGGGATGCGGGCAGATGCGGCCGATGACCCCCGGCAGGGGAAGAGCGCGCAGGATCACTTCCATGGCCTCAC
>CAZGQL010000253.1:0-393 GCA_964527905.1 uncultured Syntrophobacteraceae bacterium
GCCTCCCGACTGGAAGCCAATCTCCCGCGCCATCAACCGCCGGTTGATGGAGCGGGGAATTGCCTACCAGTCGGGCAGCGATGTTTACTTCGAGGTGACCAAGTTCAACGGTTACGGCAAGCTGTCGGGACGGCAGCTCGAGGACATGATGGCGGGGGCCCGCGTGGAAGTCGATGCGAATAAGCGAAATCCTCTCGATTTCGTGTTGTGGAAGGGAAGCAAACCGGGGGAGCCTGCATGGGAAAGCCCCTGGGGTCTTGGGCGGCCAGGCTGGCACATCGAGTGCTCCGCCATGGGGCGTCGCTTCCTCGGAGACGCCTTCGACATCCACGGGGGCGGAAAGGACCTCATTTTCCCTCACCACGAAAACGAGATCGCCCAGAGCGAGGCGGC
>CAZGQL010000253.1:403-4378 GCA_964527905.1 uncultured Syntrophobacteraceae bacterium
TACACTCTTTCCCTACACGACGCTCTTCCGAGATCGGAAGAGCATTCGTGCGCTACTGGCTCCACAACGGATTCGTCAACATCGACAATGAAAAGATGTCCAAGTCCCTTGGAAACTTCTTCACCATCCGGGATGTGCTCGAGAAGGTCCACCCCGAGGCGCTGCGCCTTTTCGTCATCAGCAAGCACTACCGGAGTCCCGTGGATTTCACGGACGAAACGGTTGCCGAGGCGGAGCGGGGGCTCGAGCGGCTTTACGGGACTCTTGGCGCGGTCCAGGAACGGACGCCCGATCCCGTTGACGAGCACCCATCCGAGAAACAGCTCCAAAGTCAGGACGCGGAGCTCTGGCACGAAATCCAGGGGTTGCCCGATGCGTTTCGGGAAGCCATGGACAACGATTTCAACACGGCCCAGGCCATCGGACATCTCTTCACGCTGCAGCGCGGCCTGCAGCGGTTCCTGGACCGATTCGGACAGAAGAAGCTCAAGGGGCCGGCCGCCGCCCTCGCCCGCATGGGAGCTACCCGCCTGCGGGATCACGGCCGGATCCTGGGACTGCTTGAGCGTGAGCCGGCCGTTTTCATGGACGAGCAGCGGCGACTCAAGCTCAAGGTCAGGGGAGTTCAAGAAGCGGAGGTGGTCCGCCTCATTGAAGAGCGGGACGCCGCCCGGCGCCAGCGGAACTTCGAGGAGGCCGATCGGATTCGCGGGGAGCTCGATCGCATGGGCATTCAGATCGAGGACTCGCCCCAGGGAACTCGGTGGCGCGTGGCGCTCTGAGGAAGTTTTTTCGTTGCCTACGGCGAACGTGGCGGCAGCTTGCGATGCGTCCGATAACAAAGGGCGCTTGAAAGTCCGGGCCCGATTGCCGCATGCGTGATCTTGGACGATTCCTTATGGGGATGCCCCTTTTCCCTTCCCAGAGGGACCATCGATATGACTCAATCAAAGCCGCGAGCGAATATCCACCCGTTCGAATCCATCATCAAGTGTAGTGATCGCTACGTGCTCAACGGCCACCGAAGCGCTCTTCTCTGGTTCACCGGTCTGTCGGGAAGCGGGAAGTCGACCCTCGCCCATGCCGTGGAAGCCCGATTGTTCCAACTGGGTGTGCGCAGCTATGTTCTTGACGGGGACAATGTGCGGTGCGGCCTGAATAAGGACCTGGGCCTCAGTCCCGATGACCGTCGAGAGAACATCCGCCGCATCGCCGAAGTCTCCAAGCTCATGGTGGATGCCGGACTCCTCGTCTTTGCCGCCTTCATCGCCCCGTATCGAGAGAGCCGGGAATTCGTCCGGAAGCTTATGGCCGATTGGCCCTATTACGAGGTGTACGTGCGTTGCTCGCTGGCTGTGTGTGAACAACGGGATCCCAAGGGCCTGTACCGCAAGGCCCGCCGGGGAGAGATCCGCAACATGACCGGTCTGTCCGATCCCTACGAGGAGCCCGAATCTCCCAGCCTCATCGTGGATACGGACTGTCTAACGGTGGACGAGTGCGTCGAGCAGGTCATCGATTTCCTCATCGATCAACGGATTGTTTATGGTTCCTGTGAAAGAGAATCCGCCGGCGCGTCGCTCTAGGGAAGTCGATCCAGGAAGGCCAGGACGCGACGGGCCGTCCCGGGGTGGTAGAGCAGCGAGACGTGGCTGATGGGCGGGGTCTCATGGGTCTCCCACTGTTCGCCGCGCACGTGCAGAGCCTCATTGGGCAGGACCATGCTGTCGACCGCCGACACGACGGCCAACCGGGGCAGGGAGGCCGGAAGCGTCACTCGCTCGAGACCTCGGATTAGATCTCCGCGATAGAGCAGGCTTCGTCCGAGGGATCCGATCGCCAAGGCTGCGAGCTTGGATCCCTGGTGGGGGGATCCGAGGGTCACGAGGGCGGCAACCTTGCCTTGCAGCGACGCCTCCCCGGCACAAGCCCGGCAAAGGAGTCCCCCCAGGCTGTGGCCCACGAGGATCACCGGTTTTCCGGCACACGAGGACAACCGCTCCACCGTTGCGGAAAACTCAGCCTGCAGCGCCTCGAAGGATCGCCCCCAGCTGCTGTACTGGAAGGTTTCGACTCGGTCGTAACCGGCGCGCCGCAGCCACCAGCGGTACAGGAACCACGCGCCGGCGTTGTGGTACAGGCCGTGTACGAGAAGCACGGGGGGGCGCGCTCCGGTTTCTTCCTCTCTTGATTTCGGTCGGTGTAGAAGCCCCAGTGGGTATGTCACGATCACGATAGCCGTCGCGAACACTCCCGACAACACGCCGCACAGAATCCATCGCCCCGGACGGGCCCCCGAGAGCTCCACGAGCCGCGATCGATGGGGGCCGTTTGCCGTTTCGTACCAGAAGAAGGCGTAGGTCGCCAGGACGAAGGGCAGGCCAAGAACGAAAGGCAGACAGATCGCCACCATCAATCCTTTGGTCATCTCTCACCTCTTCGGCAGGTCATCCGGTCGTAGACACCGGACTCACATGAGTCAATCCCTCAGGAAACAGGGTGCCGGCGCATCGGCCAGCCTCCCCAAGTCCTCGGAGCTCCAGGTGGGTCGAGGCAGCTCGCCGCGCAGGACGCTTGCCAGGATCTCGCGTTCGGTGTCCGGTCGGACCAAGAGCCAAGCGGTTTTCATGCCCACTCTCATGGCGGGAGCGATATCGAGTTCATAACTGTCCCCGACCATCCAGCATCGAGACGGCGGAAGACCGCACACGTCCAAGGCGTGAGCGAACAGGGCATCCCGTGGCTTCTTTTCCCCGGCGCGGTAGCTCAACACCCAGTGATCGACCAAGCCCCAAAGGTCTCCACAGGAGCGCTCCAGCCCGACCACAAATGGGTGCCATGTGTTCGAGAGGATCCCGATTTGAAACCCGTTTTCCTTGAGGAAACCGATCAAGCGGGCTGCGCCGGGAACTTCGCGTACGGATTGTTCCTGCTCGGTCCAGAGCGAGCGGACACATCGGTCGATGTCCCACGGGGAATGGTTCCGGAGGAGCTTGGTCATGGCGGCGGCAAGGGAAGCAGGGTCCGTGGCCGGGTAAGTCATCACGAGTCGGCCAATCCCCTTGACCTCCTTTTCAGTCAGTCCCAAGCGCGAGCCGAGGATACGACGGACCGGCCGACCCAAACCTGTGGCCAGAGTGTGGCCCAAATCGAAAAACACGATTCCGCGATTCACGGACGGTTCCTGTCAGCCAGGCAGAAAATCCGTCGCGGCCGTTCTCCGGCGTGACGTGATCTGATGGATGTCGCTCAAAATGTACTCATAAGTCGCTGGGGAGATGATCAGCTGCTGAAAGGTCTGCAGACCGGCTTCGCGGACGGCTTCGCGCCAGAAAGCGTCCCTCTCGGGTGTGCTCGATTCATAAACGTGCTCGTAGTAGACGGCCCGGATTCGTGCCGTCGCGATCAACTTGAGACAAACGTAGCAGGGGGCGAGGGTGGTGTAGAGCGTTGCCCCCTCGATCGCGGTGCCGTACCGCGCCGCATGGGCGATGGCGTTCGCTTCGGCGTGCGAGGCCTTGCAGTAGTTGTACTTGTCGACGTCAGGCACGCCGCTGGCCCGCCGGAAACAGTACGGCTTCCCCTCGTGGTCCGGTTGGTCGATGCAGTGGGATGCGCCCGGCATGGCTCCATTGTAACCGGTGGCCAAAATATGGTTGTTCTTCACGATGACGGCCCCCGTCGGTCGGGAATTGCAGGTGGAGCGACTGCTCACGATTTTGGCGATCAGCATGAAGTACTCATGCCAGCTGGGACGAAGCCTGGGCTTGTTGCCGGTCTTGCCGTCCATCCAAATCTCCCGCTTGTGTTGGGATGTAATTCATATTCCGCACCCGACTGACGCGTCGAGGGGTATTTTTTGCGCCCCCTAGCTTTGCAGGTCATCCGGCGCGGGGTTGGATGGTGAAGAGTTCCGGTTCAAGGCCGAGGGCCTGAAGCCATTCAAGCTGTACAGGATTGAGCGGTCGGCTGAGC
>CAZGQL010000254.1:0-4375 GCA_964527905.1 uncultured Syntrophobacteraceae bacterium
ACCTCCTTTCCTCTGCCAGCGTGCTTTCAACGTCAAATCTGAGACCCTGTTTCCCTGGTACGGGCGGCGTGCTCGGCCGCCCCCGAACCGGACACAGATCCAATCGTCTTCACCCTCAGCCTTCTTGGGCCCTTCATGCCTCTCGGCAGGATCCCGCCGTTGCGGCGGGTTTAAACATCTCCAACGATGTCCCTGCGGTCTCGGATGGCTGAAAGCTCCAAATGGCAGGCCTGATAAAGTCCTCGATCGCCGGGCCCCGGAGAAGCTCCGGACGGCTACGGCAGAATGCTCTTCACGAGCAACGGGTCAATTTGAATGCCGGGCCCCATGGTCGTGGCGATGGCGATCCCACGCAGGTAGGTCCCCTTGGCTGCAGTCGGCTTCAGACGGATGAGCGTGTCGATGAAGGCCGAAATGTTCTCGATGAGCTTTTCCTCGCCAAAGGAAATCTTCCCCATCGGGGCGTGGACGATCCCAGTCTTTTCCACTCGGAAATCCACTTTACCAGCCTTGATTTCCTTGATCACCTTCGCCAGATCGAAGGTGACGGTGCCCAACTTGGCATTGGGCATCAGGCCGCGCGGCCCCAACACCTTGCCGATCTTGCCGACGGAGCCCATCATATCCGGCGTGGCCACGGTCTTGTCGAATTCGAGCCACCCCTCCTTGATCCGGTCCACCAGCTCGTCCCCACCGGCATGGTCGGCGCCTGCATCCAGGGCTTCCTTGACCTTCTCACCCTTGGCGAACACAAGCACGCGGACCGTTTTTCCCAAGCCGTTGGGCAACACCACGGTACCCCGCACCATCTGGTCGGCATGGCGGGGATCCACTCCGAGACGGACGGCGATGTCAACGGTCTCGTCGAATTTGGCGAACTTCACCTCGGAAGCCAGCTGAATGGCCTCCTGGAACGAATAGCGCTTCAGCGGGTCAATTTTTTCGCGTGCGATCCGGTACTGTTTCCCACGTCTTGCCATGTTCAATTCTCCGCGCGACAACGGAGAGACCTCCAGGCCCAGGGCCGGTGGAAGGAGGGGTTCCCCTCGCTCCGCGTTCTCTCCCTTGCAGGTTGGCGGCCGGAGTTGGCCGGATGTCATTCGATCTCGATCCCCATGCTCCTGGCGGTGCCCTCGATGGTGGCCACGGCGGCGTCGAGGTCGCGTGCATTGAGGTCAGGCATCTTCAGTTTGGCGATGTCGATCACCTGAGCCTTGGTGAGCTTGGCCACCTTGTTGCGGTTGGGCTCTGCGGAGCCCTTGGCGATCTGAGCCGCTTTCTTAAGAAGAATCGGCGCCGGGGGGGTCTTCGTGATGAAGGTGAAGGACCGATCCGCGTAAACCGTGATCACCACCGGGATGATCATGCCCTCTTGGCCCTGGGTCCGAGCGTTGAACGTCTTGCAGAACTCCATGATGTTCACGCCGTGCTGGCCGAGTGCAGGGCCGATGGGAGGCGATGGGTTCGCCGCTCCGGCGGGGACCTGCAATTTGATGTTTGCTACAACCTTCTTTGCCATTCTCGCTCTCGCTCCTCAATTCAAAATCCACTCGGACCCTGGACGGCCGTCGCCTGGTGCGGCGGGACGCCGTTTGTCCCTATCCCCGGCTCGATGGGGCCGGGAGCGCCCACCCGTTGAAATGCACGCGGCAGAGCGCCTAGATCCGGTTGACCTGCACGAAATCCAGTTCCACAGGCGTGGACCTCCCAAATATGCTGACCAGTACGCGCACCTTTCCCTTTTCCGGCATGACCTCGTCGATGACCCCGTTGAACGTGGCAAACGGGCCTTCCACGACGCGGACTTCGTCCCCTTTTTCGAACTTGAACTTGGGCTTGGGCTTCTCGGCACCCTCCTTCATCTGGTCGATGATCGCCTGAGCCTCCTCGTCCGAGAGGGGAATGGGCTTTTCCTGGCTCCCGATGAAGCCCGTCACCTTCGGGGTGTGGCGCACAAGATGCCAGGTTTCGTCGTTCAGTTCCATCTGGACCAGGATGTACCCGGGGTAGAATTTACGCGAGGAGGCCTTTCGCTGGCCTTTGACCAGCTCGATGACCTTCTCGGTGGGCACGAGGACCTGTCCGAAATAGGCGCTCTTCCCTTCGGCCTTAACGCGCTCTTCCAGCGCCGTTTTGACCTTGTGCTCAAATCCCGAGTAGGTATGAACGATGTACCAAAGCTTTGCCACGCGTGAGCTCCAAAAGCGGCGCCGCCCCATTCCCATCGCGCCCGATGGGGTCGCCGCCTCTACGATAAAAGGAGAGGTCCCCCGACTGTTCCGCGGTGCAGCCGTCTGCCCGCCCATGCGGAGAAGAGGCCCGCCTAGCCGAAAACCATCTCGATCAGGCGGCTGAGCAGGGAATCGACCATGCCCAGGAAGACGGCGCACAAAATCACCAACACCAAAACGACGGAAGTGGTGCCCAACGTTTCCTTCCGGGACGGCCACACCACCTTTTTCAACTCGTACACCACTTCACGGAGGTACTGCCTGAATTCCTCCCAGTACTGCTTCAACCGAGTTACGGGGGACTTCTGGGTCGCCTTCGGTTTCCCCTCGGCCTTTCTGGCTTTGGTTGACGGCACGGAGGCCTTCTTGGAAACCTTTGCGACCGCGGGCTTGCCCGCCGCGGCGGCCTCGTCTTGACCCTTCTTCTGTGCGCTCATCCAACTCATGTCCATCTCGGGCGCCCCCCGTGGCGGGGGAGGCGCCCGAAGCTCGCGATCCTACCCATCAAATGCCGCGCCCCGCCGTGGAAGCCGCCGCGGCGGAACCCCGCCGTGCGCGAGCCGCCCACGAAGGGCCCGCCCGTCCTTCACTCCAGAAGACCCTATTTGGTCTCCTTGTGCTCCGTGTGGGCGTGACAGTGCTTGCAGTACTTGCGGAAGCTCAGCTTCTCGGGCGTCGTCCGCTTGTTTTTCGTCGTGTTGTAATTGCGGCGCTTGCACTCGGTGCAAGCCAAAGTCACGAGGACTCGCATGATCCCATCCTATCGGTCGCCTCGACAGCCAGGGCCGCGAGGTCGTTACTGGATAACCTCGGTGATGACGCCGGCGCCGACGGTTCGGCCGCCTTCACGGATGGCGAAGCGCAGCTCCTTTTCCATGGCCACCGGAGTGATCAACTGAACCTGCATGCTGATGTTGTCCCCCGGCATGACCATCTCCACGCCCTCGGGAAGCGTCACCACTCCCGTCACATCCGTGGTGCGGAAGTAAAACTGGGGACGGTACCCGGGGAAAAACGGCGTGTGACGGCCCCCTTCCTCCTTCTTCAACACGTAGACTTCCGCCTTGAAATTCGTGTGCGGCGTGATGCTTCCGGGCTTGGCCACCACCTGGCCCCGTTCCACCTCGTCACGCTTCGTCCCGCGCAGCAGCACTCCCACGTTGTCTCCCGCCTGGCCGCTGTCCAACACCTTGCGGAACATCTCCACGCCCGTGCACACCGTCTTGAAGGTCGGCTTGAAGCCCACGATCTCCACTTCATCGCCCACCTTGATCATCCCGCGCTCCACACGGCCCGTCACCACCGTCCCGCGACCGCTGATGGAAAACACGTCCTCGATCGGCATCAGGAACGGCTTGTCGATGTCGCGCACCGGCTCGGGCACGTACCCGTCGATGGCGTCCATCAGCTCGAAGATGCACGCCGCGTTCGGGTCGTTGACGTCGTCGGCTTCCAGGGCCTTGAGCGCCGAGCCCTTGATGATGGGAATGTCGTCCCCGGGGAATCCGTACTTGGACAGCAGCTCCCGAAGCTCCAGTTCCACCAGCTCGATGAGCTCCGGATCGTCAACCATGTCCACCTTGTTGAGGAACACCACGATGTAGGGAACCCCCACCTGCCGGGCCAGAAGAATGTGCTCCCGCGTCTGGGGCATCGGACCGTCGTCGGCCGCCACCACCAGGATCGCTCCGTCCATCTGAGCGGCACCCGTGATCATGTTCTTGATGTAGTCCGCATGACCCGGGCAGTCCACGTGGGCGTAATGGCGCTTTTCCGTCTCGTACTCGACGTGAGCCGTCGCGATGGTGATCCCACGCTCCCGCTCCTCGGGCGCCTTGTCGATCTGGTCGAACGGGACGAACTCCGCCTTGCCCTTCTTGGACAGCTGCTTGGTGATCGCCGCCGTCAGCGTCGTCTTCCCGTGATCGATGTGTCCAATCGTCCCCACGTTCACATGCGGTTTCGTCCGCTCAAACTTCTTCTTGCCCATCGTCGTTCCTCCTCAAAGCAGTGCGGTGCTCAGCGCTGATCTCAAGTGCTTCTCAAGGGTTCAACTGCAAGGTCAGACTGTCGCCAGGGGCGTAACGTTTTCGTCCGAACCGAAGGCGCACGGTGGCAGCGGCTGCCTCGGCATCCCCGCCGGA
>CAZGQL010000255.1:0-2490 GCA_964527905.1 uncultured Syntrophobacteraceae bacterium
ATCTTCTATGGCGCCGTGAACCACATTTCGGAGGAGCTGCACCAGATCGCCAAGCAAGACGAAAACCTGCGCCACATCGTGATCGTCGGGAGCGGCATCAACTTCGTGGACGTTTCCGGGTGCGAAATGCTTTTCGAGGAAGGGCGCAGCCTTCACCTGGAGGGCAAGGAGCTCTACCTGTGCTCCCTCAAGGAGGAAGTCCGGGAGATCCTGTCCCGTGGGGGCTGTACCCGGGCCGTGAATCGTATATTCGAAACAAAGAAGGATGCCATCGAGCACCTCGTGCCGCTCCTTGATCCTACCATCTGCGCCACATGTTCAGAGCGCGTCTTTTGGGAGTGTGAATCCTTGAAGCAGGGTGAACGCCCCACCCCACCAGCCAATACCCCGGACCCCGAAAAAGCCTGAACACTCATTTGGAAATTGAGCACACCGCCTGGATGTGAACGCGGAGAAAGCTCGCGTCTCCATGCGACAATCTGTGCCGCTCCATGAAGCGGTCTGGTTAGGTTCCACGGGCGGAGCCCAACCTGGTCCGAGCCACGGCCGCATCGGAACAGGGGTGCGGATCGGCTGGGAAACATTGGACAAATTGTGGATCGAGATGGTAAGGTGCCGTATTCGTTGCATACCCGGATTGTACAGCCGGACCGCCCTGCAGTTCGCTCACTGAAAGACTTCGCGAACCCGGTCGCCGGCAGCAATTGCCCTGACCGCTCGCAGGGTGTGTGCCCCGAGGCCGCGACCGTATACCCCGGGGGAAGTCATGAAAGCAGCTCGAGTTCTGATTGTCGAAGACGAGGCCATCGTGGCCATGGACATTGCGGACCGGCTTGAAGCGATGGGCTATGAGCTTGCGGGGCGCGCGGCCAGCGGGACCTTGGCCCTGGAGTTGGCACGCACGTTAAAACCCGACTTGGTACTCATGGACATCCGTCTTCAGGGCTCCATGGACGGCGTGACGGCCGCCGAGGAGATGCGTCGGCGTTTTCGCGTCCCCGTGATCTTTCTCACGGCTTATTCCGAAGACGCCACGCTGAACCGTGCCAAACGGGCGGAGCCCTTTGGCTATCTTCTCAAACCCTTCGACGATCGTGAACTCCGCTCGGCCATCGAAATCGCCCTCTACAAGCACCGCTCGGAGGAAGAGATCCGCCGTCTGACTCGCCTCTACGACGTGCTCAGTCAGGTGAACCAGACGGTCGTGCGGGTGCAGTCCCGTGACGACCTGCTTCCCACCGTTTGCCGGTTGCTCGTCGACCGCGGCGAGGTGGGTCTGGCTTGGATCGGCTGGTTGGATGCCGACCGCGCGAGACTCGACATCGTCGCCCGGTACGGCCTTTGCGGGGACCTGCTGGAAGGGGCACAGTTCGCTTTTCCGAAGGACCTGGAACGACTCGGCAAGCTGGGCGGGGCGCTGCGGGAAGGCCAACCGATCGTCTGCAACGACTGCAGCGGGTCGGATTGCATCTTCCCCATTTCACGGTCATCCACTCCTTGCGAGTTCCGCTCCTGCGCTTCCTTCCCGCTTCGTTTTCAGGGGGAAGTGCAGGGAGTGATGGTTCTGTGCTCTCTGGAAAACCGATTCTTTCGAAAGAAGGAAGTCGGCCTTTTGGAAGAGGTGGCTTCGGACCTTTCCTTTGCCCTGGAGAAGATCGAGGGGGATCTGCAGCGTGAGCGCCAGGAAAAGGAGCTTCGGCTATTCAAGGCCATCATCGAGGCCTCGAGCGAGGCCATCGCCATCCGCGATGATCGGGAAAGTCTCGTGTACGTCAATCCGGCTTACGAGCGGCTGCTCGGGGTCTCCCTCGAGGAGGCCCGGAGCCTGGAGCCAGAAGTGTTCCACACGCCGCCGTCACTCGATCTGTTCAGGCGCGAAATCCTGTCCGCGCTCGACCGGAGCGGGACTTGGGAGGGTGAGCTGGATCTTCTGGACCGGGGCGGACGCCCGCTCCCCGTGTGGCAACGCATCGATGCGGTCCGCAACGAGGCGGGTGAAACGCTCTATCGTTTCGAGCTCATGCATGACATCAGCGAGAAACGGCAAACCGAGGCCAAACGGCAGGCCATGGAGCGGCACATCCAGCAGACCCAGAAGCTCGAAAGCCTTGGCGTGCTCGCCGGGGGCATCGCCCACGATTTCAACAACATCCTCATGGGCATCCTGGGTTATGCCAGTCTGGCCCTCGAGGATCTCTCCCCCATGTCACCGGTTTCACCGCGCTTGAGGGAGATCGAGAAGGCGGCGCGTCGGGCCGCCGAGCTGTGCCGGCAGATGCTTGCCTACGCGGGAAGGGGGAAATTTGTCGTCGAACCGGTCGACGTGAGCGAGCTGGTCGAGGAGATGGTGCACCTGCTCAGGACCTCGATTTCCAAGAAGGCCCTGCTGAATCTCAATCTGGAACGGGGCCTGCCGCCGGTACAGGGCGATGCGACCCAGATTCGCCAGATTGTGATGAACCTGGTCACCAACGCCTCCGAAGCCATCGG
>CAZGQL010000255.1:2650-4106 GCA_964527905.1 uncultured Syntrophobacteraceae bacterium
GAGCGCATCTTCGAGCCCTTCTATTCCACCAAGTTCGTCGGCCGTGGGCTGGGTCTGCCGGCCACCATGGGGATCGTGCGCGGGCACCGGGGAGCCCTCAAGGTTTATAGCGAACCTGGGAAGGGGACCACCGTCAAAGTCCTGCTCCCCGCAGCCAAGGACCAACCGCTCGGCGAGGGCGGGCGGCGTGCGCGGGGCGAGGCGGAATGGCAGGGCAAAGGGGGTGTACTCCTCGTGGACGACGAGGAGACCATCCGGGCCCTCGGTCGCATGATGCTCGAGCGCCTGGGCTTCGAGGTGTTCACGGCCCGCGATGGGCGGGAGGCAATCGAGACTTACGAGCGTTGGAAGGAGCGGATCCACCTCGTCCTGCTCGATCTGACCATGCCCCACATGGACGGCGAGGAGGCGTTTCGGGAATTGCGGCGCATCGCGCCGGAGATCCCCGTGATCCTGTGTAGTGGGTACACGGTGCATGAGATTTCCGCCCGATTCGCCGGCAAAGGAATGACGGGTTTCCTTCAGAAGCCTTACACCCTTGCAGACCTCCGCAAGCAGTTGCAGGCGGTTCCGTTGCCCGGGCAAAGCCCCTGGAATGCCTGATTGCGAATGGCCGGTTCGGGCGGGGAGGTTGGAGCGATGAGGACGGAAGGGGAAGACCACGCGACTTTGGTGACCAACAGCGTGATGGGCGCCGCAGTCGTGCGGCGATGGACCTTTTGGTGGCCGCTCGCGATCTTTCTCGGACTGGCTTTAGGAATCGGCCTGGCGGGCTACGTCTACCACAAGCGTGAGGAAACCGCGCTGATTCACGAAACCCAGAAGGCCCTGGCCTCTATCACCGAACTCAAGGTCGCCCAGATTCGAAGCTGGCGCGAGGAGCAGGTGCGTGACGCACAGATGGCCGCCCGGGACCGAACGGTGATTCGAGCGGTGGGCACGTATTTCAGAAATCCTCCCGCCGATGAGGAGCACCAGGCGATTCTAGACTGGCTGGACACCCTCAAACAAGTGTACCACTACCGGAGTGTCAAGGTACTCGACCGGGAAGGGCGTCCACGCCTCGCGACCTCGGATGATCCTCTGACCCTGGAGCGTTTTCCGGAACAGGACCTCCTGGAGGCGAGCCGATCCCAGCGACCGCTTCTCACGGATCTGCACGTGCGTCATCCGGACGATCCGGCCGTGAGCATGGAGGCCATCGCTCCACTCCTGAGCGATGGTCAGCACAGGGAGATCGTCGGTTTTCTGCTCGTGACGCTCGATCCCGCCCAATTTCTCTTCCCCCTCGTGCAGTCGTGGCCGGTGCCCAGCACGACCGCCGAGACCCTCCTCGTGCGGCGCGAGGGCGATGAGGTCGTTTATCTCAATTCGCTTCGCCATCGGAACGATCCCCCGCTTTCCCTGCGCGTTCCCTTGGCGAGCCCCGATATGCCCGCCGCCCGTGTCGTCCGGG
>CAZGQL010000255.1:4155-4371 GCA_964527905.1 uncultured Syntrophobacteraceae bacterium
TGCCGGTGATCGCGTTCGTGAAAAGCATTCGCGGAACGCCGTGGCATTTCGTCGCGAAAATCGATGAGGAGGAAGTCCTCACGGCCGCTTTGTCCAAGCGGCTGCTGTTCGCGGGCTTCATCGGCGTCATGCTGCTGGCCTCGGCGCTCCTGGCCGGCCTTCTGTTCAACCGCCAACAGGCGGAATCCTACCGCCAGCTCTATCGGGCACAGGGGG
>CAZGQL010000256.1:0-4332 GCA_964527905.1 uncultured Syntrophobacteraceae bacterium
CCGTTGCCAGGAGCGGGACGGCCCCCTGGAGGACGTCCATGGGGTCGGCGTCCGTGGGCAGATGCCGAAAGCTTTCCAGGATGAAGTCGGGAAGATCCCGGGCCGCAACCACCGCTTCCTCGAAGGCTTTGAGCTCCGAGCGCCCTGGCAGCACCCCATGCAGGAGCATGTAGGCCACTTCCATGAACGACGACCGCTCGGCGAGCTCCTCGATCCGGTATCCCCGGTAAATGAGAATCCCTTGCTCCCCGTCGATGTAGCTGATCTTGGTGTCGGCCACCGTGACGCCGCGGAGTCCCGTATTCTTGATGCGAACCGATTGTTCCATCGTAGCCTCCATGGTCATTCGCCGCCGCCGGTCTTCACGGCGTTGAGCGCTCCCCCGGCCAGGAGCTGCCGGCGCTGCCGATCCGAGACCTCCAGCAGCGTCACGATCGTTCGCCCAGCCACCTCAACCGGGACCTCCACATCTCCCCGCTCGATACGCTCACGCACGCCCGGCAGCACGAGCGTCATGCCCTTTTCGAGACGGTCGTAGTCCGTGGGATCGCGCAGCACGAGGGGCAGGATGCCGAAGTTGCACAGATTGGCCTTGTGGATCCGGGCAAAGCTCTTGGCAATTTTGACCCGAACGCCCAGAAATCGGGGAGCCAGGGCGGCGTGCTCGCGACTGGATCCCTGACCGTAGTTGTCCCCGCCGACCACCGCCGCATTGCCCGACTCTCGACACTCCCGGGGGAAGTCGGGGGCGATCTGCGAAAACACGAATTCGCTCAGGCCCTCCACATTCGAGCGCAACGGCAGGATTTTGGCCCCGGCCGGCATGATGGTGTCGGTCGAAATGTTGTCCCCGACGATCAGGACGATGGTGGCCGTCAGCGTGTCGGGCATCGGCTCCATCCGGGGCAGAGGTCGGATATTGGGACCGCGCACCACCTGCGTGTGCCTCAGGGACTCCGAGGGCGCGATGATGGATGAAGACTCGACCACGTAGGATTCCGGATCCTTGATGCGAGGATAGGTTAAGGTGCTCCCGAGGTCCCGAGGGTCCGTGATGACGCCCGTGAGCGCTGAAGCGGCTGCCGTTTCCGGCGAGCACAGATAGACCTGGTCGTCCTTGGTGCCCGAGCGGCCGGGGAAATTGCGCGGCATGGTCCGAAGGCTCACCTGACCCGTGCCCGGCGCCTGTCCCATCCCGATGCATCCCAGGCAACCCGGCTCGTGGATGCGCGCCCCCGCCCGGATGAGCGCAAGAAAACCGCCCTGGACCGCCACGTTTTCGATCACCTGTCTGCTGCCCGGATTGATGTGCAGCGAGACATCGGGATGCGCGTGGCGCCCCTCGACGATGGCGGCCGCCACCATCAAGTCCCGGAATGACGAATTCACGCTGCTGCCCACAATGACCTGGTGCACAGTCCTGCCGGCCACTTCACGAACAGGGACCACGTTGCCGGGAGAGGATGGGCAGGCGATCAAAGGCTCGATCTTTGAAAGGTCGAGCTCCGTGAATTCATCGTAATCGGCTCCCTCGTCCGCCCGAAGCTCCACCCACGCCTCGCCGCGTCCCTGAGCCTCCAGATAGCGACGCGTGTTCTCGTCGGATGGAAAGATGGAGCTCGTGGCCCCCAGCTCGGTTCCCATGTTCCCGATCGTCTCCCGATCCGTGGCTGAAAGACTCACAACCCCGGGCCCCGTATACTCCACCACCTTCCCCAGGCAGCCCTTCACCCCGTAACGGCGGAGCATCTCGAGAATCACGTCCTTGGCACTGACCCAATCGGGGAGGGAGCCCGTCAGGTACACCCCCAAGACCCTGGGACAGGGGAGATAGTAGGGATGTCCCGCCATGGCCAGGGCGACGTCCAGCCCACCGGCGCCGATCCCCAGCATGGAAACGCCGGCAGCCCCCGGAGTGTGGCTGTCCGCCCCAATGAGCGTTTTCCCCGGCACGCCGAAGCGCTCCATGTGCACCTGGTGCGACACCCCGTTGCCGGGGGGGCTGAAGTAAAGCCCGTAGCGAGCGGAAGCCGTCTGGAGATAACGGTGATCGTCGGCGTTCTTGCTGTCGGTTTGAAGGATGTTGTGGTCCACGTACTGGACAGCGATTTCCGCGCGGACCCGATCCATCCCGAGGGCTTCGAATTCGAGCATGGCGACCGTTCCAGTTGCGTCCTGAAGGAGCACGTGGTCGATCCGGATACCGATTTCCTCCCCCGGAATCAGGCGCCCTTCGACCAAATGGGCTTCCAGGATCTTGTGCGTGAGGTTCTTGGCCACGGACTGACTCCCTGTGAGAAAGGCTGTGATTCCATGACGACATCATCGAAAGGGCTGAAGATCGGCTCGGGGCATACTAAAGGCTAAGCCCACACCCGGCCCTTGTCAATTGCGTGCCCACCGCGACCGCGCAGCGTGCAACAGGAAGGAGACCCAAGGGCGATGCCACGACGCACAGGTGCCCCACCCCGCTCACGGCTCGTCAGTCTTCACGGGACGAACCCAATGCCCCATCTGCGTGTACTGCTGGGTGACGGCCTTGAGCTCTTTTCGACGGGCCAGGAACGCGTCCTTCATCCCTCGCAGCCATTCCAGATGGGATCGGGCCGCCTCGCGACTGAGAAAGAGCGGGTGGTCGCCGGGATGGATGACGATGTCAAGTCCGTTCGGTGAGCAGCGATAGTCACCGCTACCGCTGCACAGCATGCACCGCACCCGCCCCTCGGGAAGAAATCGGAAAGTATCGCCGCCACACAGCGGACAGCAGACCGGTTGAGCGTTTTCCGGCAAAGACCCGGACGGCGCGGCGAGGGTCTGTGCCATTTGACGCGCCAAGGCTTTCGCCGTTTCCGTGAGAAAGATCTCTCCGGGCAAAGCCCCATAAAGCACCTCACAGCATCGTAGATTGCCGAAGGTGAGCTTGATGAAGCGCTCGACATCGAGCCGCGTCTGCCCCTCCATTCCGGGTATTCCGGCAATGGCCACTCCTGCGGCGGGTTTGCCCCAGAGTTGGTCCAGGTGCGCGTAGAAGCTCAGCCCTCGGTCGAGAAAGAGCTTCAGGGATGCATTGGCCCCAAGGAAATAGGTGGGAGCCGCCACCACATAGGCGTCGCATTGGACCAGTTCCTGGAGTACCAACCTGTGGTCGTCGTCGAGGCCGCACTCCATGTTGCCGAACAGGCACTGATAGCAGGCGATGCACGGACGAATGCGGAGCTCGGGCAACCGCACGAGCCTCAGTTCCCACTGCCCCGGCAACCTCAGGGAGAGCTCCTTGACGAACAGTTCGCAATTGCCGTATTTGCGCGGGGAAACTAGGATTCCGAGAAGAGTTCGGGCCATGGATACGCACTCCTGTCACAGGGGATGGGTGTCGACGATGCGATGGGGATGGCCGGGCGCAGAACGATCAGGGGCGAAGGTCGGCCAATACCCTGGGTGCCACGGCCGAGTCCGTGGGGCCGTTCCCAAATGCCATTAATGGAGAAGCAGAAGCGGATGCAATAAAAAAAGCTAGCCGGCGGGGCTAGGACCGGCTAGCTATGAGGAGGAAAGAGTTTCTTTTCGTGGTTGCCCGATTACATAAGCAGGATTGATGCCAATGCCTGAAAATCCGCACGCAACAACATGTTCACTGATTCGTGACGTTGCGGATGGCGTGATTCGATCCGGTTGGAGGCGACAGAATCGCGCCATCCAGTCCCAGAATCCCGCCACAATGGCGCCATTTTGAGAGGATTCGCGGCCGTCCTCGCGGGCGATCGCCAGCGGGGACGGCTTCAAGCCGACGGACGAATGGAACGCGCATGGGGAGAAAAGCTCAAGGGATTGGTCTTTTGTCCGGTGGACTCGACAGCATCCTGGCCTTCAAGGTGTTGCAGGAACAAGAGGTGGGGCTTCTGGGTCTGCTTTTCAAGACGCCGTTTTTCGGTCCTGCGGCCGGGGTCGACTATACCGCCCTCGTTGGCGCGCCCGTGGAGATCGTCGACATCACCGAGGCCCATCTGGAAATGCTCCGCGGTCCGGTCTACGGCTTCGGCAGCCAGATGAATCCATGCATCGACTGCCATGCGTTGATGCTTCGGGAGGCGGGGCGCAGGATGGAGGCCATGGGGGCGGATTTTCTATTCACGGGGGAGGTCCTGGGTCAGCGCCCCATGAGCCAGCGCCGGGATGCGTTGAGGAGCGTCGAGAATCTTTCCGGATACCCCGGCCGGATCCTGAGGCCCCTGAGCGCAAAACTGCTCGCCCCTACCCTCGTCGAGCAGGAGGGGCTGCTCGACCGCAGCCGCCTGCTGGACATCCAGGGTCGGTCGCGCAGACGCCAGGAAG
>CAZGQL010000257.1:0-4310 GCA_964527905.1 uncultured Syntrophobacteraceae bacterium
CCGGTGGAGGAGCCGGTGGAGGAGCCGGTGGAGGAGCCGGTGGAGGAGCCGGTGGAGGAGCCGGTGGTGGAGCCGGTGGTGGAGCCGGTGGTGGAAGCTGATACGGATGCCTCGAATTGGTCCGTGTCCGCTCTCGTGGCAGGAGTGACGAGGTACGGCTGCCCGTGTCGTCGCCCATGCCGCGATCGTTCCGTTTTTTGACCCCCGCCTTGAGGGGAAAGGCCCGATCTCGGCCCTTCGGTTGTTTTCGTCGTCGGCACCCGATCCATGGGGTCATTTGGAGGGAACAGGCTTTCCAGCAGCAGGACAATCCCTTTCTATCGGGGATTGCAGGCCGTGCTGCCAGGTGAATGGACGCTCTAGACACCACCTCCAGCCAAAGGGGCTCCCTGCAACCTTCCTTCGCGGAAGGCCCACGATCCTTTCCCTGCGCCGGCCAGGTCTCTACCAATCCAGAACCGCCCTCCCAAGATGTCAATTCTAGAACAAGACCCTCCTCGGGGTAGGCAATGAGGATGTGGATCGGAAACAGCGGGCCCGTTCCCGCTGGCCATTCCGTGGTGCGGTCCGAGACGCCGCTCGTGATCGGATGCCACTGGGAGCCCTGTGGGCAGCGCAAAAGACTGGATTTATGGGCCCCGTTCCACTAAGCTGAAGCTGTCGATGCAAGCTTACAACACGATGAGCACAACGGCACCGCAAGAGGGAAAGGGGGATGATGAGCCGGGGGTGCTGCGCGGAGCCCGGCGATTGGGGCTGCATGAGCGGAGAGCATGATGATCGCGCGTTGTCGGCGAGCCGCGAGGGTGCTGCCCTTGAGTCATCGGCCTTGCGCCTTTTCGCGAGCCTGGCGCGGAGTAAGGGGGAGCCCCTCGATGCGGAAGGCATCCTGAGGATCGGTGCGGAGATCCTGGAGCCCTTGTTCCACGAGCCTCCCCTAGGGCCCATTCCCGAATACCTGGATCCCCATTGGTCCGTGCACGGTTGTGTGGCCGAGTACGAGGATCGCCTCGAGGAACTCGAGCGCTGGAAAATCCGCGTGTTGAGTCGCTGGCTTCAGGAGTCGGTGGGCAGCCGTTGGTTTGTGGAAGGCAAGGGATACGAGCTGCAAACGTGTGAGGGATGCGGGGAGGGGACGGACAGGTATCGGCTGAGGGAGATTGACGATGAGGTGGGGCCCGCCGGGTCCGGGCCGAGTGAGGATATGGGAACCGATGGCGCATCGGGGAACCGCTGAGGGGTGTGCTCCGACCAGGGGAAGACGCCCAGAAAGGTGATACAGGATGGCTCAGGCGAAGTCTGGGGATACGGTCAGGCTCCACTACCACGGGACGCTGGAGGATGGGTCCGTTTTCAGTTCCACATACGAGGAAGAGGAGCCCTTTACCTTCACGATTGGTCAAGGGAGCGTGCTGCCGAAGTTTGAGACGGCCGTCATCGGTATGAATGAAGGAGAAATCAGGAATATTTCGATCCCGCCTGAAGATGCCTATGGGCAGCACCGAAAGGAATTTGTGTTTGCCATGGATCGATCACAGGCTCCTGCGAACCTTCAGTTGGAATTGGGAAAGAGGCTTCATATCCGGATGGAAAATGGGAACACCCTTATCGCAACGATTGCTCAAATGACCGATGACATCATTGTTCTTGATGCAAATGATCCACTTGCAGGGAAAACCCTTTCATTCAAGATAGAACTTCTGGAGATCATGTAATTGCTGCGCTGGTTGTTCGGGTTGATTGTTTCTACCTCCATTCCAAGTTCATGATGATCATGCGTTGTCATTGATGCTCCATTGATCTCCTCCAATCCGCTCCGATTGATTGTCCCTTTGTTCTTATCAGGATCGGTTGCGACATCTTTGTTGGACTAACCGTGGACGGCAGGGTGGCCGGGAGCGCGTTTCCGGCTGCCTCGCTTGATTCGCTTCCATGCCGTGATATCATGATGTTGGGTGCGTTGGGCGGCCGGCCGGGGGCGTGCGGCTGTGAACGGAGGTCGCCCGTACGGTCCACCTTTGAGCTTTGGAAGCACAATGTCAATCGTCGGCCGGATGGCCGGTTGTGGCGAGCTCGGGCGGGAGGGCCTGGCCGCGGGGAGTTGGTCCATGGGAATGTGGCTCTATGACGATGTCCGGGAAATGGAGGATTTTCAGGCCTACCAGATTGAAGTCCGCGGCCTGGAAAGGGAGTACTTGGAGATCCGTATCCTGTTGCGGGAGGCCGAGACGGCCCTGAGGACCGATCCCGACAATGGTTATTTGCAGGCCAAGGTCAAGTACTTGCACAAGCGGCAGCTGGATCTGGAGAAACGGGGCCCGCGTCTGGCCGCCGATCACCCTCTGGAGATCGCCCTGTGGGCGCCTCCCCACGGCTGAGGGTTCCTTTCCGGGTGGATCGGGCGGGGCCGTGCAAGTCTTGTTGGACAGGGAAACGGCGGTGAATGCTGCAAGCCGGCTGGACCGGCAGCTCCGAATCGAGGGATGGGATCAACCGGCGCTGGATCGGGCCCGGATCGCGGTGGTGGGGGACGACGATCTTTTGGCCTCGCTGTTCGTGTTGTCGGCTTCCGCGCTCGGCATCAATTCCCTGGTGGTGGTGGCCCCTGTGCTGGACGCGGTCCTCATGGACGTCGCCGCCCGGGTCAACCCGCTCCTTTGCCTCACGCATTACGAGGGCTATTTCACGCATCCCGCCCTGGAGAACCTGTTCGACGGGTGCGCGGTGATCGTGGACTTGAGCCATTTCGGCCTGGCCAACAAAGTCCTTCTCGAAAAGGCGTTCCGCGAAAATCTGCCTCTGGTACGGGGGTTTTGCTATGAAGGTGACGGGGTGCAGGGGCTGCGGGTGTTCCCCTACATCCGGGGACGTGAGTGGCGTGAGCTCGATGGGATCATTTGCTCCCAAAGCTTCCCGGGCCCTCATTTTGACGATGCCGTGCTGGATGCGATCGCTTCGGGCATCGTGCTCGAGGAGGTGAAAAGCCTTCTGATGCGCCAGAGGATTTCCAATGCGCTCATCGCCTACGAAAGGCCCTCCACGAGTTCCGTCGCTCCAACGGTCCGCGCCCTGGTGGTGGGGGCCGGGGCGCTGGGGACCTTCGTGGGGCTCGGGCTGGCCTATTGGGGCGTGCGGGAATGCACGTTCATGGATTCCGATGTGGTCGACGCGACGAACCTCAACCGACAGGTGCTGTTCTACGACGCCGTCGGCCAGGGCAAGGCCGAAACCTTGTCGCGAAGGTTGAATGAGCGCTTCGGGATGAACGGCTCGGCCCGGGTCGCCTTCTTTGATTCGAGCATGGATCTTTCGGACTTTGATGTGGTGTTCGACTGCGTGGACAACTTCGAGACCCGGATCCTGCTCAGCGACAGCTGCCGGGATCAGGGCAGGCCGCTCATCAGCGGGGGGACCAGCGCGACGGCGGGCCAGGTGGTGGTCTATGATCCGCGAGACCGCGGCCCCACTCCGGCGGAGCTGCTCGGCCTGGCGGACATCGTCAGGGCCCGGGCGGTGAAGGTCCCGGTTCGGGAACGCGCCGCATGCAGCTACCGCCCGGACCCCTCCGTGATCATGACGAACCAGATCACGGCCGGTTTCATGGTCGACGCGTGCAGAAGGCTGTTCGACGGTCAGGACGCTCCCAATGTCTTCTACGATTCGACCGGCAGTCGCCGGATCTGACGCGTTAGGACACGGTGCGGCTCACTGAAGGATTCCCGATCGGGTTGCGGGATGGGACCGCCGCCACTCGGGATGTGCCGCTCGTCGATTTGCGCTTGGGGCGGCCTTCGCCGCCACTCGCCTGGCGCCTATGGATCGTCCCGACGAGGGCGATGGCCCGGTCCTCAAGCGGGAGGAGAGACAGCATGGGCGACGTTGAGCTCAAGGAAGCGCTGGAGATGGAGGAGCAGCAGCGGCTGCTGCCCCTCGTCGTCGAAATCATCCCGGGGCAGGCCGCGGAGGGTTTGATCGACATCTACGAGCCCGGGAGCTACGAGGGGAAATCCCTGCGAAAACTCTGCGACAGGACCTTGAACAAGAAGAAATGGACCATCGAGGAACAGTTGATCATCGAGGACATCATGCGTTTCCTCGACAACGTGCTCGAAGACTTCATCCGCAAAGCGCCCGACAGCATGATGCGCGCGAAATACTCCGCCATGCGCGAACGTTCGGTCGGTCTTGGTGTGATGGGTTTCCACTCCTTCCTGCAATCCAAGATGATTCCGATGGAATCCGTCATGGCGAAGGTCTGGAACAAGCGCATGTTCAAGCACATCAAGGCGCAGGCCGATGCGGCTTCCGTC
>CAZGQL010000258.1:0-4236 GCA_964527905.1 uncultured Syntrophobacteraceae bacterium
AGCCTCTGCCTCCGCCGCCCCTGGCCTCAACCTCCGTAAGAAACAGGGGCGCCGCCACCAGCAGCGCGGCGGCCCACGCAATCCCGAACGATCTCATCCCTATGGCCTTCATGGCTGGCCTCCTTTCCTTCCTTGCGCGGCTGGTCGGGCCTTCGGACGCGCTGCCGTCTGAGGCGGGGCGAAATCGATCATCTCCGCCCCCTTGGGGGGGATGAACGCAAACACAGCCCCCTGAAACTGCGGCGCAAGGTTCCAGTCCGTCAGGGTTGCCGTCCACTGGGGAGTCCCCGGCGCCTGCCTGTGGGTGAAGACGAATCTCCGGAACAGGGGCTTGTCGCCAGCTTCGACCCACACCTGGACGTGCACCTCTCCCCGATCGAAGGCCAAGTGGTGACAAGGGATGCCGCGCACCTTGTGCACGCCCACGTAGAGGGCATGCTGCAGATTATTGGTGACGTGCTCGTAGAGCCGCGGACTCGCCAGGTCCGAAAGGGCCACGGTGACCCCAAGGTCCTTCTGGGCCTGGTCCAGGGCGCTCTCGATTTCGGCGGGAGCTGTCCGGGTGGCGTAGACATTCCGCGTCTTGTCGTAAAGGGTGATGGTCCTGCCGTCATAGACGAACAGTTTGTTGACCACGTCCCCTTCCCCCGAAACGCGAAGCTTGTCGGGCCGCTGCACCTGGACCTCCAGCTCGAAGGAGGCTTCGAGCCTCTTCCCGCCGTAAAAGACCTGGTCGTCGTTGACCTCGCCCTTGAAGGTGAACTGCTGCTGAGCCTTCAGGAGCTCACAGGCCTTCCAGAGCACGCTCATGGCCCGGGGGTCGATGGCCGCCGCCTGAGCCTGCCCGGCTCTTGGTGCGGCAGCCTTTCCTTTCCCGGCTTTCTGGGCGAGCGCCGGCTGGACGGCCAGACACAGCCCGAGAAGAAACAGACCTCCAATGAGTTTGTAGCGCATGCAAGCCTCCTTGTTTTGAGCTCTTCGGTTCAAGGTCTCACGTCTCCCCCTTGCGATCATTTCGCTGGTGTCCCCAAGGTCCCGAGGAGCATCGAGGCTTCCCGGTAGTCCGGGTGTTTTTCGAGGAGAGTTTTCAACATCACGGCGGCTTCGGCCGTCTCGCCCCGCTGGCTCAGGTAGTAAGCGAGGGTGTAGCCATACCGGGGGTCTTCGGGCTGGAGCCGCCTGGCCTCCCTGCAATAGCCGATGGCCTCCTCCACCCGGTCCCCCGCGAGGAGGACGCACAGGTTGTAGGCGGCCTGGGCCAGCTGGGGGTCGAGCTTCAGGGCTGTCTTCAGGAGGCTCTCCGCCTGGGTCAAATCGTTCCGCTCCGCCTGCAGAAGCCCGAGGTTGAAATGGGCCGCGGCGTTGTCGGGGGCCACGGCCAGGGCCTGCCGGAGCGACTGCTCCGACTGGTCCACGTCTCCCTTTCGTGCGTGGGCGATGGAACGGTTCACCAGGACCATGGCGGCGTGGGGCTCGATCCTCAGCGCCCGGTCATAGGCGTCGAGCGCTTCGCTCAGTGTGCCGCGGTTGAGGTGGTAGTTCCCGAGATTGTAGTGGGAGGTCCACTGGTCGGGCCAAACCGACAGGGAGGCGAGGGCTTCCTCGCTCGCCTTGTGGATACTCTCGCCATACGGGCCTTCAGTCTTAAGCTCCGGGTACGCGGACAGGGCCGTGGCGGCCCGGATGCGGACCAGGCGGCTCGTGTCACCGGTCGCTTTCATCAGGGTCTGGAGGTTCTGTCGGGACGGAACCGTCCCCAGGGACTCCACGGCGGCGGCCCGGACGAGGGGAGACGGGTCCTCGGCCGCCCGGAGCAGCGTCTGAACGACGCTCGGATCCAGGGACGCCGGGATCAGACGGATGAGGGAAGCCGCGAAGACCTCGTCCCGATCCGGGCGGGTGATGAATTCGAGCATGGCCTCGCGCCGGCTCCAGTCGCGCTTGCGGGCGGCTTCGACGAGGCTCGCCCGGTGGAGCAGGGGGGCCTGGTAGTCGCGGGGCCGCCACTGCCGGACGTGCTGGTCGGCCCATGCGGCATCCTGATCGGCGTGGCAGCCATTGCAGGCGTTGGGCGATCGGAACGCCAGAGTGGCCGCGGGTGTCGGGGGGAGCATGGAGTGGTCGCTTCGGTTCATGCGCGCAAAAGAGGTCATGGGCATGTGGCATGAGATACACCGGTTCCCCGTCGACCCCTCCGGATGGTGGGTGTGGGCCGATCCTTCGCTCACGCGCTCCTGGTGGCACGGCAGGCAGGCCTTGTTGGCGTCTTCCGGCTTCTTGAAGCGGTAGCGGCCGCTCGAGGTGTGGCAGTGCATGCAGTCGAGCTTCCCCGACTTGACGCAGGGGCTCGTGAGCCACGACGTGTAGGTGTAGTTCTCCCCCAGGTCGCGGCCGTCGACGTAGTAGTCGGGGCTTTCGAGGGTGACCAGGTCGAAGTGGTCAAAGAATGGCTCCCCGGGCGGGGTGGACGGCGTCAGGGGTGCCGTCGCCTTGGCGTGACAGGAGGCGCACAGGTGATTGCGCTGTTCCCGGGTCATGGTCTTGGTGCTGATGATCTTTAGGTCGGGGATCGGCTGCCCCTTGGGGGTGGCCCGGGCGACGGCGTTGTGCTCCGCGGAGGGGCCGTGGCAGGTCTCGCAATTGATGCCGGGCTCGGCCCAGGTGCTCTGATACGTGTCCGTCGCGAAATCATAGTGGCTCGAGAACTGGCTCACGTGGCAGCCGTAGCAGGCCGTGTTGAAGGTGTACGGCCATTCCTTCCAATGGATGGGATCATCGGGGCGCTGATCGCCGGGAAAGTGCCGAACCCCGCTCCCCGCCATGTCGAGCCACTCTTTGCGGTTCACATCGTAGGCGACGGGAAGGGTCTGAAGCCGACCCCGCTCGAAGGGCGTGAGGAAATAGAAGACATTCTTGCCCCCGAGGGCGTGCGCGATCGGGTATTTCCTGGAGCCCTCGGGGCCGAGCTCGAGGACCCAGCCCTGCCCCGGGCCGGTCTCGGCCCGGTAGCGGAAGGCGCCGACGACCACGTCCTCCTGCTGAGGGGTGAGCTTCTCACGGGCCAGGGTCTCGGTGTAGGGCTGCATGGCGAGGCCGTGGAATGAAGTGGACCACAACTGGTAAAACCGCTCGTGGCACTCGCGGCAGCTCTGGGAGCCGGCATAGGACTTGGCTTGGGGGCTCGTCGGCGTCTCTGCTCCATAGGCAGGAGGCAAGGCCGAATCGAAGCCGAGCCAAAGCCCTGCCACCAGAGCCACCGAAGCAAGGATGTTCCATTTCGACTGGGCGGTGCTCAACGATGGCCCTTTCCTGCGATGCCCTTGACGCTCTAGCTTTGATACTCTATCATCAATCATCAGATGCAGTTCTTTTCCATTGCCTGGGGGGAGTAAGTTATGCGTACAACCGTCGATCTTGAAGAAGACGTTCTCCTGGCGGCCAAGGAGATCGCAAAGCAGCGGGGCACCACGCTCGGCCGGGTGTTGTCGGATCTGGCTCGACAGGCGCTCACCCCGCGGCCCGCCGTTGCAACCAAGCATGGCCTGCCCGTGTTTCCCGTCCAGCCCAAAGCCGGTGTGGTGACCCTCGAGCTGGTCAACCGCCTGCGAGACGAGGCCCCATGACGACCTATTTGTTGGATATCAACCTGCTGCTTGCCCTTATGGACCCCATGCACATGCATCACGAGCCAGCCCATCGCTGGTTCGCCGACACAGGGCAGCAGGCCTGGGCAACCTGCCCGCTCACCGAGAATGGTTTTATCCGCATTGCCAGCCACCCGAGCTACCCCAACCGGCCTGGGGGGGTGCCAACCGTGCTTGGTATCCTTCGCCAGCTCAGAAAAGCGCCCGGGCATCACTTCTGGTCCGAAGACATCAGCATCCTTCAGATTCTGGACCCGGATGTGGTCATCACGCATGCTCAAATCACCGATGTCTATCTGCTCGGGCTTGCCGCCTGGAAAAAGGGCAAATTGGCGACGCTCGATCAGCGGATTCCCTTTCAGGCGGTTCGTGGCGGCCGCAAAGCCCTTGAGCTCATCACCCCGTCATGATTCCAGTGGTTTTGGGTCGCTTCTGTCAGCCACAAGAGTCCATCTGCTGGCAGCCGTTGGATTGCGGGGTCACTTGGCCCGCATGAACTCAATGCGATACGTCTGGCCGTGGACCGCCTGGAAGTAAGTCCCGACCAGGCGATCGGTCTCGGGGTTGTAGTTCAGGGTGTAGGTCGAGCCGG
>CAZGQL010000259.1:0-3855 GCA_964527905.1 uncultured Syntrophobacteraceae bacterium
CAGGTGCAGCTGACCTGGACCGACGCATCGAACAACGAAACCAGCTTTGCCGTTTGGCGCTCCGTCAATGGCGGTGCCTTCGTCCAGATCGCCACGATCGCCCGCTCGGCGACGCTGCGCAACGCCGTGGGCGGTACCGTGCGCTACACCAACAGCGGTCTCAGCGGGGGCAACACCTATGCCTACTACGTCACCGCCGTGAACGCCACGTCTGCCTCGCCTCCGTCGAATATGGTGACCCTAGCCTTTACGGTCCCGGCCGCACCGTCCGATTTGACCGCTACGGCAGTCGCCGCCGGGGCACGTGCCACGGCGACGTTGACGTGGGTGGACCAATCGAACAACGAGTCCAGTTTCACCATTCAACGCAGCTTGAACGGGGGCGCTACGTGGACGACCGTCGCCACGACCGGACCCGACGTGACCACACGCACCGTGACGGGTTTGCTGCGCGGCACAAGTTACAGCTTTCGGGTGCGCGCCAACAACCTGATCGGTTCGTCTGCGTGGGTGAGCACCTCCGTCACCACGCCGTGACGCGACCCGCCGGCACCTTGTGAGGGAAGGGTGTCGGGGGGCGTTTTTCCTTCACTGATTCTTCGGCGTCGCCGTGGCTCTCGGGGCGGGGCGTGAACCACTCGTCCCCCGTGCCCGTGATCCTCGGCGACGCGTCTTTTGAGGACCACACGGAGCCCTCTCACCACGAGCCATACGCTGCGGGCTCTAGCTGAGCGGCCGGCGCTCGCGGGGCTATCGATTGGGCTTTACGGCGGGGGCTCCTTTGGGTAATTTCGGTCGGCAAGGATCGCGGGGACCTCCACACCACTCCGAGCCGCCCTCACGGGGAACGGCCGACGACGGGTCGAGCGCCTGTCCTGATGGACTCGCCCATGCGGGGGCAATTCGGTGCCATGAAACGCCTGCATTACTCGGTATCCATTCTTTTGCTGCTGAGTGTCTTTCTATCGGGGTTTTTTCTCAGCCGATGGCTTGCTCCCGGGAACGATCAGGTTTCCGAACGCCGCATCCTCTATTATGTCGACCCCATGAACCCCGCCCACACCTCGGACAAACCCGGGCTGGCCCCTTGCGGCATGAACCTGGAGCCGGTGTACGCCGACGAGGACAACGCCGGTTCGATGGCATCGTTCCTGCCCCCGGGCTCCGTGAGGATCAGTCCCGAGAAACAGCAGCTCATCGGGGTACGACTGACGCAGGTGGAGGTCGCCGGCGAAATCGTGACGTTACGGGCGTTCGGCCGAGTGGCTGCCGACGAGAACGCGATCTATCGGGTCCTTGCGCCGACCGAAGGCTACCTGCGGGACCTCCCCTACGCCGTTCCCACCGGAACCCTCGTCCAAAAGGACCAGCTTCTTGCCTCCTACCACAGCACCGAACCCCTTGCGGCGCAGCAGGCTTACTTGCTTGCATTGAGGACCGTGGACCGCCGGCGCTCGGAGCCCGCATTCGAAGAGCAAACCGGCCTGAAGGTGGACACCGTGGACGCCCAACTGTTCCAGGCGGAGGAAAATCTCAGGCTGGCCGGACTGAGTGAAGCCCAGATCCGGGAGCTTGCCCGCACTCGCCAGTTTGTCCGATCGATTGAACTGAGGGCCCCCGTCGCGGGCGTCGTGGTTGCGCGAAACGTCTCCCCCTTTTCCCGTTTCGAACGGAACACGGAGTTTTTTCGGATCGTGGACCTGAGGCGCGTGTGGGTTGTGGCGGACGTGTTCGAGCATGAGGTGCGCTTCGTCGAAGCGGGAACCACGGCTCGCATCACGCTGCCGGGCCGGGCGAAGACAGCCACCGGGACGGTGAGCGACGCGCTGATTCCTTTCGACCCGACAACCCGAGCGTACAAGGTACGTTTGATCGTCGACAACCCGGACCTGACGTTGAGGCCCGATGCCGCCGTGGATGTGACGTTTGCGATCCCCATGAAGCCGGCGATGGTCGTGGCCCGGGAGGCGGTGATCGATTCGGGCTCCAGGAAGGTGGTCTTCGTGGATTTGGGCAACGGACTCTTCGAGCCCCGCAAGGTGGAAACCGGCTGGAGCTTTGGAGACCGCGTCGAGATCGTGGGTGGCCTGATGCCTGGCGAGCGGATCGTCACGTCGGGCCACTTCCTGATCGACGCCGAAAGCCGCATGAAACTGGCGGCGTGCGGGATGCAGGGGCCGACGGCGATCGACCCGGTATGCCGGATGGAAGTGCTTCAAAAGATGGCGGAGACCGCCGGATACGTGAGTGCATATGGCGGAGCAACCTATTATTTCTGCACTCCGAGCTGCAAGGAGGCGTTCGACAAGGATCCCGACGCATTCCTGATGGAAAAGGCCCCGGAACCGCCCCGTGAGATCCCGACGACGGAGGGTCCCGGTGCGCGTTCCCCTCACCCGCACGATCCTCCCATGGCGAGCGATCATCAAGGGGCAACCGCGTTTGATCCGGTCTGTGGCGAGGCGGTCGACCCACGGGAGGCCGAGGTGGCCGGGCGCGTGAGTGTGCATGAGGGCACCGCGTATTATTTCGCGAGCGACCCCTGCAAGGCGGTGTTCGACAGGCATCCTGACCGATTTCCGGGCAAGAGCCGGGAAACACCCCGCCATTGATGCATTCCTCGATGAAATTCTCAGCCCACGGGACAAGGCTTCCAAGTACTGCCGGTCGATGCCGTCGCCCCTCGATGGCCGAGCGGAAGGGGGTGAGGTTGGGTAGGCCATGATCGAGCGCATCATCGATTTTTCCGTCAGAAACCGGGTTTTCGTCCTCGCCCTGGTATGCGTCGCCTGCGTGGGGGGGTGGTGGTCCATGAAGGACTTGCCCCTGGATGCCATCCCGGACCTCAGCGACACCCAGGTCATCGTTTATTCCCGATGGGACAGGAGCCCGGACATTCTCGAGGACCAGGTCACCTACCCCATCGTGTCGGCGATGCTCGGCGCGCCCCGGGTCAAGGCGGTCCGAGGCTTTTCCGACTTCGGCTATTCCTACGTTTATGTGATCTTTCAGGACGGCACGGACATCTATTGGGCCCGGTCCCGGACCCAGGAGTATCTTTCCACCGTCCTCCCTCGTCTCCCGCAGGGGGTGAGAACCGAGCTGGGCCCGGACGCCACGGGACTCGGTTGGATTTTCCAATACGCCCTGGTAGACGAAACGGGGACGCACGACCTGGCTGAGCTACGCTCGTACCAGGACTGGACCTTGCGCTATTACTTGAAATCGGTTCCGGGCGTGGCCGAAGTGGCTCCCATCGGTGGGTTCGGAAAGCAATACCAGGTCACCGTGGACCCGAACCGGCTGAAGGCCTATGACCTCCCGCTCTCCCGGGTGGTGGAGGCGGTGCGTGCCGGCAACAGCGACTCCGGGGGCCGCCTGATCGAATTCGGCGGTACGGAATACATGGTCCGTGGACGCGGGTATGCGCAGTCCATCGAGGACATCGAGGACATCGCCGTATCGGCCGGGGAAGACGGGGCCCCGGTCTGTATCCGTGACATCGGTGAGGTCGCGGTGGGCCCCGACCTCCGCAGGGGCGTCTGCGACCTCGACGGCACTGGGGAGGTGGTGTCCGGAATTGTCATCATGCGGCAGGGTCAAAACGCGCTGGATGTGATCGAGCGCGTGAAGGCCAAAATCCGGGAAATCGAGCCGGGCCTTCCAAGAGGCGTCAAGATCCTCACCGTGTACGACCGGTCGGACCTGATCCGACGCGCCATCGACAACCTCAAGTCCACCCTCGTCGAGGTGATGCTCACGGTGTCGGTGGTGATTCTGCTTTTTCTCCGCCACATCCCGAGCGCCATCATCCCCGTGATCACCATTCCCGTGGCGGTCTTGCTCTCCTTTATC
>CAZGQL010000259.1:3952-4235 GCA_964527905.1 uncultured Syntrophobacteraceae bacterium
GACCCACAAGGACCTGGAAGAATGGCAAGCGGCAGGCAGCACGGAAGAGGTTCAGGCGGTCGTCGTGCGAGCCGTGAAAAAGGTCGCGGGGCCGAGCTTTTTTGCGCTTCTTGTGATCGCCGTCTCCTTCCTTCCGGTGCTCACGCTCGAGGCCCGATCGTACACGGTGGCCCCGGCCACGCTCTCGCGCTACCTCTCGCAGCAGCTGCGGTGGAGGCGCTCCAACCTCGTCGACCTGCTGGGCGGGATCACCCACGTGTGGCGCCTGCACCCGGTGGTGGCG
>CAZGQL010000260.1:0-4179 GCA_964527905.1 uncultured Syntrophobacteraceae bacterium
CGGGTCCGAGAACATCTATCTTCATGGCTCGGAAGAGCAGAAGCATGCCTACTTTCCCGGGCTGGTCTCGGGTGAGATCATCTTCGCCGGGGCCTACACCGAGCCCAATGCCGGAACCGATGTGGCGGGGATCCGCACCCGTGCCGTCCGGGACGGAAACGACTACGTGCTCAACGGCTCCAAGATGTTCATCACCAACGGCACCATTTGCGACTACATGGCCGTTCTGTGCATCACCAACCCCGATGCTCCCCGCCACAATCGCTTGAGCCTGCTCATCGTGGATGCAAAGCTCCCGGGCATCACCCGCAACAAGATCCACGGGAAAATGGGGATTCGAGCCAGCGACACGGCCGAGATCACCTTCGAAGACGTTCGCGTTCCCGCTTCAAGCCTGATCGGAGAGGAAGGAAAAGGCTTCTATTATCTGATGGATTTTTTCAACACCACCCGCACCATGGTTGCCGCCCAGGGAGTCGGGCTGGCCCAGGGGGCCTTGGACAAGGCAGCTCGCTACGTGCAGGAGCGCACGGCTTTCGGGCAGCCCCTTGCGAAGCTCCACGGGGTGCAGATGCAGCTCGGTGAGATGGCAACCCGGGTCGAGCTGGCACGCCAGCTCTGTTACAAAGCCGCCTGGCAGCTCGATCAGGGAAAGATCGACCCCAAGCTGAGCGCCATGGCCAAGTTCTATGCCGGGGAGACGGCCGTGTGGGTGGCGGACAAGGCCCTGCAGCTCCACGGGGGCTACGGATATATCGACGAATACGATGTGCAGCGCTTCTACCGGGATGCCAAGATCCTCGACATCTACGAGGGAACCAAGGAAGCGGAGAAGCTCACCATCGCCAAGTACGTTCTCGCGGAAAGCGCCATATAGCTCAATGACCGACGTTGAATAGGGAGGAAGAAGAATGAAAGACGTTGTCATCGTTTCAGCCTGCCGCACGGCAGTGGGTAGTTTTGGAGGCAGTCTTCGCGATCTCAATGCGGCGACCATCGCCAGCGTCACCATGAAAGAGGCGGTCAAGAGGGCCGGCATCGATCCCGCCCTGATCGATGATGTCCGCTACGGATGCTGCCTCGAGCCCGAAGACAGCATGAACGTGGCCCGTGTGGGGGCGCTGATGGCCAGCATTCCGGAAACGGTTCCCGCCGCAACCGTCAACCGGGTCTGCATCTCGGGCATGGAGGCCGTTCTTTCGGGGGCTGCCATGATCCAGGCCGGAGTGGCCGATGTGATTCTGGCGGGAGGCGTCGAGCACATGTCGGGAGCTCCCTACACCGTGCCCAAGGCCCGGTGGGGATGCCGCATGCAGGACCAGATGCTGGTGGATGCCATGATGCACGGTCTCCATTGCGGATCGCATCTTCTGCCCCTTTCCACCGATGCCCCCCTGGACACCAGTCAGGCGCCTGCGAGCCTTTTCATCGGCAAGCCCTTCATCATGGGCCACACGGCTGAATTCGTGGCCCAGAAGCTTGGCATCAGCCGGGAGGAAATGGATGAAGTGGCTCTGAGAAGCCACAACAGCGCGGAGCGGGCCACCGTTGAGGGCTCCTTCAAAGAGGAAATCGTTCCCATCGAAGTCCCTCAGTCCAAGAAAGCTCCGCTCATTTTCGAAAAAGACGAGCACTTCCGGCCCGGCTTGACCATGGAACAGCTGCAAAAGCTTGCGCCCGCCTTCGTCCCCAAAGGAGGAAAGGTGACGGCCGGCAACGCAAGCGGCGTCAATGACGGGTCTTCGGGGATGGTCATCATGTCGGCCGAGAAGGCAAAGGAGCTCAACCTCGCTCCCATCGCGCGGATCAAGGCCATGGGAAGAGGCGCCTGTCATCCGGCCGTCATGGGCCTTTCTCCGGTGCCGGCCGTAAGCGATCTGATGCAAAGAAGCGGTCTCAAGATTGCCGATTTCGAGCTGATCGAGGTGAACGAAGCCTTTGCGGCTCAGTACATCGCCTGCGAGCGCGAGCTCGGCCTCAATCGCCAGATCACCAATGTCAACGGCTCGGGAATCGGGCTGGGGCATCCGGTGGGTTCGACCGGCTGCCGGATCATGGTCACTCTGATCCATGCCATGAAGAAACGGGGCAACACCCTCGGGCTGGCAACGCTTTGCGGCGGCGGCGGGGTGGCCATGGCCTGTGCGCTTGAAATGCTCTAACGAGTGAGCAGCGAACAGTGAAGCATTGTTTCATCACTCATCGTTTCTAAAACGGTTGGGTTCATATCGGGAGATCAGGAATGACCGCTACGACGATCTATAAGTTGGAAAAGGAGGGAGCAATCGCCCTCGTGACCATTGACCTGCCGGGCAGGCCCATGAACACCTGGACGGATGAGGCCATCGAAGAGCTGGGAGAGATGCTGAGTGCGTTGGAAACCCAGGCGGACCTGAAGGGATTGATCTTCATGTCCGGAAAGCCGGGAAACTTCCACGCGGGTGCGGACCTCAACATGCTCACCAACATGAAGAACAGGGCCGACACGGAGGCTGTGCTCGGCCGCCTGCACGGAGTCTTCAACCGCATCAGCGGTCTGCCCTTCCCGACCCTTGCCGCCATGGATGGCCACTGCCTGGGAGGGGGGCTGGAATTCGCCCTGGCCTGCACCGCTCGTATGGCCAAGGATACGAAATCCACCCAGCTGGGGCTGCCGGAATGCAATCTCGGGATCTTTCCCGGGGCTGGAGGCACCCAACGGCTGCCGCGCCTGATAGGGGCCCCCGCGTTCCAGCTCATTCTCAAGGGGATGGTCTACCCGGCCGCCAAGGCGTTGGAGCTGGGCGTGATTGACAGGTTAGTGCCCGCCGATGCCGATCTTCGAGCGAAGGCGTTGGAATTTCTCCGGGAAATCATCAGTGGGGAATTCAAGCTTCAGCGCCCCAAACATGACTTCTCGAGTGTCGATGAAGTCGCTCGGATGGCTCGACAGGAAGTTCTCAAGGCGACCAGGGGCAGAGAGATCCCGGGACCGATGCTGGCGATCGAATCCATTCGGGAGGGGCTCAAAGTCTCGCTGGAGGAAGGCCTCGAAATCGAAAAGCGCTATTTCATCGATGCCGTGCTCTCGGATCAGGCCAAGGGAAGTATCCACACGTTTTTCCTCAAGAACATGAGCGACAAGCCCAAGGGGATGATCACCAAAGGCTTTGAGCCCAAACCCATCAAGAAGGTCGGCATCCTTGGCTTCGGTACGATGGGGCGGGGCATCGCCATCGAAATCCTTCGGCACACGGGGATGGACGTGGTGGCCAAGGAGATCCCCCAGGCCATCGAGCCGGGAAGGGAGTTTGTTCAGAAAACCCTTGGAGAAATGGAAGCGAGAAAGAGGCTCAAAGCCCCCGTGGCGGATCTGATGGGGCGACTCAAGATCGTTTCAGACTATGGGGATGATTTCAAGGATGTGGACTTGGTTATCGAAGCGGTTTTCGAGGACATCAAGGTGAAGGAGCAGGTCTACCAGGAAATCTGTCAGGTGGTGGCCGATGACTGCATCCTGGCGAGCAACACTTCCTCCATCCCCCTCGATTCCATGTCTCCCTTCGTCAAGGGCCGGGATCGTTTCGCCGGTCTTCACTTCTTCTCCCCGGTCTGGAAGATGGAGCTCGTGGAAGTCATCCAGGGGGAGAAGACCAGCCAGGCCACGATGGATAACCTGCTTGGCTTCGTGGCGGACATCCGCAAGCGCCCCGTCGTGTGCAGGGACAATCCGGGGTTTGTGGTCAATGCCCTGCTCTTTCCCTACCTCCTGTCCGCCCTTGATTTCATCGAAACCGGCAATCCCGTGGATGAAGTCGACAAGGCTTTCGTTGACTTCGGAATGCCGGTCGGGCCGATTCGGCTGGCCGACGAAGTCGGGATCGACGTGGTGCACAAGATCATGCAGGGCATGAAGATCGAGCAATACACCCTGAAGAACCTGTGCGACCAGGGACGCCTCGGGCTGAAAAAATGCGGCAAGGGATTCTTCTGCGAGGATGGGAGCGTGGATCCTGATGCGATGCCGCTCTTTGAGAAAAAGAGCCCGAGGAAGCTTTCGGCCGAGGAAATGCAGACCACGGTCCTGACCCAGATGGCCAAGGTGGCCAAGGGCCTGCTCGACAGGGGGATCGTCAAGGATCCGCGCATGATCGATCTGGGGATGATCTGGGGAACCGGATTCCCGCCCGACAAAGGGGG
>CAZGQL010000261.1:0-4153 GCA_964527905.1 uncultured Syntrophobacteraceae bacterium
TGATGTTGTGGCTCCCTTTCACCGTCTGGTGAATGGTCTGCCGGGTCTCCGGTAGAGCCTTCAGCTTCTCGAGGAGGATCCGGGCTGCGTTGACAATGTCCTCATCCTCGTTCGCTCCGGCACCCTCGATTTCTTCCTTGAGCACTTCCTTTCGGCCCGCCGACTCGGGCTTGGCCTCAAGATTCTTCAAGGCGTCGGCAAGCTTGCTCTCCTGACCCAATTTCCTGTGAATAATCGCTTTCAAGGATTCGTAGGCGTCCGTGACGGCCACCTCGCTCAGCTTGCCCAGGGCACCGATGATGGCACTCAAAAGGGTTTCCATGGCTTGTCTCCTTTGCAGGGGGGGAGGAGGTATGGGGATGCGTTGTTCGCTTCACACACAGAACAACACTTCGCCGAGAAGGTCAAGAACCATCGACGCAACGACTTCAGAACCGACACGGGTCGGCCGATACCTCTTTGGGGAGGAACCGAGACACTTCCCGATCCCATCCCCGGGGCACCAAACTCGACTCCTGGAACGCTTTACTCCAATGCGGGGCATGATTACACTAGAGTTACTCTCATGTAACACGGAACGCGAGGAGGACGACATGATCAAGCGAAAAATGGAAGCTCTGGATTTCGAACGCTACGTGGCCAATGACATTCCGTCTGGAGGTCTGGATTCCAGCGGCGGAGAATCGGCTGCCGCCCGGAACACATCGACGGTAGATGCAAGAGAGGCGAAGAGGGACAATGCGGACGCAGAACGTGAGAAACAGCTGGAGCGTTGGATGGATCAGATCAAATTGTTCATCCGGAATATCGACGTCAATAGCTTGTAACACGTCTCGGGCGCCAGCATTTTGCGCACTGACGCCACCCTGATAACCCCTTTTTAAGTCTCGCGGGCTTAGAAAGGGGTTCTTTTTTGCGCCACCCCCAAGGAACGCTTGGACCCATGCTGACATCGTGTTAAAGACGGACCCGTCGGAGCACCACAGAAAGCAATCACGGGGGCTCACCCCTCCGGCAACGACCCCATCCATCTGACTCTGAGGCCCTAAACTATGAGCGCACGCCTTCTGACCTGCGCGCTCGTCTTTCTGTTGAGCTCTCTGCTCATCCCGCTCCCCGAGCACCCGCGTGCCGGGCAGGATCAGCCCATGCCGACCCCGACGGATGGCGACTGGCTCATCCACCATCTCAGCGCGGAACCAGCCACCCTGAACCCGATCACGGCCACGGACGCATATGCATCGCGCATCAACGAGTACATTTACGAATCCCTCCTCAAACGCGATGAACAAACGATGGAGCTCGTGCCGCAGCTCGCCGAGTCCTGGGAGATTTCCGAAGACCACCTGACGTACGTGTTCCACCTCAAGCGCAATGTGACCTGGCAAGACGGCGCACCCTTCACTGCCCGGGACGTGCTCTTCTCCTACGAGCGCATCATGGATCCGAAGGTGGACGCTCCCCATTTGCGCAACTATTATCAGGACATCGAAGTGGTGGAGCCCATCGACGATTTCACCGTCCGCTACCGATACCGCATCCCGTACTACCGGGCGTTGGATTTCTGTGGGGGGATTCCCATCGTCCCGGCGCACCGCTTTGGGCCCTTGGATGATTTCAACAAGCACTCCATCGGACGACAGCCTTTGGGAACAGGCCCCTATCGGCTCATCCGGTGGGATACGGGCAAGGAAATCGTGCTCGTGCGAAACGAACAGTACTGGGGAGAGAAACCCCACCTGATGCGCCACGTGTTCAAGATCATCACGGAACCCACCGCTGCGCTTCACGTGCTCAAACAGGGGGGGCTGGACATGATGAGCCTTCGACCCATCCAGTGGGCCCGGCAGACCCAGTCACGTCGTTTTGAGCAGGATTTCCGCAAGCTGAAGTATTACCTCCCCAGCTACAACTACATCGGCTGGAACAGTCGCAGGCCGTTTTTTGCCGACAAGCGGGTCCGCCGTGCCATGACGCTGCTGATGGATCGGGAGACGTTTCTCCAGAAGATCCTGCTGGGTTTCGGGACGGTGATCTCAGGGCCCTTCTACGTGAACAGTCCGGACTATGACCAGCGGATCGCTCCGTATCCTTACGATCCTCGGACAGCCGTGGCCCTGCTGAGGGAAGCCGGGTGGGAAGACCGGGACGGGGACGGCGTCCTGGACAAGGACGGTCAGCCCTTTGCCTTCGAATTCCTGCTTTCGGCGGGTTCCAGAACCGGAGAGCAAATCGCCACTGTGCTGCAGGAGAATCTCAAGTCTGTCGGAATCCGAATGCAGATTCGCAATCTCGAGTGGGCCGTCTTCATCCAGAGGATCGACCAACGGGACTTTGACGCCTGCACGCTCGGTTGGAGCATGGGCTGGGATTCCGACCCTTTCCAGATCTGGCACTCGTCCCAGGCGGAGAAGGGGTCCAACTTCGTGGGATTTCAGAACGCGGAAGCGGACCGACTCATCGAAACGGCTCGTCAGGAGTTTGATCCCGAGAAGCGCCGGGCACTCTACCACCGGTTCCACGCCATCGTGCATGAGGAGGAGCCATATACCTTTCTGTTCACTACCGAGGCCCTCGTGGCCGTCAGCAGACGGTTTGAAAACGTCAACGTTTACCCGATGGGCCTTGCTCCCAGGCAATGGTGGACACCCGCGGACCGGCAGAAGTATCGTTGAGTGCGGGACCTGTCCGAGGATCCTCCGGAATTGAATGGAGCTGGTGAGGCACTTCTTCAGCCCAGGTTATTCCTTGGATCTGCCCAACCTTATGTTTTCTTACAATCACACCAAAGGCAATTTGTTCACCAAGCGCCCGGACAAGGGTTTATTGCTTGCACACGCCCGTTTCAACGATTATAAGAGTTACAATGGTTCTCTTAGTCGTCTTTTCGGGCGTGAAACGGCGACATCAGATTCAGGGCGCGTTTTGATCGAGCTCCACTCCTTTGGTTGGTTTATCGAGGAGAATGCCTATGTTGTTGATTGAAGATCTGCAGGTTGAACTTGCAGGCAAAATCATACTCAAACACATCGATCTGGAAATTAAGCCGGGGGAGACCCACGTCTTATTCGGACCCAACGGATCGGGTAAGACATCCCTCCTGATGACCATTGTGGGATATCCTCAATACAAGGTCACGGGTGGGAGGATCCTTTTCAAGGGAGTGGACATCACGCACGCGCCCATCGACGAACGGGCCCGACTCGGAATCGGGATGTCGTATCAACGGCCACCGACTATTCACGGGCTCAAGACCCGCCAGATGGTCCAGATCTGTGCCAGAGGTGAGGTGGACGCGGAAGCGCTCGCCCGAAAGGTGAACTTCGACCGCTTTTTGGATCGAGACGTGAATGCCGGCTTCTCGGGCGGAGAGATCAAGCGATCCGAGCTCCTGCAGCTCATGGCTCAGGATGCGGACCTCATGCTGTTCGACGAGCCCGAATCCGGCGTCGACATCGAAAACATCGCCTTGGTTGGCGAGACCATTGCCCGACTGTTGCAGAAGGAATGCTCGGCCACGGCCACCAAGACCCGGCTCCAGGTCAAGCGGGACCGCAGCAAAATGGGTCTCATCATCACGCACACGGGGCACATTCTGGACTATGTCGATGTGGACAAGGGGCAGCTGCTGTTCAACGGCGTGATGAGTTGCAGCACCAATCCGCGGGAAATCTTTCGCTGCATTAGCGAAGTTGGATATGAGGAATGCGTGCGATGTACGATCGAGAACAACTGAAGGAAAGAGCGGCAAAGGCCCTGGACAAAAAGGCGGCCATCGGTCCGGACGTGGACCTCATGCAGTTCCGAACCCGGAGCGAGGAACACGCGTACTTGAGCGACGACAAGCTTCGGGCGCTGCCGGACGAAGAGATTCAACGGCTCCTCATGGCCGGGGTAGACGTCACCGAAAAGGGGCGCGGCGGAACCTTTTTCCAAAAGGACACATCGGTCGTGCACTGCGAATCGAAGCAGGAAGGTATCGAGGTGATTCCTATCCGCGAGGCCCTCGAGAAGCATGATTGGATTCGCGATTACTACTGGAAACTGGTGTCGGTGGACGCCGACAAATACACGGCCGCTGCCGAAACGAACCTCCACAACGGCTACGTGATCCGTTCCCTTCCCGGCGCCAAGAGCATTTACCCGATCCAGG
>CAZGQL010000262.1:0-4128 GCA_964527905.1 uncultured Syntrophobacteraceae bacterium
GAGATCAAGTTTTTCCACGCCCTCAGGGATCTTCCGCTGAGCCTGGATCCCGAGAGCGTCCGGGCCTTCCTGGCGCTCCAGTACGTTCCCGGACCCGAGACGATCTACCGGGAAATCCGTCAGGTTCCTCCCGGCCACTGGCTGGAGGTCGACCTTGAAACCTGCAGCGACCGTCTGCACCGCTACTGGTCCATCGAGGACTGCTTCCCCCGGCCATCCGAGCCAGCGCCTTCGATCGAATCTCTGGACCGCTGCCTCGAGGACAGCGTGCGGCAGCGCCTGGTGTCCGATGTGCCGATGGGAGCGCTCCTGAGCGGCGGGATCGATTCCAGCCTGCTTGCGGCCTACGCCCGCCGCCTGGCGGAGGCGCCCCTCACGGGCTTCGTGGTCCGCTTCGATGACCAGGACCTGGACGAATCCCCCTTCGCCCGCCAGGTGGCCCAGGCGCTGCAAATGCCCTTGGTGGCCCTCGACGGAGGAAATGTCGACGCCGACGTGTTTCAGCGCGTGGTCTACCACGCCGATCAGCCCCTGGGGGACCCGGCGTGCGTCCCGACATTCCTCATTCACGAAGAGATCGCCCGCCACGTCAAGGTCGTGCTCTCGGGCGAAGGGGCTGACGAGCTCTTCTGGGGCTATCCTCGCTATCAGCGCGAAATGCTCTTTCAGCGCTTGTCGCCCATGCTGCCGCCCCGCATGTTCGCCGCCGACGCCTCGTGGCTCATGCTCCTCGAGGACACTCCCCGGCCACCAGGGGGCCTTTCGCGTCTGGCCAAGGTCCTGGCTGCTCCCATCCGCTTCGGCTGCGGCAGGTGGGCGACGCTTTTCAGCGAGCCCGCCCTGTCCCGGCTGCTGGGACCGCCGCCCGCAAGAGAGCGCGGCGTGCCGCGCTACCTGCTGGCCTTCGACGACGCCCTTTCCTCCCTGGAGGCCCGGACCACACCCCTTGAGGCTTCACTGGCCACGGACCTGCTTTTCTGGCTTCCCGACGACCTTCTGGCCAAGGTCGACCGCATGAGCATGGCCCACGGCGTCGAGGCCCGGGCACCGTTTTTGGCCCACCCCGTGGTGCGGCTCGCGCTGCGTCTGCCCCCACACCGGAAGGCCGATCCATGGGCCACGAAAAAGATCCTGCGGGTGCTGCTCGCCCGGAAGCTGCCGCCATCCATCCAGGCGGCCATCGTCTCCCGCGGGAAGCACGGCTTTGATGTTCCCTTGGCCCGATGGCTGCGGCAAGAGCTGCGGGATGTGGCCGAGGAGTTGTTTTCGATAAACTCCCTTCAGCGGTATCCGCCGCTTTCCGCGCCCGCCGCCCACGCCCTGTGGGAAGGGTTCGTGCGGGAGAATAGGCTCTCTACGGCGTATGCTCGAAAAATCTGGGTCCTCCTGACCTTCCTTGCGTGGCTGCGCTGGCACGAGCGCCGGTTTGGCCTTTGACGTGGGAGGACCGATCCGGGAGGAAGCCGCGCTCGGTGCTCTGGCAAAGTGATGGTGCCGGAGAACTCCTCCCCCAACCCCCGAGGGGGCAGTCAAAGAGCGGGAGTGTTGCCTGCGAGCACCGTTGACAAAGCACAGCGGGGGCCATTAGCCCGAGTGAAGTGGGGAAACAGATGACCGACTTGAAGCAGGCGAGGCTGGAGCTCGTGGTCCCGTGGCGGGAAGAAGGCAGGTGGGAGCTTCCCCATGAACTGGCGCCTTTCCTTGGAGAGGTGGCAGTCCTGCAACCCGTCCTGTCCTCTGGGGGACGACGCCCGATCCTGGATCGCCTGAGCCTTGGGACGGCGGAGCTCACCCTTCCCTTCCGCACGATCGGCACGATGCGGCGGTTCGATCTCATCGTCTCCTGGACGATGCGGATTGGCATCCTCTGCGGAATCCTCCGGCGCGTCTCCAGGCGGACACACCGGGGCGGCCGCCATGTCCTGTGTGATTTCCACATCGATCCGACCCGCTCCGACCCTTCGTATCGAGCTCGACTGAGGCTGCTGGAAGCGGCCCTCCCAGGGATCGATTTCCTGTTCTGCACCTCGAATCTTGAGCGGGAGCTCTACAGCCGGCGGTTTGGGATCCCCAGGAACCGGATTCGCTTCCTTCCGCTGGCCCCGGCCGGACACCTGTTCCATGAGCACGCGCGTGGGGACGGTGATTACGTCTTCGCCTACGGCAACAGCGACAGAGATTTCAACACCCTGATCCGAGCCGTCGCCGATTTGCACATCCCGCTGACGCTCCTGTCACAGCGATTCCAACCCCGCTCTCCTCTCCCCCCGAACGTGCGCCTCATCCGTCACAAGATTTCCTATGCCGAGCTCCTGCACTGGATCATGGGCGCGCGACTTGTCGTCCTGCCGCTGCGATCGCCCGTGGTTTCCGCGGGGCAGATGGCGATGATGGAAGCCATGGCCCTGGGGGCGCCCCTGGTTGTGGGAAGGAACCCGGCCACGCTGGAGTACGCCGTTCACGGGGAAACGGCACGCTTCTATGAACCCGGCGCCTGGAAGGATCTCAGAGCCCAGCTCAGCCTGCTGATCGAGGACGCCCAGGCGGCCCGGACCATGGGCGCGGCGGCACGGGAAGCGGCGCGGACTTTTCGACACCGGCAGCTCCAGGCTCTCCTCGACGGCTTCCGTCACGCGCTCGGGGCCGACGCCTCATCCTAAGGAAACCGCCGCACGAACGGCTGTCCGGATGGATCGTCATTCCCGCGTGTCGCTTGCGGGAATCCAGTTCTCCTGCGGCCCTCTGGGCCCCCGCCTTCGCAGGGATGACGTCGACTCAACAACACTGCCCCGCCCCTTCCGGCTCCAACGCACCTCATGGAACCCGCATCGGCCCCAGAATCCTTCTCAGCCAATCCGAGCGGACCAGCAGCGTGAGGCCGGTTCGGAGCTGGTCACTGGCCACCTGGCGCAGGACGCCCAAATACACGATGGCGAGTACCAGCCCGATGGGCGGCAGGGCCAGCAGAGGTGGCGCATGGACTGCCTGGCATAGGGTCTTGAGCCCATAGCCTGCCCCTGCCATCACCCCGCAAGAGAAACCGATGGCGACCAGGTTGCGCAGGATGTCGGAGAGGTCCCTGAGGTCGAGTCGCCGGCGGATGATTCGGACGAAGATCAGGGAGATCAATCCCTGCGTGACGGTGGAGGACAGGGCGATGCCCCGGACCCCGATCCAACGCATGAACAGAACATTGAACAGAACATTGAGCAGCATGGCCAGGCAGCCCATGCGAAAGAGGGTTTTTGCATCCTTAAACGCGGTGAAAAAGGTCCCGTTCACAAAGGTGTAAGCATAGAAGAAAAGACCCAGGCTGTAGAGCACGAGGGTACGCGCCGTTTCCGCGGCCGCCCGGGCGTCGAAGGCACCACGCTGGAGCAGGAGGCTCACCACATCCTGTGCGAACAGCGCCGTCACGGCGATGATCGGGAAGCTCAGGAAGGCCAGCAGGATCACGGCGTGCCGGAAAAAATCCCGGAGGGCCTCGGTGTCCTGGTGGATTTTTCGTTCCACGACAAACGGAAACAGCGCCCGGGAGAGGGCCAGGACAATGACTTGAACGGGCATGTCGTTGATGCGGTACGCGTAGCGCAATATGGATACGGACCCTGGGTCGAGCTGCGTCGCCATGGCCTGGTCAATGAGAAGGTTTGAGCTCACCATGAGCTCGCTTCCCATGAGGGGAATGGCCAGTGCGAGGAATGCCGTCAGGCTCTCTCGACCGGGCAGGCGGGCCGGGAGAAACCGAAATCCCGATCGATTCAGGGAAAGCCCCATGAACAGCGTTCGAAAGGCCGTTCCCAGGAGTGTTCCCCATACCAGCGCGTGGATGCCGAGGGTGCTCCCCGCCAGCAGGGCAACAATGAGGGTGCCGTTGACCAGGATCGCGCCCACATGGAGACTGAAAAAGTCCTTGCGGGCATGCAGCAGGCCCCGAAGCAGGATCCCGGCCCCGTCGACGAAAATCAGAAAGACCAGCAGATGCCCGAGGACCACGGCCAGCTCGCGTTGACCGGTCCCAAAGCCGTATCCCAGGGCCCCCAGAACGTGCGGGCACACGACATAGCCCAGGAGCGTTAAGACGGCGAAAAAGAGCGCCAGGGCAAGGAAGAGGGCGCGCGCCCTGCG
>CAZGQL010000263.1:0-3996 GCA_964527905.1 uncultured Syntrophobacteraceae bacterium
CTGCACCGCCAAGGCAACCCGAATGGTGGCATGCTGCCGGCAAAGTCTCACGGTCGCCGGTTGATTCCGTCTCAGGCCTTCCGCGCTGACCATTTCCGACGTGACCAGGCCGACCCCGTGACGAGCCATGATGAACCGGTAGGCTGCATCCGTGATCCCGGCCATGGGAGCCAGGATCAGCGGTGGATCGATGTGTTGGTCCCCAAGGACAACCGGGACGATGCTGGGAGGGTTGGCCGCCTCCAATCGACTCACGTTCCAGACCATTCTCGAACCGTGCCCCACCTCGTGAATTGCTGGAAAATCGAATGCAAGTAATCAATCACTCCCTCACCACCTGACCACCTGCCAAAATCCGGACGTCATGCACCTGCACGAAAGCGGTTCGTTTCCGGACCTCGGCCCCCCCCTCAGGGGGCACCCCTGCCCCGCCGAGACCTTGGCTCGACCCGAGGGGGGGGCAAGAGTCCTTCGATGACCGGCACGAGCTCCCGCAGGATCCGCTCCCCGTTTTTGTCTTCGACCAGAGCCGCCAAGATGTATTTCCGCCCAGCGTCACCGCAGACGAGAACCGAATCCGAATACGAGATGTCCCAATCCCCGGACTTCCGATACATCCTGTCTGGAGGCACTTTTTTTTCAAGGACACTGACGAACTTGTCGTGGAGCCCGGGCCGTGAAAGGATCTCCATCATCCGACGCGAGCGCTCGGGACTGATCATCTCGCCGTTTACCAGCATGTAGTAGAAACGGCACACCTGCATGACGGTCGCGGCATGACACAGTCCCTTGATGGGTTCGGGGTTCCGTTCGCGTCCCGGCGGATAACCGGCGCCCAGCCAGATTCCCCCGCCGTGTTCGGGCAAGTAGAACCGATACCACGTGAGGACGTCGCTGATGCGCTTCAGGCCGAAGGTTTCAATCAAGAAAGAAGCCGCGGGGTTGTTTGAGCGACGGATCATCAGGACCAGCCAGTCGTGCAGCTCCGGCGAATCCTCGACCAGGCCGTCTTCGACGTTCTGAAACGCGGTCAGCAAGACCGCGAGCTTGGGCAGACTCGCCGCATACATCATCGTCCAGCCGTTGACACTTGCGAAACGGGCAAGCGGGGGGCTCGTGAGGTCAACCAGTCCCACCGCCATCTTTTCTTGCTCGATCAAAGCCTTCCAGGAAGGGTTCTTTCCCAGAACGTGCTCAAGCGACGCCTGAAGACCCTCATCCGCGGTTTCCGCGAAAGGACGATACTGTCCGGCCCGCGAAGGCAGACACCCGGGGTGCTCACCCCCCCCCGTGTCGGCGCTCGAGTATTGCGCGGTTATAAAGAAAATGCTTGCCATCAGGATGGCTGAGGGGAGGGTCATCTTTTCCTCGATCGATGGGTTTTTTCTCAGCAAACATCAAGTTTGCCGAACCGGGCTGAAAATAGTAGCCAAAACCGAAGGGCAGCGGCTTTATCTTCTTGTCCGCCCTGTAAATCGAGGCTAGGGCCTCCTGGTGCTTTTGGCTGAATGTTGAAATCGGCTTCACGTAACGACCGTGGAACCGAAGGGTCCACAACGACGGATCGAAGTATTTTAAGGGAATTCCCGAATCCTCCTGGACCACGTAGCGGCTGTGGTCCAGCACGAATTGCCGCGCCGTCGACACCCTGTTGTCGAACATCACATACGAGGCCGATTTCATGAAGGTACTGAAGGGGGCGAGTCCCCTCAGAAAAGCGAGAAAATGCCGGTTTCGCTCGAAGGATGGATTGGAGAGGTCGAGGCGGAAGTAATAAAGCGTTCTGAGGTCGCTCCCTTCGGAACCGGCGGCATGAAAGGTGATTCGAATGCCAGGGATGTTGTTCAGGTCGAGGTCTTTGGCCTTGAGGGCGGGAAAGCCCCGCGCGGTGGTCCCGAGGGCGGGGAAGTCTTTAAACTTCCCGTCCAGCCCCACGTTCAGGTATCGCACATCGAGCACCTCGGCTTGATTCCGTGCCAACATGAACAGGAGAACAGGAAGAACACCCTTGATTTCCGTTCGCTCAATCTCGGCATCCATGTGGGCAGAAATGAAATAGTTGATGTTGAGAAGATCCCGAAGGGAGTTCTTCATGGCCTGGAAGTACGACTTGAACTGCTGGTCGGTCATGGAGTTGAAATCAGGGATCTCCCCGAGTGTCTCCAGAGCCACTAAGACGTAGGTCCTGGCGCGAGGGAAGAACGCATTGACATTGGCAAAATCCGGCCCACTGAACGGATAAAAGATGGTGCCTTCCCAATCGGCGGCATCCCCCAGCTCTTTCTCAGCCCATCGACGTTCGGGGATCAATAGTCTTTCGCTCAGGCTCTTCCAGGCTCGGTCGAAGAAGCGGGAATACTCCACCCACGCCGGTTTACCTTGAAGTGCGGCCCATTCCTCTTGGACCACGGGCATCCCTGCGATGAACCGGGCATACTGGTTGTACTCTTCCCCGTCCTCGCGGACTTCCCCGACCGGAGAAGCCCGACCTTCAAGGACATCACTCTGTTCGGCCGTCGCAAGATCCTGGACCGGGAATAATGTGAGGTGCAACAGCATGACAAGGATCGTCCAGCCGTACCGTCTGTCAGCGGCCGACATCATCGCTTCTCCTCCAGGAGCATGGGTGGTTGGCTTCTCGTGTTCCTGAGTCGCACGGCAAAGCTGGCGAGCTGCGCCGGTCACGAGGCGGAATGCACAAAGGTGAGGTCTTTGGATGACAAAACGGCAAATCCTCGAGCCGTCCACCGCCGGACCGAACCCGGATCCCACCGGGTATCCGGAGGTCGAGGCACGGATTGGTCATGGATCCAAGGCTCAAGGCGTGAGTGATGCTCATCAAAACCGGCACAAAACGGACTCCCATCTCGCCGAGAGTCATCCGGCCTCGATGGCTCAGGATGATTATGGAACGGATGATCAACCCCTTCCCGCCTTGGAAAGGCAGGTATCTGAAACGCGTGCGACCACCACGCGGTAGTGCTCTTGCGCGCCCGCCCCAATTCGAACGGGGGACCTGCGGAATCGAAGTCCGTTTTGAAGCGTTTCACCAGCCATCATTCACCACAATTAATCTAATGATTTCGCAATAATTCAACATCGACAGTCTCCCCCTGAATCATCCGAAATCACACCTCATGCTGGCAATAGGTTAGCAATTTTCAGTGGGCAATTCCAGCCACCAGCAACCGTTCGCAATGGAATCATTGCTAGCACGGAAGTGCCGTGAAACGCAACAACATCCCAAAGTTCAAGGGCGTTTACTGTCGTGAGCCCGAAAGCAAGCGGGGCACATAGGGAAGCCCGATCGGTGTTTCGATATCTGCTTTCGGGAACACCAGGGAAAGCTTATCTGGGAGAAGGTGGAATGGGCCAGTGAAGGACACAGCGCTCAGATGGCCTCAAACATCCGGGCGGAGCGCATCCGACGCGTCAATCGGGTGCGGAATGTCAGTTCTCCATCCAACGCTTGTTTCAAGAAATGGCTGGGCAAAGACCCTCCGGGATTTTCCGGTGGAAGCGCGCTGCGACCATTTTGCTATCGGCTCCGACGATACCGATGTACACATATTGGGGGGTATGAGTAACTCGCGAAGAGAGGCGGAGCGTTGCGGAGAATCCGCGAGGTAGCCATTTGGACTCTATGACAGGGTGAAAAGCAGGCTGCGAGCCTCGCCGATGACGCGGGATTGCTGTACCGAGGCCAGCTCAGGGATCTTTCATGCACTCGCCTGAGCTTGAAGGGCGGCATGCCTGCGCTCCTCGAACCCAGAATAGAGAAAGAGCACCATGGCCGGAAGGACTGACCGCATCACGATGGCAGAGAATGAACGCGAAGACTCGATCAATGCCGTGGCATGCTCCCCCACGCATGGCAGTGGTCGGCGTTCAGGCTTCTATGAGGCTGGGTGACAACTGTTCCCACACGGTCACCCCACCGTCGCTCCATTTGATCAGTTGAGCCGTGCCGTCCTGAGAAACTACCACCGCCAAGAC
>CAZGQL010000264.1:0-3994 GCA_964527905.1 uncultured Syntrophobacteraceae bacterium
TACCACAAAATGAGATTTCAGGCCTATTTTCCATTCCTTAACCGGACAGCAGTGAAGCTGCATATGGAAACATTCTAAGCAGACGGGTCGGAATGCCCGCCCCGATTCGAGGGGATTGGCGCTCATACAATGTGGCGCCTTTTCACTGTATGACGTCGGACGAGTGCCCCGTTCCGTTCGTTCCCCCTGCGCCTGTAAACGAGCGGTGTGAGACCGTTGCAAGGCCGTTGCGCTTTGGTCAGCTGATTGTGCGGAACTGCATTGAAGCCACTCCGGCACAGGGTCACGGGCGGGAAGAAACTGCGTCCCTGGGGGGTGATTCTGGGATCTACGCGTTCTCCCTGGGTCCCCGCCTTCGCGGGGACGACGGCAGTGGATCTCTCAAGATCCTTGCGGCGTCACCTCATTTCATGGCGGCCTGGTCGTAGCGATGTTCCTGTTGAAGCTCCCGTCGCTCCCCTTCTTCGCCCCCGCGCCCTCCTCCGCTGGAAGCTGCTCGCGCGAGGTCTAGAAAAGCTTCAGGTGCACTCGAGCCGGCGCCATAATAGACAAGGCAGCATCATAGCCTCCCAATTCTCGAAAATGCTTCTTGAAAAGCTATTCCGTGTCCAATACCTTTCAGCGAGTCTTGACAGGGTGTGCAGCATGGCACATCTGAAGCGCATGACCCAAAAGCCTCGAGTGACGGGCGGCAAAGCGTGCATTCGCTGCGCGCGTGTTACGGTTGATCAATTGGCCAGGGTGGCGCAGGGCACATGATCCATGCGATTCTCGTCGACGATGCCTTCCTCGAGCGCGAGGACATCCTGCAGGCGCTGCGCCAGGCCTTGAGGCGTGCGGAAGAAGGTGAAGTCGTCAGATGCGCCGTGCGGCGTACGTGGAAAGGTCTGTGAGGGGATCAAGGCTCCAGGTGCCAGTCCGAGCCCGGGTGGAAGTCGTCGAAGCACGTGACACGGCGCCGCACAAAAGGGTGTGCGAACCCCCATCGTCCTCCGCACGCGTTCACCAAGCTTACCTTCTAGGTGGAGCTTGTAATGGCTTTCGTGTGCGAACCCCCATCGTCCTCCCCGCGTGTTCCCCGCCTGGGACTTGTGGGGACAAGCCTTGGCGGGTGGCCGGGAACCTGCAACCGACCAGATCCCCGCCGGAAGCATGTGGGGATGATGGATGCGGGGCATGGTCACCTTACGGTATGGCCCTGCGGGTAGGATCCGTCCCAAAAACCTAAGGCGTCCGTAAACTCGGGGGGGCGGGCGAGGACAAACCGCGCCCTTTCCTTCTCCACACGGGTCGTACCGGAGGGGCGGCGCTTATCCCCGCCTGGGCCCGGGGTTTTCAAAAGGCTCCGGCTTTTGGATGAGTCCTAAGAACGCTTTCGAACCAAGTGCTTCACCTGACGGCCCGTGCAGCAAGCCTGGGGTGCCGTCAGGTCCGGCGCTCGCCACGGTTTCCGGAAAAGAAAGGGTAGCCCGATGAGAAAGAGGTACGGAGTTGCACTGGCCATGGTTGTTTCCATGACGGTTCTTGCTCGAGCGGCGGACGACATGAAAGCGTTCCCGCCTGCCGAGAAAGGAATGGTGAGGTATGTGCTGTACCTTCCCCAGCAGGAGGACGAGTCAGGGGTCAAGGTGGAATTGATCGTCGGCAAGACCGTCCGGGTGGACGACCGGAATCGGTATTTCTTTAGCGGAAAGATCGAGGCGCAGACTGTCGCCGGGTGGGGATACACCCGATACGTGGTCAGAAGGTTGGGGGCGATGGCGGGCACCCGCATCGCGGTCGACCCGAATGCACCGAAGGTCGAACGGTTTGTCGCACTCGGCGGAGATCCCTATCTGATTCGGTACAACAGCCGTTTGCCGGTGGTCGTGTACGTGCCTGAAGACACCCAAGTGCGCTACCGGATTTGGAGTGCGGAAACCGAGACCAAGATCATGGAAAAGGGATAATCAAAGGGAGGCCACCCCGGAATCACCTCCTGAGCCCGACGTACCGGGTCCCTCGAGTTCAGACCGGTTTCGCGAGCAATCTTTCGACGAGAGGGGACATCGACCACGATGGATGTTTGTCGAGCCTCGTGCTAGGATGTACCCCGGAACGGTTGGATGGGCCCGACGCATGGCCCCTCCGGCCCAGGGGATTCAGGCTTTCTGACGAACCGTTCGCTCGTGCCGGGCGGCCGTGCCGGAAAACGACTCGTGAGTGTCATACAGCCCTTTCGATACAGACAGTTGCCTTTGCAGCCTTACCGATGGGTCGCCCAGGGTTACGTGGGCGTCCAGTGGCAGAGCTTTCACCGATTCAGCGAGGAGACGCCAGATGAAGGAAGACACCCTGCGGACAGCGATCCTGCGAAGCCAGACCCTGAAAGAGATCTTGGAGAGGGACATCCAGGCGCTGGTGAACCTGAAGCCGACCAATCTGATAGCCGAGAAGGAGATGACGTCGCTCATCCAGATGGCAAAAGACGAAAAGGCCGGGGTCGAAGTAAGGACCATCAACGAGAAATGGAAGGTCTGGGCTGAGTCCTATTCGCGGGTGTTGAGCAAGTTCGCCATGGTGCAGGACAAGTACGGCGAGCAGGAAATCCAGGAGCTTTTCGAGGAAACGGAGGGAAACTCCGGGAGCGGGGCCTCGTCCGGCGAGAACCGTCCAGCCTGAGGGAGCACCTGGCAGCGTCCCGATACCTGCTGGGGGTGGATCCGATCAAAGAGGTCCACCTCTTCATGGATGCGTCTGCGAAGCGCCATGGGGGCGGTCACCGCCTCATCCGGCACAATCTCTTCACGGCCCGCTTCATGGAGCAGTACTATGCCCGGATGGCGCCAGAACTCGGCGACCAGGCGTTTCTGGAAGTGATGGTGCACATCGCCCTCGATGACGGCATCATTCACCTCGAAGACGTCCGCCTCATGAGCGAATACACGCGCATCCTGTTCAAGAAGAGCGGCCCCCGAAAACGGCTCGGTTGAACCCCATCTGCCATTCTACGGATGACCCGTCAAACCAGTCGAGCATGACAGCACGGCGGCTTCAGCCCGGCGCCATGCGGCGCCATTTGAGGCCGAACCACGGGATGAGGACTTCCAAATACTGACGCCCATCGGCGAGCGGAGACGGCTTATGAGCACGCATCCGTAGGCGGACCGTGATCTGGGTTCTCGGCGACGGTCACCGGTGCGGGGGCACTGGATCCGATCGCGGAAAACCGATGCGTTGCAGGGGCCGCGAAACGTGAAGCCCCCTCGAATCCACGGATTAGGAGGTTCATGTCGGGCGAGATCCTTTTCGTTTTGGCCGTGCTGGTTGGGGTCGTGGTCTTTCTGGTGACGGAATGGATGCCGCTTGAAGTGCTTTCCCTGCTCGTCCTGGGTGTGCTGGCGGTAAGCGGGGTCGTCCGCCCCCTCGATGCCCTGGCTGGGTTCAGCAGTCCCGCCGTCGTCACCATCTGGGCGGTGTTCATTCTGAGCGGCGCTCTCACCCGTACCGGTATCGCCAACATCCTGGGCCGCCAGCTGCTGAGGATCGCGGGGCGAAAACCCTCGCTTCTCGTCGTGACTCTCATGCTCGTCGCCGGTCTGCTCTCCTCATTCATGAACAACGTCGCCGTGGCGGCGCTCATGCTGCCGGTGGTGATGGACCTATCCCGCAAGGCCGGCCATTCCCCTTCGACCCTCTTGATGCCGCTGGCGTTCGGAACACTGCTCGGCGGTTTGACCACCCTGATCGGCACCCCGCCCAACATCCTGGTCAGCGAAGCTCTGCGGGAAAACGGACTGTCTCCGTTCAGTCTCTTCGACTTCACCCCGATCGGACTGACGGTGATGCTTTCGGGCACCGCGTTCGTTGCCACGGTGGGCGTCCGACTGCTGCCGCGTCGCGCCGGATCCACCGATTCTGCGGGTGGCCGGCCGGATTTTCGGCCGCAGTACGCATTGCAGGAGCGGCTCTATCAAATCCGGATCCCGCGAGACTCGGCTCTGGTGGGCAAGAC
>CAZGQL010000265.1:0-3944 GCA_964527905.1 uncultured Syntrophobacteraceae bacterium
CTTGCTCCGTGAAGGCCGGCGCCGGGCGATGAATGGGCATGCGCTTGTCGCTGACGACGGGTCCGAGGCCGTCCACCGTACGCCCGACGACGTTGAGCACGCGGCCCAGCACGGCGGGGCCCACGGGCATGGTGATGGGCTCACCCGTATCCTTGACCGGCATCCCGCGCACCAAGCCGTCCGTGAGGTCCATACCGATGGTACGCACCACATTGTCACCCAGGTGCTGGGCTACTTCCAGAACCAGGTTATCCTCGTCGGGTCCGAGACCAGGGTTGCTGACCAATAAGGCGGTCATCAGGGGGGGGAGTTTTCCTTCCTCGAACTCCACATCCACCACGTTTCCAATGACTTGCACGATTTTTCCCATGTTCATGGGGATACTACCTCCTTAAGTTGAAAACCCGCCAAAAGGGATCCTACTTGAGGGCCTCCGCGCCTCCGACGATGTCCATCAGCTCCTTGGTGATGCCCGCCTGGCGCGCCTTGTTGTAGGTCAAGGTCAGAGTCCGCACAAGTTCTTTACAGTTGCTGGTCGCGTTCTCCATGGCGGCCATGCGCGCTGCGTGCTCGCCGACGGCCGTCTGGTAGAAAAATTCAAGGATCTGTATGAACACGAAGTTCGGCAGCAGGTCGGTGAGCAGCGCCTCATGGGAGGGCTCGAACAGATACTCGAAATACCCCTCCTTGGCCTCTTCCTTCTCCGGAACGATCGGCAAGACCTTCACCATCGTCGGGATCTGCTTCACCATGCTGAGAAAGTGGCTGTAGATGACATACACCTCATCGAAGGCGCCGGATTCAAACGACTCAATGAGTTCCCGCCCCAGCTCGTTGGCGTCGGCATAGCTGGGGTTATTCAGGAGGCCGGTCATACGCTTCTGGAGGTTCACCTTGCGCCTGCGGAAATAGTCTCCGCCCTTGCGCCCCGCTGCGATGAGCGTCACCTCGCAGCCTTCCGCCTCCTTTTCCTTGATGAACTTTTCCGCGCGCATGATCAGGTTGTTGTTGAAGCTACCGCAAAGGCCGCGGTCGGCCGTCACCAGTACCAGTCCAATGCGCTTGACCTCCTCGCGCGGACAGATCAAGGCGTACGCACTGGCGTCCTCCACTCCGCTGGCCAACCGTCGGATGACCTCGCTGAACTTCTCCGCATACGGGTGAAATTTCTCCATATTGGCCTGGGCGCCGCGAAGCTTGGCCGCCGCGACCATGTTCATGGCCTTGGTGATTTGCGAGGTCTTCTTAACGGCGTCGATTTTTCGCTTGATGTCCCTTAGGGTCGCCATCCTGCGTGCTCCGTTGTCGACTGTTTACAATGAACGCCCGTTAGGCCTAGAAGACACCCGCGAATTCCTCGAGGGCCGCTTTCATCTTGGCGTCGAGCTCGTCGCTGATGACCTTCTTTTCCTTGATTTCAGCGAGGATCTCCGGGTACTTGCGCTCGATGAAGGCCAGCATCTGGGTTTCATATTCGGACACACGCTCAACCGGGACATTGTCGAGGAAGCCGCGAGTCCCCGAGTAGAGGCTCATGACTTCCTTTTCCGCAGGCATCGGCACATACTGAGGCTGCTTGAGGAGCTCAACGAGTCGCATGCCGCGATTCAGCTGTTGCTGGGTGGCCTTGTCCAGGTCGCTTCCAAACTTGGCGAACGCTTCCAGTTCGCGGTACTGAGCGAGATCGAGGCGCAGACGGCCGGCGACCTGCTTCATGGCCTTGGTCTGCGCAGCGCCACCCACCCGGGAAACGGACAAGCCGACGTTGATGGCGGGACGCACGCCGGCGAAGAACAGACCCGGCTCCAGGTAAATCTGCCCGTCGGTGATCGAGATCACGTTGGTCGGGATGTAGGCGGACACGTCCCCGGCCTGGGTCTCAATGACCGGAAGGGCCGTCAGCGATCCCGCTCCGAGCTCGTCGTTCAGCTTGGCCGAACGTTCCAGCAGCCGCGAGTGGTTGTAGAAAATGTCACCCGGATAGGCTTCGCGCGCAGGAGGCCGACGGAGCAGCAGGGAGACTTGCCGATAGGCCGTGGCCTGCTTGGAAAGGTCATCATAGATGATGAGCGCGTGCTTCCCACGATCTCGGTAGTACTCGCCCATGGCCGTTCCGGCGAAGGGGGCGAGGAACTGCAGCGGCGCCGGCTCACTGGCGTTGGCCGCCACCACGATGGTATAGTCCATGGCACCGTGCTTACGCAGCACCTCCACCACCTGAGCCACCGTGGATTTCTTCTGACCGATGGCCACGTAAATGCAGATGATCCCGCTGTCCTTCTGATTGATGATGGCGTCGACGGCGATGGCCGTCTTGCCGATCTGGCGGTCGCCGATGATGAGTTCCCGCTGGCCGCGACCCACCGGCGTCATGGCGTCGATGGCCTTCAGTCCCGTATACATGGGCTCGTTGACCGACTGACGCGCGATGACACCCGGCGCGATGACCTCGATCCGGCCGAATTCCTTGGCATCGATCGGGCCCTTGCCGTCAATGGGATTGCCGACGGGGTCGATGACGCGCCCGAGCACTGCGTCGCCGACCGGCACTTCCGCGATCCGGCCCGTGCGGCGGACCTCCGCGCCTTCCTTGATCAGCGTGTCATCGCCCATGATGGCGACACCCACGTTGTCCTCCTCAAGGTTGAGGGCGAGGCCGTAGATGATTCCTTTTTCCGTAGGGAACTCCAGCAGCTCCATGGACATACACTTCTCGACGCCGTAGACGCGGGCGATACCGTCCCCGACGGAGATGACTCGTCCGGTTTCGCTGAGTTCAACCTTCTTCTCGTAGTCCTTGATCTGCTCACGAATGATCTGGCTGATTTCTTCGGCTCTGATTTCCATTAGCCCAACGCACCCCTCTTCAAAGTTTCCTTAAAGTTGAGTAACTGGCGCTTCACACTGCCATCCAAAACCAAATCGCCGATCTGAGCCACCACCCCGCCGATCAGGCTGGGATCCTGCTTGAACTCAACGACGACCTTCTTCCCTGTCATTCTCTCCAGCGACTCTGCAATGCCCTTAACCGCCGCTTCGTCCAACGGGCTCGCCGCGCTGATCTTGGCTCGAGCGATGTTGGCGTGCTCGTCCATCAACCGGTGATAATATTCTGCAATCTCGGGCAAGTGCTGCAGGCGGCCCTTTTCCAGGAGGAGACCGATGTAGCTGCGCATGATCGGGGTCAGGCCCACCTTGTCCGCCACCGTCGCAAAAATGGACTTGCGGGTGGCCTCGGGGTAGAGGGGATTTTGGATGGCGTCCGCCACGCTCGGGGCATCCCTGAGGAGCCCCGCGAAGCCGTCCAGCTCTTGACCGTATTGCTCGACCTGCCCCCCCTCCAGGGCGAGGTTGAACAATGCCTTGGCGTAACGTTTCGCGATCACTAGATTTTTCACTTCGCCTCCACCACCCTTTTCATGAATTCCTTCACCAAGCGGTCTTGATCTTCGGCCTTGATGTGCTTCTGAATCAGCTGCTCGGCCGCGGCAACGGACAGCTCGGCAACCTCTTCCTGCAATCGCTCGCGGGCGGCCTTGATTTCCTGCTGCACGGCGATTTCGGCCTGCTGCTTGATGTAGGCGGCCTGACGCTCCGCGGCCTGAATGATCTTCTGCTTCTCGGCCTCTCCCTCGGACAGCAGCTCGGCGACGATCTTCTTGGTCTCCTCATCGAGAGCCGCCAACTTGGCCTTATACTCGGCGCTGACCCGGGCGGCCTCCTCCTGCTTGAGCTTGAGATCCTCCAGCAGCTTTTGAATGTCCTGCCTTCGGGTGGTCAAGAAGTTCCCCAGCGGCTTTTTCAGCAACTTGAACAGGATCGCGACGAGAATGACGAAGTTGCCCGTTCGCAGTGCGAAGTCCCACCAATTGAGATGGTGCGCCCCGCCTTCGGCTCCCCCCCCGGAACACCAGCCGGTGCCCTGCAGGGCCAGGATGGCCCCC
>CAZGQL010000266.1:0-3884 GCA_964527905.1 uncultured Syntrophobacteraceae bacterium
ACTCCACGAAAGACTCAAGGCCAGGCGGGAGCGCGGCGGCGCGGGGCCCAGGGGGCGACCCGGGGGAGCCGACCCGTGCGAGTGAGCAACAGTGTGCGAGGGGCACCTGGGACTGGATTTTCGATGCGGATTGGTTTTTAATGGGTTCGAATTGAGGCGGACCTCCGCGAGGGGGTGCCGGAGCCGTCGCTTCGCCCCCGGCTCGGCGGGATCCGCAAGGTGTTCCGTGGACGCACGGTCCGCCGGGCTGCAAATCATCCGGCGTGTAGGGAGCTGCTGCAAAGCCTCTGAATCCCGTCACTCCTGCCAACAACCCGCTCGTCACCCTCGCGCAGGCGGGGGGCCCGGAGCCTTTCCATTAGAGTGGATTCTCGCCTGTGCGGGAACGGCGGCGTCGGCATGCATGCGAGCCCTGTAACCTCCTTCCCTCCCCTGTTCGAAACGGGCCGAGGAAGGTCCGTCCGTGAATCGATCAAGACGCCAAGAGGGAAAGTATCCCATGGCCACTCCCGATTATCTGGCGCCCTTCGTTGAAGTGGGTCGCGCCCTGTGCGACGGCGCGGACACTCACAGCGTCATGAACCTCATCGCCCGCCGAACGGTTGAAACCCTCCAGCTGGACGGGTGCTTCATCAAGATGAAGAGCGCCTCCGGAGACCGGCTCGAATTGCTTTCGAGCTACGGGCTCCGGGAGGATTTTCTCTTCAGCGAGTCCAGTACCTCGCCGGACAGCGTCTGCTTCCAGCTGCCGCGGGAGCTCACCTGCCTCCACCTGCCCCAGACGGTGGACCGCGTGCCGGAAGAGGACGCCATGATGGTCCAGGGCATCCGGTCGGCCGCCTTCATCCCCATCGAGGTGGAGCAGGAAGTGCTGGCCATGGTGGCGATTTTTTCCAATAAGTTCCGTGAGTTCACCCGAACGGAGCTCAATTTTGCCGAGGCCCTCGTGGCCCGGGGCATTCTCACCTTCAGGTGGCAGCGCAAGCTGGACGCCCTCGTCGAGGAGGAGCGCCGTTATCTCCAGAGTTTTCAGGAGCTGAGCAGCGCCATCAATTCGACCCTTAACATCGGCAAGGTTCTGGAGCTGGTCGTCAAGCTGGTCACCCAGGTGCTCGGGGGCAAGGGCTGCACGGTGCGGCTCCTGGATCCCAAGACCCAAAACCTTTACGTGGCCCAGTCCTATGGCCTGAGCAAGGAATTCATCGAGAAGGGGCCGGTGCATTCCCAGCGCAGCATCGCCGAAAACATGGCCGGAAAGATCGTCGTGATCGACGACGTGTTCACGGACCCCCGACTCCAGTACCCTGCGGCCGTTGCCGAGGAAGGCATCCGAAAGATCCTGTCCATTCCCCTCATGGTGCGCAACAAGGTCATCGGGGTGCTGCGCCTGATGACGGCCGAGCGACCTCCCTTCACGAACCGGGAGATCAATTTCGCGACGGCCGTCGCCCAGCAGTGCGCCTTCGCCATCGAAAACGCGCGCATGTACCAGCGGCTCAAAGTGGAATACCAGCAGATGCTCATTGATTTCGGCTACGACGGGAGCAGTTCCTGATCCCCTCACGGCGCGTGGAAAAGTTGATCATGGAGCCCATTCACATCCTGGATTTGGAATCCTCGCGCGACGAGGCCTTCATCCGCGCCGTCGAGGAGGCCAGCGGCCAGCAGGTCCGCAAGTGCTACCAGTGCGGCAACTGCAGTGCCACCTGCGGTTTCACGCGGTTTTACGACTATCCCGTGAACCAGATCATGCGCCTCATCCAGCTCGGACAGCGGGACATCGTGCTCGGATGCCGCTCGGTGTGGCTGTGCGCCGCCTGCCAGGGCTGCACGACCCGCTGCCCGTGCAACATCGATGTCGCCGCCATCATGGAAGTGCTCCGCGTGATGTCACGGCGGGAATCCAGGGTGTCCGAAAAAGACATCCGGATGTTCTACGATGAGTTCCTCCGGTCGGTCAGGGCCTTTGGGCGGGTGTTCGAAACGGGCCTGCTGCCCGTCTACGGCCTGCTTTCCCGAAAGCCGCTCACGGATCTCGACCTGGCTCCCACGGTCCTTCGCAAGGGCAAGCTGACGCTCATCCCGCACCGCATCGGAAAGCGGAGGGAAGTCGCGGACATTTTCGAGCGTTTCGAAGCGCACCGCCGCAATCCCGAGGGCGAGAGTGGAGCGACGCATGGCCGCTGACACCCGGTCCGTCGCCTACTACCCGGGCTGTTCCCTGGAAGGACTCGCCGTCGAATACGACCAGGCGACGCGGGCGGTCTGTGAAGCCCTGGGCATCCGTCTCGTCGAAATCCCCGACTGGAGCTGCTGTGGGTCGACCCCGGCCCATTCGGTGGACGTCATCCTCTCGGGAGCTTTGGCGGGACGCAACCTGGCCATCGCCGAGCGCCTGGGGCTCGATGTGGTCATGACGCCCTGCCCGGGGTGCCTGAGATCCCTCAAGGGGGCCCTGGAGCTCCACGAGGACGGCGAGCGGCGGGGGGCGCTGAAGGCGGTTCTGGGGATGCCGTTTGAGGGCCGGGTGCGGGCCATTTCGGTGCTGCAGCTGCTCTTCGAAGCTCTCGAGGCGGGGCTCCTGCCGGAGTCGGCCGTGAAACGCCCCCTCACGGGGCATGCCATCGCGCCCTACTACGGATGCCTCCTGACCCGGCCGGCCGCCTTCGCCCGGTTCGACGATCCCGAAAACCCGGTTTCGATGGACCGGCTCCTTGCGGCCATCGGCGCGACCGTCGTCGATTTTCCCTTCAAGACCGAATGCTGCGGCGCGACCTACGGCGTCGCCCGAAATCCGGTGGTGACGGAGCTCACCGGTCGCATCCTGGACATGGCCGTGCGGGTGAAAGCCCACGCGGTGGCGGTCGCCTGCCCGCTGTGCCAGCAGAACCTGGACCTGCGCCAATCCCAGGTGAGCCGGCGTTGGAACCGCTCGTTCGATCTCCCCGTGGTGTACCTGCCGCAGCTGATCGGTCTGGCCCTGGGCCTTTCCCCGGAAACGCTGGGGCTGGATCGGCTCGTGGTCAGCGCGGAGTTTCTGCTTCACGCGACAGAGGCACAGGAGTAGGCAGAGGAACACGAATCATGCGGATTGGCGTTTTTGTGTGCCAGTGCGGCACCAACATCGCGGGTACGGTGGACACCGAGGCGGTCGCGCAGGAAGCTCTCAAGGGGCCCGACGTGGTGTACGCCACGAGCTACGTCTACACCTGTTCGCAGCCCGGGCAGCAGGAAATCCAGCGGGCCATCGTGGAGCACGGCCTGCAGGGGGTGGTCGTGGCCGCCTGCTCACCCCGCATGCACGAACCCACCTTCCGGCGGGCCGTGGAAAAGGTCGGTTTGAACCGCTTCCTGTTCGAGATGGCCAACATCCGCGAGCACGTGTCCTGGATCGGCAACGACCGGGCGGCCAACACCGAAAAAGCCATCGACCTCGTGCGCATGGCCGTGGCGAAGCTGCGCTTCAACCAGCCCCTGTTTGCCTCCAAGGTGCCCGTCGCCAAGCGGGTCCTGGTCATCGGCGGCGGTGTCGCGGGCATCCAGGCGGCCCTGGACTGTGCGGACGCCGGACTCGACGTGGTCGTGGTCGAGCGCGAGGCCTCCATCGGCGGCAAGATGGCCAAGACCTTCCCGACCGTGGACTGCTCATCGTGCATCCTGGGCCCCAAAATGGTGGACCTTTCCCAGAAGGAAAACGTGACGCTCCATGCCCTGAGCGAGGTCACCGCCGTTTCGGGCTATGTCGGCAACTTCGAAGTCCGGATCCGCAAGCAAGCGACCTCGGTACACTGGGATCGGTGCACGGGGTGCGGGCTGTGCATGGAAAAGTGCCCGTCGCGGAAAGTCCCCGACCGGTTCAACGAAACCCTTGGGCGGACGCGGGC
>CAZGQL010000267.1:0-3884 GCA_964527905.1 uncultured Syntrophobacteraceae bacterium
CGATCCGTCCGTTGGCCTGGATGAGGCCCTCCGGGAGCTGCGCACGACGGTCCCACCAGTGGACGGCAAAAAACCCCAACCCGCTCACGAGCAACAGCCCGACCCCAACGAACACAATCCTTGACCGAACCCCCATAGAGTCTCCAGAAGCGTATCGGAACCCCCCGACCATCGGTGCGAACCATGGCGCCCATTATACCGCCTCCGCCCCAAGACGCGTCAAGCCAAAGGCCCTGAATTCCCTTGACCCCGAAAAAAACCGCATGCTATAGAGGCTGACGCAAAAGCTGGAAATGCCGTCACCCCCGCGAAGGCGGGGGCCCAGTTTTGGAGGGGCTGGATTCCCGCCTGCGCGGGAATGACGGCGGCGGACCACAGGCAAGTGATGCAACCACCTCCAGGCACCAGCGCAATCCGTGAGCCGGCGTAGCTCAGGGGTAGAGCAGCTGATTCGTAATCAGCAGGTCGCGGGTTCGAATCCCATCGCCGGCTCCAGAAAATTCAAGGGGTTACAAGGATCACTTGTGACCCCTTTTGCTTTGGCGTACGCGCTACGTACGCGAGTGCGGAAGGTGATCGGGAGGCCGGCCAGAGGCCCCGGTCTCTGAGGGTCTCGATCACCTCCCGCTGCTCATACCCGGCAAAGCATTTCAGAAGGACCTTGCCGCCCTTCTCCACGAGGTCGAGGGAACCTGTCTTGTCCTCATGGCAAGGGCAACGGGCTTCCCAGGACGATCCCTCACGCCGCGCGCCCAAGCCCTCGATGATCCGTTGAAAGGCGTGATTCATCGCTTCGCCCTCCCGCCGTCGTGGATCAGCACCTTCCGGCTCGGCCGCCCGTCCCATGTGGTCATGGAGAGCAGAAGAGCGCCTTCCCGCAGGCTCCGATACAGCATGCGGCCGCACACGGTCTGCCCCAGGAAGCGGGCGGGAATGCACCGGCCTGTGGGGAGTTCAACGAGGAAGGTGAAGCCGATCTCCTGACGCCAGGGCTGCCGACTGATCGGGAGAAGCCGGATGGACTTGCATTCTGTAGGGTTCTGCGGTTTCATCGTCTCACCTGGTGCGCCTCGCTTTGGGGGCTGGTGCTTCGACTCCGAGGATTTGTTCCAGAACCCGTCGGTCAATGAAGACTTTGCCCCCCAATGCCTTGAACATCTGCGGGTACTTCTTTTGGGTGCACCGTTTATAAGCAGTGGCCGCACGGATGGGGAAACCCGGCTCTTCGTTGATCGTTGAGATCTGGATCCAATGGGACATCACTGCACCTCTCGTTAGATTTTGAGGAAAAACCGTCTTTCGAGAGGCAGAATACTCAAAGAGTATGAGCCGGAAAAAGGCTTGAGGATCGTGCCTGTTTCTCTGCAAGCCACCGAAATATCTTGCAAAAAATAGGCACAAAAAATTGATCCGATTCTTGGTTTTTTACATGAAGGCGTTGGTTAGGCTGGCGTTCGGTTTCCTCCCGCGTTTGCCGGGAGTGTAGTCGGGGTAGTGACGGCGGATTTTCCTGATGATTGTTTCTGACGCAAAGGCATCGGCTCCGGGGACATTCTGCTTGATCTCCTCGGCGAGGGAGGCCTGCGTGGGCCGATTCCTGGCCGGCACTCCCTTGGCGTAGGCTTTGATGCGTCCCCACACTTCCTTCTTGCGCCCTTTCTCCTCATGCTTCGGCGCTTCACCCCGCTGTTCATGTGCGAGGCTTTTCTCAGCCTTCACCGCTTCAACCTGCTGCCGATCAAAATAGGCCACATATCCCCGGAAGGGGGATCATGCCTTGATGTCAGGAACCGACAAGCCCCTGCAGATCTTTCGCGCGAGCTTGTCTGAAATCTCGTTATGCCTCGGAACGGCCTCCACTTGCCCCGTTTGGGGGTTACACCAGAGGGAGTGTCCGGCCCCTTCCCGTTTGAGGTAGCACCCGAACCGTCGCAGGTGACGCAACAGGTCACCGCGCTTCACTGACCCACCACCACTTGCTGGCAAATGGCGTCAGCGGGCACACCGCGCAAGGCATCGTTGCGCCGGTCCTCGAGAATGAGAGCGATGGCTTCGGAGAGGCTCTCCAGGCATTCGGCTTCCGTCCTGCCCTGGCCGTTCGCGCCGGGGATTTCAGGGCAGTAACCGATGAACCACTCCCCATCCCGCTCAATGATGGCCGTGAATTCGTTCCTCATCCCGTTGTCTCCTTTCCTCACCCAAGGGAAGTCGCCTTGGCTGCAGACCGTCCACTCAGCAACTCCCCGGCCTTGGCCGCAGCGGCCATCACGGCATCCGGGGCAAAGTGAGGGTAGCGCTCGGTCGTCCCCACGTGTTTGTGGGTGAGCAGCTCACGCACAATCCCAAGATCCACCCCGTTACTCACCAGGGTGGAGGCGAAATGGTGCCGGAGCCCGTGGAAGCGGAAGTCATCCGGCAATCCTGCGGCCTTTCGGATTCGCTGCCAAGGGCCCTTGAAATCGGTCCGCTGCTTGCCGTTTTCGCCGGGGAACACGAAGGTAGAGGTCATGGGCAGGGACCGGAGCACCTCGATAGCCTGCTGGTTGAGCGGGAGGCTCGTTGTCTTGCCGCCCTTGGGGGCCACCAGGGTCACCATGCCGCGCTCGAAGTCCACGTTGTCCCACGTCAGCTTGAACAGCTCCCCGCGCCGGAGACCCGTGAACAGGGCGAACTTGATGAACGCCACGATCTCGGGGAAGGGCCAATGGTCGAGCACCTCCATGAGCCTGTTTCGCTCATCCTCCGTCAAAAATTCCGTTTTCTGATTGTCGACCTTGGGCATCTGAACGCGCTCGACGGGATTGGAGCCTACGAACATGCCCCACTTCCTGGCTACATTGAACAGGCGCTTCAGGAGCACGATCTGGTGCTTGATGGTGGCGGCCGCGTAGGGTTTGCCGTTCCGGTTCAGTCCCTTCTTGAGGTCGAGCTTCATTTTCTCGATCTCGAAAGGGGTGAAGTCCTCCAGGGCCTTGGTACCGAACCGGGGCTCCAGATGCTTCCCGTAATGATAGGCATCGTCCTTCCATGTTCTTTTGTGTTCCTTGGCCCAGGGAAGGTATTTCTCCCAGACGTCGCCCAAGGTGACCGGCTTCTCGGGCGCCCTGTGGGTCTGAATATCGAACTCGTTGCGCACCAGGTCGCCCTTGATGGCGCTCTCCACCTCGCGGGCGATGGTCAGGTTGTCCACGAAGCGGGTGACGCGCTTGCCCTTGAGGGACACGTCCACGCGGAACTTCTTGTTGTCCCGGGTGAAGACCGCGTTGCACTTCGGGCACTTCTTGGCGATCACCGGAACGTACGTCCTGCACCCCTGACAGTAGAGCTGAATCGCCATGTCAAGCCCCCCGAGGCGTCGAATTTTACGTACGCGTGACGTACGCGGATGCAGAAAAATCGCCCCCAATCCATCCCAAATCGTCGAAGTCAAAATACCCGTAAACCCTTGTCACGTCAAGGTTTGTCGCAATCGGTATAAGACGAGAAAAATCATCTGAACCGGATTGATGATCAGCAGGCCGAGGGTTCGAATCCCATCGCCGGCTCCAAGCAACGTAACGGGTTGGAGAGCTTCTCTCCACCCCGTTTTTGTTTTTGCGAACTTTTGGATGACTTGAAAGGACCGTTGGTCCGTGTCGTGGTTCCCCGCCGTCTCGAACGTGCGTTCGCTGGATTGCCCGGATTCAGGAGTGGTCGTGTGCATGGATCCCCGCCGGAAGATGCTTGCGTTTTTCCGCAGGAAATGGCAACTGTTCGATCGCTTCGCCAAGCTCTTCCCTTGCGTAGGGGTTCACGACCCCAATTGATACAAGATTCCCATCCAGCCCACCACCGTCCCTCCCGAGCATGCGGGAATCCAGGTTTTGGATGACTTCTGGGCCCCC
>CAZGQL010000268.1:0-3416 GCA_964527905.1 uncultured Syntrophobacteraceae bacterium
GGGGGATCCAGCGTGCGGATGGTGACGGGCTTGCCCTGCATGACGCGGAACAATCCCTTGAAATCCTCGCGCTGCATGGGGAGGAGTTTCGCCAACGCCCGCTTGCGCCCCTCGACATCCTTGGCCAGAATCATTTCACGCACCGCATCGATGCGATTGCCTTCGAAAAACATGTGCTCCGTCCGCGTCAGACCAATCCCTTCGGCTCCGAAAGCCAGCGCCTCGGCTGCCTGATTGGGCTGGTCCGCATTGGTCCACACGCCCATCGTGCGGAATTCGTCCGCCCAACTCATCAAGGCCGCGTAATCCTGATACACCTCGGAATTCTCTGGAGCTTCGGATTTCTCGATAAGGACTCGCAGGATCTGACTGGGACGGGTCGGAATCTGGCCAAGGTAGACCTCCCCAGTGCTCCCGGCAAGCGACAGCCAGTCGCCTTCACGAATCACGAGATCCCCAACGGTCATGCAGCGTTTCTGGTAATCGATGTCGAGGGCGTTGCAGCCCACGACGCACACCTTGCCCATCTGCCGACCGACGAGGGCCGCGTGCGAGGTCATGCCTCCCCGTGCGGTGAGAATTCCCTCCGAGGCGTGCATGCCACGGATGTCCTCCGGCGAAGTTTCGATGCGCACCAAAATGACCCGTTCACCACGCTTGGCCCACTCCTCGGCGTCGGGGGCGTTGAAGACCACCCGTCCTGTGGCGGCGCCGGGCCCGGCGTTGAGCCCCTTGGCGATGAGCGCCTTGTTCTTGATGGCTTCCGCCTTGGCGGCCGGATCGAAGGTCGGCCGGAGAAGCTGATTGAGCTGATCCGGCTCGACCCGCATGAGGGCCTCTTCCTTGGTGAGGATGCCTTCGCGAACCATGTCGACGGCGATCTTGAAGGAGGCGAATCCCGTGCGTTTTCCGTTTCGGGTCTGAAGCATCCAGAGCTTACCCTGCTGGATGGTGAACTCGATGTCCTGCATGTCACGATAATGCCTATCCAGCTTGATCCGGATTTCCTCAAGCTCCCGATAGATCTCGGGCATCGTCTCCTCGAGCGAAAGCGCGTTGGGGTCGGTCTTTTGCAGTTTGTTGATGGGCAGAGGGGTGCGAATGCCGGCCACAACGTCTTCCCCTTGGGCGTTCATGAGATATTCCCCAAAGAAAACGTTCTCACCGGTGGCGGGATTTCGAGTAAAGGCGACCCCCGTTCCACAGTCGTTGCCCATATTCCCGAAAACCATGGTCTGAACGTTGACGGCGGTGCCCATGTCCGCGGGAATGTTGTTGAGCTCCCGGTAGGCGATGGCCCTGGGATTGTTCCAGGATCCAAAGACAGCCCCGATGGCCCCCCAAAGCTGTTCCTCAGGATCCTGTGGGAAGTCCACCTTGAGTTTCTTCTGGATCAGCTCCTTGTATTGTTCGACCAGATCCTTCAGATCGGATGCGGGGAGCTGGTTGTCGAATTCAACGCCCCGCTTGTGCCTCAATTTCTCGATGAGTTCATCGAAAGGATCCACATCGTCCTTGGATTCGGGCTTGAGACCCAATACGACATCCCCGTACATGGCGACGAAGCGTCGGTAGCAGTCGTAGGCAAACCGCTCGTCCTTGGTTTCCTCAATGAGCCCCTGGACGGTGACGTCGTTGAGGCCAAGATTCAAGACCGTGTCCATCATCCCGGGCATGCTGCTGGCCGCCCCGGACCGGACCGAGACCAACAGAGGTTTCTTCGCATCCCCGAATTTGCGTCCCATCAGTTCTTCCAGGCGTCTCATCGCGGCATCGACTTCCGCCTTCAGCTCGGGGGGGTACTGGCGGTTATTCTTATAAAAATACGTGCAGACGTCGGTGCTGATGGTAAACCCGGGTGGCACGGGGATCCCGAGATTGGTCATTTCCGCGATGTTGGCGCCCTTGCCCCCCAGGAGATTCTTCATCTCCGCGGTGCCGTCCGCCTTGCCTCCTCCAAAAAAATACACGTACTTGACCGCCATGGTTGCTCACTCCCCTCTCTCAAATGGATGCACTTGAAGGCCCCAGCGGCCCGCAGCCGCACTTCGCTGGAATGATGCAATATCTTAAAGGAAACCGAGACGACACGCAAGAATGCGCTGATTCCGCGCGTCACTCGCTGACCGGACCCAGGACCATGCAGAGCGCCGAAACGCAGAATGATGGAACACTTCCCCTGCCGCAACCACTGAGGACTCGGGGGTAAGCGGGAGAGAGCCTCTCGGCCCTTCACCGCGGCGGGCCGAAACATCAGCGCCAGTCCAAGCGGGGCTTAGACTGGCGCTGAGTGGTTCTCTCGGCCGCGTGCATCGGCTCTCTACGGGTTCGACCCCGTTCAGGCCGAACCGCTGTCAGGATCACTGGCGATCTTAAAGCTCAAGCCAGGAATCGGAATACAGGTTGACACCCAGGATGACCTTGGCCGTCTTCACGTAATCCGCTTCTTCCTTGGACAGCTTACTCATGTCGATGGGCTCTCCGTCCTCGACCTTGTGCACCAGAGCCTCAATGTCCGGATGCTTGCCCCGCATGATTTCATGAAGCTTGGTGTCGAAGCAGTCCACGATGGCGGAGGCAAGCCCATGGCGCTTGAGAATGATGGCCATCACCTGGTTCAGGATCGGGCGCAGGTGCTCCGGGGGCCCATTGGAGACGTTGGACAGACCGATCGTGCTCTGGCACCCAGGGGCAATATCCGGAAACATTTTCATGAACTCGATACAGCTCATGATCTGGCCCTGCTGGACGTTGACGGGGGTCTGGATGGGATCCACATAGATCCGCTCGGGTGCAATCTGAAATTCCTCCATGGCCTTGAACACAATCTCCGAGCACAGGGCACCACGCTCGTTCTCGTCACGGGGCATCCCTTCCGGCCCCCAAAGAAGCGCCACGAAATCCGCGTCGTACTGTTTGGCGAGCGGCAAGAGGGCAGCCATGCGCTCGGGCCGAACCATGATGGAATTGATCAACGGGCGACACTTGGTGTGCTTCTTGAGACCCGCCTCAATGGCCTTGATGTTGGACGTATCCAAGGCCAACGGGGTGTCGACCACCTCGTGGATCACCGGAACGAGCCAGTTCATGAGCTCCTCGCCCATCTTTCCGGCGGGCCCGATGTTGAGATCGATCCAGTCCATTCCCGCTTCCGCCTGCTGGACCGCAAGCTCCTGCAGCGGTTTTGCGTTTCTCTCCTTAAGGGCTTTGCCGTACTTGACGCTCATGATATTCAGGTTTTCGCCAATGCACTTCATTCTTCCTCCTCCTGGAAAATCGTTGCCTTGGAAGTCCTGGGTCAATTGAGGCCTGACTACCGTCTCTGCCAGGGTGCAACAGCCCCCTCCTCCGATGCCAGCGGTCGTTCAGGGTGTATGGGAGGGATGCGGAACAGCCTCGTGTAGGGAAAGAGTGTA
>CAZGQL010000268.1:3478-3803 GCA_964527905.1 uncultured Syntrophobacteraceae bacterium
ATGCCAGGGCAGGGACGGGCCCCCAGCACGGGAAGCACTTACTCAGGCTTGAAACTCTTCAGGAACTTGGGAATCTGGCTGGCTTCGCGCGGGCCGACCACGACCTTGTAACCTCCGAGCTCCTCTTCAAGCTCCCCACTGATCCCCGCGGCGTATCCCGGAATGACGAGCGTCTTATGCTTAATCTTGTCCTTGATGCCGCACTTGTTGAAAAAGGTCCCCACGCTTTCACCGGAGAACTTGCCCGCGGCCCACGCCGTCATGACAGACAGGCCTTCCGTGTCCTGAATCAGGAGCCAGGCGGGAACACGGCTGGATTCGATCT
>CAZGQL010000269.1:0-2413 GCA_964527905.1 uncultured Syntrophobacteraceae bacterium
GTCCTTGATGCCGCACTTGTTGAAAAAGGTCCCCACGCTTTCACCGGAGAACTTACCGGCGGCCCAGGCCGTCATGACGGACAACCCTTCGGTATCCTGAATCAGGAGCCAAGCCGGCACTCGGCTGGATTCGATTTCGCCCGACACGATAAAGTAGGTGAGAGAGAAGTTGCACGTCACCAAAACCGGAGAGTTCTCGTCGGGGTTGTTGATCGGGTAAATGCCCTGCTCGGCCGTCATCGGGCGCTGCGGGTCGGTGTAGATGTTCAAGCGCTCGAGGAACAGCGGGAACAGGCTGTCCGCCTGGAAATCGCTCAAGACGATGAGGGCGCCGTACTTGGCCACGAACGTGGCCGCCACCAGAGTTTCTTCCATCAGGTTGCCACCCATCTCATTGGCGAACACGATGGTGGGGAAGCCGAGGGGACGGAACCGATCCTTGAGGGCCGCTCGGCGGATGAGGATCTGCTCCTCGAAGGCCTTCTTGAGGTCCCGCGTGCCCGTGTCGATCACCAGATCCTTGAGGCCCATGCCGGTAAGCTTCTCGGTCAGGGCGATCACGCTCTCGAGGGTGCCGTCGCCCTTGACGGCGAGGGGGCAGCCCGATTCCTTGGCCAGCTCCCCGAGGGCATCCGCGTTGGCGGCCGTAGCCGCATAGATCAACGGCTTCCGGTCTTTGACTTGGGCTAGGGCCGCCTTGAGGGCATCAACGCTCTCGGACATGAGGATGAGACTCGCGCCCGTCGCATCGACCACCTTCTTAGCGAGCGCGGCAAACTTGGCGCCATCCCCGTTGGCGTCCTTGACCGCGAAGAGCTCGGCCCGGAGTTTCAGGCCCACGCGATCATACTGGGCCGCCTTCATGCGCTCGAATTTGCCGTTGACCGAAGCCTCGTCCTCATCGGTGCTCACGACCGCGGCAAAGCCCGGAGGATTGACGAAGGTCTTTTCATGACGAAACATGACCGTCTCGCCACCGATCTTCACGGCGTACTCTCCCGTTCCGATCGTCAGCGGCCGAATCGGAGGAGCCGATTCGGCCGCCAGTTTTTCCTTCGCCTCATCCGAAACGTACGGGCAGGCTTCGAGCTCCGCCTTGCCCGCGGCCAGGTTCATGGCAAAAGCCAGACAGGTGGGAACGCCACATTCCCCGCAGTTGGTTTTGGGAAGCAACTTGAAGATCTGAATACCGGATAAACCCATCTGTTTCTCTCCTCATCGTCAGGCGCGTTCACTGCAATCGAAAACGCCTCCAGGGGCGTGAGCCCCTGGAGGGCAAGAAACTATCCAAGGATGGAATCCATCGTCAGCGCGGGGTGCCCCACCTTCTCCAGGAAGGCGTACACTTCATCTTCGGTTACGCCGTTTTCCTCGGTGGCGATCATGTCGATGAAGTTGGGGATCCCGATCTCCTCGCCGCGCTTGAGCAACCGCTCACGCAGTTCCTCTTTGAGCATCTTGGGCATCCACACCAGGCGCTTGAGGCCGCCGTCGCCCGCAATGTATTTCCTCTGGGTGATGTTGTACTTGCTGTGGCCCACGAACCCGGGGGTCACGTTCCCACCGCCGATGGTGCCGGCCAGGGTCGTGAACTTCATGCCGCTGGGCGTCATGCCCGTGTAGTCGCGGTTGACCGTCATGATGCCGTTGCAGGTCGGAAGCACCGCTGCAATGCACTCGCAGCAGCCACACGTCGTCATGGGGTCGTAGACCAGACTATAAAAGTTGTAGCTTGAGATTGATTGGCGGGAGGCCTTGTACACGAAATCGTTGACGCCCTTCCAATTCCCCAGCTTCGGATCCAGGGTTTCCCCCTTTTCGATGGGCTGATTGGGACCGGTCGGATTGATCTCAAACGAGGCCTTGCAATCCAGCCAGTTGTAGGCGCCGCAGAGTCCCGTGCGCTCCGGGCTGATCACGCAGACGTGGGTCGGAGCGAAGGACTGGCACAGGGTGCAGGAATAGTAAGTTTCGGTGCCTTCGTCGGTCATGTTCTCCACGCGGGCATCGCGCAACTTATACGCTTCCTGCGCCAGCGGGAGGAGTTCCTTGACCTTGGCTTCGTCCGTGTAAATCTTCACCTGACACTTGTCGAAAATGGCGCCGAAATCCTGATGGAACTTGGCATGCAGGATCTTGCCGATGTGTTCCAGGGTGAAGCCCTTCTCGATGGCGCCCTTTCCGAGGCGGTACCAGGCGATGTCCCGCTGCCCGATGTGCATGATGCCCTGTGCGTAGTTCACCAGATGGTGGATCTGACGCTCGAGAATGGGCTCATAGTCGGGCTGCATCTTTCGACCCGCCACCTGGACCATGACGGCCAGAGGCAAGCGGCTTCCGGGCTGAATGTCCTTGATATCCGGGCCAAAGACTTCCACCTTGCCGTCCTCGACGTCCGCCATGTCCGCAATCT
>CAZGQL010000269.1:2438-3705 GCA_964527905.1 uncultured Syntrophobacteraceae bacterium
TGCACGAGCTCGAAACAGGGGGTCTTACCGCCGCCGCACTCGAGATACACGTCGTCCTTGCGAACCCGCTCGCCCTCGAAGGCCGGACCGTAGGAGACGGGGATGGGGATTTCCGTCACGGTGACCTTGAGTCCACGCACCTCGATGGACTTGGCGGTCATCTGCTCGTAAGGCACGTTGGCCACGACGTGCTCGTAGGTACACACGCCGGTGGGCAGGATTTCGGGAATGTCGGTGTCGGCAAGGGTCGGGAAGCCCCAGTTCACGGCACCGGCGGCGTTGGCCGCCCATTCGGCGTTGACTTCACCGAGGGCGTTCACGAAGGCGAACACGCGGTCCTTGTTGTATTTCAGAATGGAACGATAATCACCCGGCTGCAGCCCACCGAAGGCCATGGCAGCACGGTTGGCGAAGCCCAGCGCGAAAACGGCGCCGGAGATGTCCGGGCTGAACGGGACGATACGGGTACCCCAACCAATCTGAACGCCAGCCTGGATCAGCTGCTCGGCTACGGTCGTCCCCGCCTGATTGGCGCACAGGAAGATGTACAGGTTCTTCTTCTGGTAATCCTCGACGATCATCTTGGCGATTTCGGGGTTAGGGGCCGCACCGACAATCGCCGCAAAACCCGGAGCGCTGCCGTCGACAAACTCGACACCGCGCTTTCTCATGATGATATCGTCCGCAGCGCCGAGCCAGATCTTCCCGTTTTCCACATCGCAGTCTTCCCCCGGCAGATAGAAATCGGGGTCTTCCACGTAGCGGATGGCTTCAACGATCTCCTCAGCCAGGATGGCGGCCATACCGGCATCCAACAGGTGGCCCAGGTAGGGAACGTGAATGTTGCCTTTCGTCCTCATGTGAGGCGGCAACAAAGCCTTACAACGAGCCAGCACCGGCTCGGCGTCGGCCAGCTTCTCGACCTTCATGCCGAGAATGGAATAGATGACCGGGAGGTAGTATGCCGTGTTCGGGAATGCCAGGGGCTGATTGAGGCCGTACTTGTCGACGGCCCTCTTGAAAGCGCCTTCAGCCTTGGAAATGATGTTGTAGGCACCCTGGATCGCGGCAAAAGCGACTAAACGAGACATATGACTTCTCCTCTTCTTGAAGAATTTCCAAACTTGAATTGCATCGACGGCGTTTCGGCTTCGAGCCGACGTTAGCCGTTGTAGGGAAGGATCCTTCTTGGACCCTTCCCCCCAATAAGCCCTAGCCGCGGCGGTCTTCCATGCTGAAGAGCTTGCGCTCGCGCTCGCCCATGATG
>CAZGQL010000270.1:0-2647 GCA_964527905.1 uncultured Syntrophobacteraceae bacterium
GAACGGGCACACCAACGGAGCCTTCCACCTGGTGGGAGACATCCGGCCCCAGGATGGTGCTGGAAGAAGCGATCTTGTCGATCTCGTCGATGTAGACGATGCCGTACTCCGCCAGCTCGATGTCATCCCCGGCCTCGACCACGAGCTCCCGGATCAGATCCTCCACGTCGCCGCCCACGTAGCCCGTTTCACTGAACTTGGTGGCATCTCCCTTGACGAACGGGACGCCAAGCTTTCGGGCGATGAGCTTGATCAGGTACGTCTTGCCGACGCCCGTCGGTCCGAGGAGCAGGATGTTGTTCTTGATCCGGCCCACCATGCGCTCGGGTACGCCTTTGGGATTGCGGTGCTGGTAACGGATGCGATTGTAGTGGGTGCAAATCTTGGTTGCGAGAATCGCCTTGGCCTCGTCCTGTTTGACGACGTACTGATTCAGATAGGCTTCGAGCTCCTCGGGCTTCATGTCGAACTTGATCTTCTCCGTACCGCCCGGCCGCTTCGGCTCTTCCTTGGTTTCACGGGGCTGCGGCATCATCATGGGCGAGATGACCTTGATCCGATAACCGTATTTCTTGGTCAAATAGTCACTGAGCTCCTTTTCGAGCTCATCCTGATTGGGCAGTTTCGGAGCATCATCAGCCATAGGGGTGTCCTCTTGTCTTCAATGCGCGCGCGAATGAACGGGCCGTCGGCATCAGAAGTATAAGTGCTGGGCTTACCCTTTTCAACCGGGCCCTTAGGAGGCCCGAAAAGCACGAGGGTGACCCAGGGGGGCGATTCATCCCCTCGGAAATTGAACGGGGACTGTGTCCGGGCGGCATGGAGCGGTCAGGCATCGGGTGGGGCGTCGGCCTTTTTTCCAAATTCCTCCAACGCCAGAGGGATGAGACGTCGGATGAACGATCCGCGGTCGGTTTCAAAGGTATCCATGTAATCCACGAAAGAAGGGTGTGAGGTGGCCATTGCTGGGGTCCAGTGCTGCATGGAGACGTACTTGCCGCCGAAATCCAGGATGAGGTCGACGATGGGGATGTGGAACAGGGGGGAATCGTCCACCCACCCCAGGCGGCGCATCGCCTCGAAACGAAGCTGGTCCAGCAGGAACAGGGCGATGTCCATCACCTGGAGGCGTTCCCGGTTCTCGAGGTAGTAAAAACGAGGGCCCAGGCCCAGCCCCAATACCCCCATGATGCAGTCGTAGAGGGGCATGGAACCTTCCGGACCTCCACGAAACAGCTCCTTGAGGGCTGTATCGCTGAGGTCGCTCAGGCACGTCCGGGCGGTGTAGGTTTCCCCGAAGCGACTCTCCCAGCTCTGGAACCCTCGCTTCGCGGCCATGTTGCGCCGCTGTTCATTCAAATCCACGATCGCCGCCAAGAGATTCCCTCCCTTAGGCCTGATCCTCAGAAGACGTCAGCGGAGAAAATGTAGATCTCGGTCTCCGGCTTCTTCCATGCTTTGGAGGAGAGGCCCGCCTTCTTGCATGTCCATTCGAGGAACTGATTTCGGTCCCATCCCTGTTCCACGGCGACCTGGGGCAGAAGCAAACCCGAGGCGTGCCCTTGTTTGATGTAGAGGCCGTGGGTTCCGATCATGATCCGTTCAGGGTCCGTGATGCGCTCCAGAGGCGTCAACACGGAAATCTCGACGTGGAGATCGTCCAATTCGTCCTCACGGACGGCACAAAACCGGGGATCCGAGAACGCCGCCTGCACCGCCATGTCCCGTACCGTGTCGATAAGGGGTTCCCGCCCTTCTATCATCCCGATGCAGCCACGCAATTCAGAACCCTTGCGCAGGCAAACAAAGGCCCCCCGATGCTGGGCCAGATTCCCGGACACGGCCTTCGTCTTAGGAAGGGGCTCTCCTCGGCACCGGGAACGAATCGCCTGCGTCGCGACCTCTCGAAGCGTTCGTTTCTCTTCGTCCGAAAGACCCAGGTCGACGCCGATCCTGCCCCGCCGGCCTTCGGGCAACCCGGCAATCTTGGATCCAGGGTTCTGATAGAAGGCCGCGGCGAGGTATCCGACCACCCGACGGGTGTCTCCGGTCACGTCCCCCGAATTGGCGTAATGGAGCACCCGGGACTTGTTCGCTCCCCGCAGCCGACTGGCGATCATGACGGTCATCATGGGGCCGGCCCCGCAGGCCTCGCAGTCTCCCTGGTGCAGATGATCGGCCAGCCTCCGCGGATCGAAGCGCTCCACGCAGTCGATCACGACGCGGTCGAGGCGCCGGGCGTCGGAGGCGGAGTGGTAATGGGACAGATCACTGCTCGCGATGAGGAGCAGTCGCGTTTCCCGGCTCGCATCGGCGATCACTTGGGCGAGCTTCTCGCAGAATTCGAACGACTGTTCGCCCATGACCACCGGTGTCATGCGGAAGTTGGGAAGCATCACTTGAAGAAAGGGGAGCTGGATTTCCAGGGAGTGCTCCTCGGCATCCGCCTCCGGGATGTATCGCACGAGGTCGGGGTGCTTCAGAAGGGCCTCCACCATCGGGCGATCCAGAGGCACCACTCCGAGCGGCGTCCGATACCCACCCAGGGTGTAGACGCTCGCCCCCTTGAAGTATGCTCGATGACTGGGAGCGAGGACGACCACCCGATCGAAGGTGTGGTCCCGAAGGAGTGCGTAGGCATGCGCGG
>CAZGQL010000270.1:2678-3597 GCA_964527905.1 uncultured Syntrophobacteraceae bacterium
ATCCGGCGTGCGGGACGATCAGGCCCACGAGCTCGCCCTGGATGGGTTTCACGTCAGCCTGTTTGATGTAACGCGTCACCTCTTTCTTGAGAGATTCGGGGTGACCGGGATACCAAGTGCCCGCGATGACCGATTCACGAATCCTCTCTTCAGCCATGACTCCCCCCTTGGCTTGAGCCCTTCACCACGACCAGAGTGATGTCGTCACGTTGCGGCGCACCTTGGCGAAACGCCGCAAGTGAAGCGAGCACCGCTTCGACAATTTGCTCTGCGGACTCCTGATGGTGGTCACGCATGAGGGTCCGCAACCGCTCCTTGCCGTAGATCTCCCCCCTCGGGTTTTCGGATTCCCAGATTCCATCGGTTCCAACCAGTAGCACCTGATCGTTGCGCCACCCATTAGCCTCGTATTCCACGAAAGCGGCTTCGCCGTCAACTCCAAGGGCAGTGCCCTGTCCCTGAAGCTCTTGGAAACGGTCTCGAGAAGGGTCGTAGACGAGGGCGGGATCGTGTCCGGCGCGCACCCATCGGATAGCGGCCGCCTCGGTGTCGAGGAGCAGCAGGAACAAGGTCATGAACGTGTCGGTGCGGCGCGTGTCTTGATACAGCAGGCGGTTCACGTCCTGGACTACTTCGGCGAGGGTTCCGGGCTTGGCCATCCGACCCCGGAGCATGGCGCGCACGGTCGCCATCAGCAGCGCCGCTCCGATCCCGTGCCCGACCACATCCCCTACCGCGACGGCCAACCGGTGCGGTCCGAGTTCGGGAGACTCGATGAAGTCGTAGTAATCCCCTCCCGTTTCGTCGCAGTAGACGCTCCGACCGGCGACATCGAGCTCACGGAGCCGCGGAGGCGCCTCGGGGAGGAGACTCTGCTGGATTTCCATCGCCACGTCGAGTGCCTCTTTGAGACGCAGGC
>CAZGQL010000271.1:0-3538 GCA_964527905.1 uncultured Syntrophobacteraceae bacterium
GACACCTCTCCCCGGGTGACCGCCCGGGCCAGGGCCCATTCCCCGGCCTCGATCGGTTTGCCCGTGTCCGCCCACCAGCCTTTGTATTCCCCGTATCGATCCAGCCCGACGAACTGGGCACCTCCCCAAATGCGTCTGGCGGCAGGGTTCGCGATCGAAATCCTTCCGGATTCGTCCGTGATCCACACGCCGACGGGCATATTCTCAAGAATGCTCCGCAGCAGTTGCTCGCTTTCGCGGAGCGCCTGCTGGGCCCGCCTACGTTCCGTCACGTCAACGCGCGTGAGTACCAAACCTGTGGTTCGGCCTCCCTCGCCCCGGACCGGCAGCACTCCCCAGTCCCAGTAGGTCGTTTCCGCCTCGGGATGGTCCGGGTGCGCCAGGGGGCGCTCAATGGCGAGATGGGGGGCACCCGTTTCAAGCACGTTTCGGAAAACAGCCTCATCTTGAGGATCCGGATGCAGCTCGAAGTGACCCCTGCCGACGAAGTCTTCCGGAAGGCGGTTTTCCGCCCGGGCGTAGGCTTCGTTCACCCGCACGTACCGGAAATCCCTGTCCAGGAAAGCGACCAGGAAATGCACCGTCGACAGGATGGTCTCGAGCAGAGCGTTTTTTTCCGTAAGGACTCGCTCGGCACTCTCCCGCTGCGCCACTTCCGTTTCCAGGGACTGGATGGCCAGCGCGAGCTGCCGTGTTCGGTTCCGGACCCGCACTTCGAGCTCCTCGCGGGCCCGCTGCAGCTCCCCGATGAGCCTCGTGCGCTCCATGGCCACGGCCATCTGGTCGGCCACCGTCTTCATGAGATCCAGGTCGTGAGCCGCAAAGTGTTCGCGGGTCCTCGTGCCGAAAACCAAAGCCCCGGTGACGCGTGCCTGAGCGACCAGAGCGTGACCCGCGCAAGCATGCAGGCCAAAGGACTGGCCCCATTCCGTCCGCGGATCGAACGTCTGACCGGTCTGCTCGACAACGGTGGGCACTCCGTCCTGGAACGCATGGCCCAGGGGGGGCACCCCTAACCCCAGGCATGCGATCCGGCGGGCCTCGTCCTCGGAGATGCCTGCATGGGCGTCGAGGCGAAGCTTCCCCGTTCCCTCCTCCGCGACGAAATAGAGGAAAACCTGGCAATCCAACTGGGCCATGACATCCCCGGCGAGCTCTCGGACGATGCCGGAAGGATCGTTGGACGTCAGCAGCCGCGAGGCCGTTTGCGAGAGTAGCCGAAACCGGGCCTCATTGTCGCGAAGGGCCTCCTGGACCCGTTTGAGTTCCGAAATGTCCTGGGTCGTCCCGAACCCGCCGAGAAGCTCTCCCCGGGGGTCGAACTCCAGCTCCGCACGCCCGCGCACCCACTCCACGGTGTCGCCCGCCACGAGCCGGTGCTCGATGTCGTAGGGCTCGCCACGGAGCGCCGCCGTCCACCGATCATGGACGTAGTCGCGGTCGTCGGGGTGCACGGTCCCGAGGAACGTTTCGTAGGTCAGGGGCGTTCCCTTCGGGACCCCAAAGATGCGATGGTTTTCGTCGGACCAGTGGAGCTCGTTGCGCTGCACGTTCATCCGCCAGCTCCCGATCTGCCCGACGGCCTGGGCCCGGTTCAGATCCTCCCGACTCTCGCGCAGGGCTTTATCCGTCGAGCGTCTTTCCGTGACGTCCCGGAGCACCAGCACCGCCCCGATCACCTTTCCGGCGTCGTCCAGAATGGGCGAAGCGCTGCCGTCGATGGGGACGATACGGTCGTCCCGGGCCCGAAGGGCGGTCTCGTCGGAAAGGGTCACCGGGAGCCCGTCCCGGAGGACCCGATGCACGGGATCCTCCAGGGCGAGTCCGCTCCGTTCGCTCACGATGCGAAAGCGGGTCGAGAGGGGCCGGCCCATCGCTTCCGACTCGCTCCAACCCGTCAGATGCTGCGCGACGGGGTTGAGGAAGGTGATGCTCGCCTCCGCATCGCAGGCGAGGACCGCCTCCCCGATGCTCGTGAGGGTGACGCGCAGCCACTCCCGCTGCTCCCGGATCTGTCGCTCGGCCTGGTGCTTGTAGAGGGCCAGCTCGACCTGGATGGCCAGCTCCCGCTCGTCGAAGGGTTTGAGGATGTAGCCGAAGGGGGCGCTGATCTTGGCGCGTCCGAGGGTGTCGGCGTCGGAATGGGCCGTGAGGTAGATGACCGGCACGTCGCTACGGCGGTGAATCGCCTCCGCGGCTTGGATGCCGTCCATGGATCCAGGAAGCGAGATGTCCATCAGCACCAGGTCCGGCAGCAGGTGCGAAACCCGTTCGACCGCCTGTTGGCCCGTGGACGCGGTCCCGACCACTTCGTAGCCCAGTCGCCGGAGGCAGGCTGCGAGATCAAACGCGACGATGGCCTCGTCTTCGACCAGCAGGATTCGGGTGCTCTTCATGACGTTGTTCCCCAGGAAGGAGGGAGAGAGAATTCGGTGGATCCCCTGGACCCGGCGCTCGCGATGGCGAAGCAGGCCGGCAGCATTCCGCCCTGAGACTGCCTCACCGCGCGCACCGTTCTTCCCCCGCCGGATCGCGGAAAGCGCTCGGCACACGCGCAGTCAAGCGCCACACCATAAGGTGACCATGCTCTTATGCGTCATCCCTGCAGGCTTGTAGCGGGAATCTATGCATTCGAGCGCCACTGGATAGCCGCCAAAGCCTGTCCCCGCAGGCACCCGCCGTGGAGCACGCGGGAATGACGATCCATTCGGACACCCATCTGCGCGGCGGTGTAAGTCAGTGGACTTCGGAGCGCACGGGCAGGTTCCCATGGGCACCCGCCCGCGCGTTGAGCTGCGTTGAAGGGTTAGGCGCTCTCGAGTTGAACCGTCACCCGGGTCGGAGCGATCAGGGTGTTGAAAACGGGAGAATACTTCTGCGCCGCCTCGATCAGCTCCTGTTTTTCCTGCTGGGACAGGTCGGCGTCCACGCTGAAGAAAACTCGGATCTCCTCATAGCCGACCGGAACGTCCTTGGAAAGGCCCAAAAACCCTCTCAGGTCCAGATCTCCCTCCAGGCGCGATTCGACCCCCCGCAGGGCGATTCCTTTCGCCGCCGCGTGATAGACGAGGGACGAAGTGAGACACCCCGCGAGGGCCGTGAGCAGGTACTCGACCGGGTTGGGTCCCTGGTCCTGTCCCAGCAGCACCTCGGGCTCATCGGCATCGAGCTCGAACGGCTCGGCATGAGGATGGTCCTGGAGTGCTCCGTGGAAATCCTTAATCGTTGTATGGTTATGGCCCCCATGGACCCACCGGTTGCTGATCCGGAACCGGAAGCGGGCGATCTTCGGCTCGCCCTTGATCGCGTCGATGGTGTCGAAGAGTCGATCGACATCGACCCCGTTGACCCCATGCTCAGTCCTTTGTTCGGCAGTTTGAGTGCTCATGGCTCAGCACCTCCTTCCTGGGACAACCTTAATCATCCCCCACGGAAGCTCCAAGGCCACGAAGGCGCCGTGCCCGACACATGCCTGGAATTGAACCGCCATTCGCTTCTCCCGCGTGAGGCAGGTCGAGAGCCGTGTGGAAGCAAGGTA
>CAZGQL010000272.1:0-3528 GCA_964527905.1 uncultured Syntrophobacteraceae bacterium
ATGACAAGCCGCGTGCCGACATGTTATGAAATCGTCCCGTGGAGGCAAAAACATAACACCGCCATCTGTTGAAGGGTAGCCCAACTTTGGGCCAGGGTGATTTCAATTGGGCAATTCCAAAGGCACGAGGAAGCAAGATGATCGAGAACAAAACAAACACGGCAAGGCGAACGGCCCTGAAATGGGCTCTGATCCTGGTTCTGTGGGCGGTCCAGGCGTGGGCCATGACGGAGGATGAACGCAACAACATCGAGATCTACGAGCGTCTTTCGCCTGGTGTCGTCAACATCACCAGCACGGTCCTCGAGCACGATTTCTTCTTCAACGTGGTCCCGCGCCAAGGCACCGGTTCCGGGGCCATCATCGACGCGCAGGGCTACATCTTGACCAACCACCACGTGATCGAGGATGCCCGCAAGCTCGAGGTGACACTCGCCAACGGGAAAAAATACCCGGCCAAACTCGTCGGGTCGGATCCCGACAGCGATGTGGCCGTGGTCAAGATCGACCCCAAGCGCGAGAACCTGGCGGTGATCCCCATGGGCACCTCGGCCCATCTCAAGGTCGGACAGAAGGTCGTCGCCATCGGCAACCCCTTCGGCTTGTCCCAGACCCTCACGACGGGCGTGATCAGCTCCATCGGGCGCTCGTTGCGGGCATCCAACGGCTCCCTCATGGAAGACATCATCCAGACGGACGCCTCCATCAACCCCGGGAATTCGGGGGGGCCCCTCATCGACTCCTCCGGCAAAATGATCGGGATCAACACGGCCATCTTCAGCCCGACGGGGGCCAACGTGGGCATTGGATTCGCCATCCCCATTGATACGGCCCGCATGGTGCTTCAGGAGCTCATCGACAAAGGCTACTACGCCTATCCCTGGATCGGCGCCTCCATGCGCACGCTGACCGCGAGCCTCGCCGAAGCCCTTAAGTTGCCCGTGAGCTCCGGGGCCATGATCGTGGAGACGAGCCCCCGCGGGCCGGCTGACCGGGCGGGCCTCAAGGGTGGCCGGGAACGTGCACAGATCGGCAATTCCATCCTCGTGGTCGGTGGGGACATCATCGTGCGGATTGAAGGGGAAGCCATCGAGGACGCGGACGCCGCCGTTCGAAAGATCCGCAAATATCGGCCGGGGGACCGGATTCGGGTCGAGGTGGTCCATTGGAGCGGGGGCCGCGGCACCTACACGGTCACACTCGGGGAGAGACCCAAGCCTACCAAACGTTGATGGAAGCCAACCTGCACAGAGCCATGGAAAGGAGAATTCAGTGAGCCGACCTGCCGCAGTTTTGAAACCGAGACGCCCCGGCCCCGTTGTGATCGTCATCATGGACGGAATCGGTCACCGGGCCGCCACCGAAGGCAACGCCGTCGCACAGGCCTATACGCCGAACCTGGACTGGCTCCTGGAGCACTGTCCCCACACGCTCCTCAAAGCCCACGGGACCGCCGTCGGACTCCCTTCAGACGAGGATATGGGCAACTCGGAAGTCGGCCACAACGCCATCGGGGCGGGTCGGTTCTATCCACAGGGAGCCCGCCTGGTGAACGAGGCGATCGAATCGGGACGCATTTTTCAAAGCCGTGCCTGGCTCGCGCTGACCGAATACGTCCGAACGCACAACGGTGCCCTTCATTTTCTCGGGCTCTTCTCCGACGGCAACGTGCACAGCCACCTGGATCATCTCAGGCAGATGCTCACCCGAGCCGCCACCCAGGATGGAATCCGCAAAGCCAGGATCCACTGCCTCCTCGACGGCCGGGACGTGGGCGAGACATCCGCCCTGGATTACGTGGTTCCCTTTGAGGCCTTCCTCAAGGACCTCAACGAGCGCGCCGGGGTCGATTACCGTATCGCCAGCGGCGGCGGGCGAATGAAGATCACCATGGACCGTTACGAAGCGGACTGGAACATGGTGGCCCTCGGCTGGAAGACCCATGTGGCCGGCGAAGGCAGAGGCTTCCCGTCGGCCGAGGAGGCCATTTTGACGTATCGGCGGGAAATCCCCGGGGTGATCGATCAGGACCTCCCGCCGTTTGTGATCGTCGAGGACGGCGCTCCCGTGGGCCCCGTCCGTGACGGGGACGCCATGATCTATTTCAACTTCCGGGGTGATCGTGCCCTGGAGATCTCTCGGGCCTTCGACGACGACCAGTTCGACAAGTTCGAACGGCGGCCGCGGCCCAAGGTCCTCTTCGCCGGCATGATGGAATACGACACCGAACTGCACATCCCGAAAAACTACCTGGTGGAGCCCCCTTGCATCGAAAACACCTTCGGCGAGGCGCTGTGCCGGTTGGGGATCCGTCAGGCGGCCATCAGTGAGACGCAGAAGTTCGGCCATGTCACGTATTTCTGGAATGGCAACCGATCCGGAAAGTTTGACGAGACGCTTGAAGAGTACGTGGAGATCCCGTCGGACCGCGTGCCTTTCGAGGAGCGTCCGTGGATGAAGGCCGCCGAAATCACGGACCGAACCGTCGAGGCCATTCTGTCGGGCCGGTTCGATCTGATCCGAATCAATTACCCGAATGGGGACATGGTGGGCCACACGGGGGTATTCCTGGCCACGCGCATCGGCGTGGAGTCCGTGGATCTGTGCCTCGGGCGGTTGAAGCGCGCCATCGAGGCGGCCCGGGGCATCCTCATTGTCACAGCGGATCACGGCAACGCTGAGGAGATGTACGAAACGGACAAGAAAACCGGGAAGGTCAAGATCGAAGACGGCCATCCAAAGGCCAAGACAGCCCATTCCCTGAACCCGGTCTGGTTCATTGTCTACGACCCGGCCGGAAACGGCGCCCTGCGGATCGATCCCTCGGTAGCAGCACCGGGCCTCTCCAACATTGCCGCCACCTGCTTTCAGCTCCTGGGAATCGAGCCGCCGGATATCTACGATCCGCCCCTGCTGCTGGTCGAATGAGGCAGTCGCAAAGATCGCATGTACCCCACCCGCCGTCATTCCCGCGCCGGAGGGAATCCACGTTTTTCAAAGACTTCTCGGCCCCCACCTTCGTGGGGGTGACCAGCGAGGTTGGGGGGGGGTTAAGTGATTTGAAGCTTTTGCAACCGCCTTCCTGATGGTCGCCTCCCCGAAGGCAGGTCTGAAGGCTGCTACAGTATCCTGCATGAAGGCGATTAGACCCATGGATCCAGAGCAAGCCATGCCATCTCCTTCCTCGCCTTCCATTCCTCGCACGGATCCCTCGTGGGAACGCTTCAGCCTCGCCCTGCTGGACGCCGCCCATGCCGGCGTGGCGGCGATCGACGCGACGGGGGCCATCCGCTTTGCCAACCGCGTGGCGTCAGCGGGCATCGGCCTCGAGGTCGGCACAACGCTTGCCGAATTCCAGCCGCAGCTCTGGGCGGTCGTTCGCGACACCCTCTCGGACGGTGCCTACCGCTCGGGGCTCTCCGTTCGAGGACTGGATGGGGCCTCCTTCGTTGCCAAGGTGAGCGCCATCGTTATCGACACAACGATCATCGGCGTTCTTTGTGTGTTCGAGGACGCCACCGAGCTCGA
>CAZGQL010000273.1:0-3486 GCA_964527905.1 uncultured Syntrophobacteraceae bacterium
CCATGTTCCGCAACATGGTGACGTCGCAGCCGGAGCACGGCAGGATCTACACCACGATCCCCAAGGCGAAAGAGCTCCGACGGATTGCGGACTCCATGATCACACTCGGCAAGCGGGGGGACCTCCACGCCCGTCGCCAGGCCTTGGCCTTCATTCGGGAAAAGGACGTGGTGCACCGCCTGTTCAATGAGCTCGGGCCTCGCTATCAGAATCGACCCGGGGGATACACCCGGATCGTCAAGGTCGGATTCCGGCGCGGTGACGCGGCGCCCATGTGCCTGATCGAACTGGTAACCGATGAGATGAAGCCCAAGAAGGTCACGGAAGTCGCCTAGTAGGCGCCCCGGCCGGGGGGCAACCAAGAGACCTCACCACGGAAAAAGGGAGCGCCGTCCATGCGGCCGCTCCCTTTGACCTGTCCCACCGACACGCTCCATCCCGAGCGCTATAGGGGACCTTCTTCCTCCTTTTGGTAATTGAATGGACACTCCCTGCACGTGAATCCGCTCCACATCCCTTTGGCGGCTTTGTCCAGACAGGAGTCGTAGTACCCGCAGGCGAAGTTCCGCACCCCTTTGCCTTCCTTGCACATGGCGGGGTTCGGCACGTTGCGTCCCGCCCTGTCCGCCGATGCCGTCTGCAAGCGACCAGCCCTTTCCTTTGCCATGGAATTCCCCCTGAAAAGACGATAGCGAACTGTCGGGCCGCTCCGTTGAGGCAGCCCTCACCGTGGTGGCCCGAGAGGCAAGCATATAGTATATTGCATCCGTTCGAGAAAGGGAATGCTCATGTGAGCCTCCTCAACGAATCTGCTTCTCACCCAAGGACGATCCTTCCATGAAACGGATGCCATGGGCAGCGGTGACCGCGATGGCCACAAGCGGCCTGACATTCTCCATTGCCGTCTCGGGGATGCTCTCCCGGCACGAGCCCTTCTACACCTGGTTCTATCTTTTCGCCTGGTGGAGCTCCATCGTTTTCGCCGAGGGATTGCTTCGCTTCCGTGGAGGCCCCTCGGAACTGTTTGACCACCCGCGCCGTTTCCTGGCCACCCTGCCCCTTTCCGTAGTGTTCTGGCTCGTGTTCGAAGCGTATAATTTCAGGCTCCAGAATTGGCACTATTGGGGAGTTCCCCTTGAGTGGGAACTGCGATGGACCGGCTACGCCCTCTCCTTCGCCACCGTGCTCCCCGGACTCAAGGTTGCCCAGAGGCTTCTGGAGCACTTTACCGCCTTGGGGGGGAAGACGGGAACGCCCCGAGGGGACCTGAGAGCCTTGCATCCCGTCCTGGTTGGCTTGGGGGTGTTCTGCCTCGTGAGCCCTCTTCTCGCGCCGAGGATCTGTTTTCCCCTGATCTGGGTCGGTTTTATCTTGCTTCTCGATCCGATCAACCACCGGTTGGGAGGAGCCTCCCTGCTGCGGGACCTGGAGACGGGGTGGTACGGGAGGATTTTCCTCATCCCGCTCGCCGGGTTATGCTGTGGACTGATGTGGGAAGCCTGGAATTTCCGGGCTGGGGCGAAGTGGACCTACAGCATTCCGTGGTTCGGGTTCGGGAAGGTCTTCGAGATGCCGATCCTCGGGTTTCTCGGGTTCGCACCGTTCGCCCTCGAGGCCCACGTCCTGTCGAACAGCGCGTCTTTGGCCCGGCGTTGGATCGGGGGGCTGAGGCACCCCGGGGCGAGGCTCCTTGTGTGTCTGCTCCTGACCCTTGCCGCCCTCTGCTTCACCGTCGCGGTGTTCCGGGGGATCGACCGTCTGACGGTGGTTGGCTACCGGGCCTGACCTGGTCGGCGTTCACTTGGGCGCCGACAAGCAATTGAGGACAATCGGTTGGATTCAAGACAGCCCGCATCTATCATCAGTCTGGGGTGCTCCAAGAATCTGGTGGACAGCGAAATCATGGCGGGGCAGCTCGAGCGCCTGGGCTACCGGATGACCGATGACGCTTCGCAAGCTTCTCTCCTGATCGTGAACACCTGCGGTTTTCTCCAAAGCGCCGTGGAAGAAGCTGTCGAGACGGTTTTGCATGCCGCCGAGTATAAGGTCGCCGGGGCCTGTGAGACCCTGATCGTGGCCGGTTGCATGGTCCAACGTTACGGGAACAAGCTTCTGGAGCTCCTTCCGGAAGTCGATCTGTTCCTTGGAGCCTCCCACACGCTCGAGATCCAAAGGGCCCTTGCGGCACGACGCGAGGGCGACCCCAGACGAATCTGGATCGGAAGGCCGCTCGGCTTACCGGCTGCGGGCATGCCACGTCTCCTCCCCGACCCACCCTATTCCACCTACCTAAAGATCGCGGACGGCTGCAGCAACCGCTGCACGTATTGCATGATCCCACGGTTACGGGGTCCCTACCGGAGCCGCTCCGTCGAGGATGTGCTGCGGGAAGCCTCGGAGCTCATCGCACGGGGAGCCGTCGAGCTCAACCTGATCGCCCAAGACACCACGGCGTTCGGCTCGGATCGTGGACAGGCGGATGCGCTGCTGACTCTCATCGAAGCCCTGGAATCCTTCCGCTCCCTGCAATGGATTCGCCTGCTCTACCTCTATCCCGACAAGATCGACGCACGGTTGCTTGAGGCGATGCGGGATTCCTCCAAGGTCGTTCCTTACCTGGATATACCGATTCAGCATTGTGTGCCCCGAATCCTGAAGGCCATGGGACGAGATGGCAGCCCCGAGCGAATCGCGGACACCATCGCCCTGATACGAAGCCATCTTCCGGACATATCGCTGCGCACGTCGCTCATGGTGGGATTCCCGGGGGAAACGGACACGGACTTCCAGATGCTTCTGGACTTCATCGGTGAGGTGCAGTTCGATCATTTGGGGGTGTTCGCCTACTCTCCGGAAAAGGGGACGCGGGCCGCCCGATTTCCCGGCCAGGTGGGCGACACCGTCAAGGAAGAACGGCGTTCGACGCTGCTCGCCGCCCAAAGGGAGATCTCCCGGCGTCGTTTGGCCCGCTTCGTGGCGCAGGAAATGGACGTCCTGATCGAAGGGCTTCACCCCGAGACAGACCTCCTGCTGCGTGGACGCACGGCTCATCAGGCCCCCGAGGTTGACGGCATGGTCATCATTACGGAGGGCGTGGGGGTCCCCGGACGGATCCAGAGGGCCAGAGTCACCGAAATCCACGACTATGACCTGGTGGCCAGGTTGATCGAGCCCCATGCCTGCTGACCCGTCCCCTAAGCCATGCCACTTCCCCACCCGTCGTTTCCGGAAAAGGCGAATCCAGCCCGCCCTTTGCGAGGCCGGTCTGTTGGGACACCACAGGTTGGATTGCACCCCTTTCCATCAAGATGAACTGATGGATCTCCCGCATCCATTTCTCCCCGCCAATGGCTGAAGCGAAGCGCCATCGGCCTCTCCCGGATGGAAGAGAAAACGCTCCCCGTCGTAACCCTCGAAGCTTGCTCGTAAGTCTTACATTCCGCACCCGATTGACGGGTCGAGGGGTATTTTTCGCGCCCCCTGGCT
>CAZGQL010000274.1:0-3425 GCA_964527905.1 uncultured Syntrophobacteraceae bacterium
GGGGGCGCGGGGTGGGTTACCCCCGCTTTCCGGCGGGCCTACCACCGGTAGTGCGCAAACGCCTTGTTGGCTTCCGCCATGCGGTGCGTGTCTTCCCGTTTCTTGACGGAGCCGCCCCGGTTCTGGGAGGCATCCAGCAATTCGCCGGCGAGCCTCTGGATCATCGTTTTCTCGGATCGCGCCTTGGCGTAGTTGATGAGCCATCGCATCGCAAGCGCATCCCGCCTCTCGGAACGCACCTCGACGGGGACCTGGTAGGTGGCGCCCCCCACCCGTCGGGACTTGACTTCGATGACGGGCCGCACGTTGTCCATGGCTTTGTGGAAGACCTCCATCGGGTCCTGCTTCGACCGCTGCTCGATCAACTCCAGGGCGCCGTAGAAGAGGTTTTCCGCGAGGCTCTTCTTGCCACGGCGCATGACGTTGTTGACGAATTTGGCCGCCAGTTTGCTGTTGTGCTTCGGATCCGGCAGGATTTCCCGTTTTGGTACTTCGCGTCTTCTTGGCATGGCGTTCCTCGACCTTCGATTCGTCAGGACAAAAAGGCCATGGCCGTTCCCGGGGGGATGCCATGGCCGTTGAGATTTCAAGGCTTACTTGGGTCGCTTCGCGCCGTACTTGGACCGACCCTGTTTGCGGTTGGCCACTCCCAGTGCGTCCAGGGTGCCCCGAATGATGTGGTAACGCACACCCGGGAGATCCTTGACGCGCCCACCTCGGATCAGGACCACCGAGTGCTCCTGGAGGTTGTGTCCGATCCCCGGGATGTAGGACGTAACCTCAATCCCGTTGGTCAGGCGCACCCTGGCGATCTTGCGCAGGGCCGAGTTCGGTTTCTTCGGGGTCGTTGTGTAGACGCGGACGCACACGCCGCGTTTCTGGGGGCAGCTCTGAAGAGCCGGGGTGCTCGACTTCTTCTTGAGCTGTTCTCTCCCTTTCCGGACCAACTGGCTGATGGTGGGCATCGCAACTGTCTCCGAGGTGCTCTGAATATGGTTGAGGCGCCCCTGTCTTTCCAGGGTGCCCCACAAACCCTTGACTCGTAAACCCGCACTATTTAATTGGCCGGCCGGGCTTTGTCAAGCGAATTCTCCCGGCCGTTCTCGCGCCTTCGGACTCACTCCCGAATCTCGCGGTAGGACTTCAATCCCGTTCCGGCGGGGATCAGTCGTCCCATGATCACGTTTTCCTTCAACCCGAGCAGGCCGTCGACCTTCCCGGCGGTGGCCGCGTCGGTGAGGACCTTGGTCGTTTCCTGGAAGGACGCCGCGGAGATGAAGCTCTGGGTGCTGAGGGACGCCTTGGTGATTCCCAACAGCAGGGGCTCGGCAACCGCCGGCCGCTTCCCCTCCCGAAGCAACGCCTCGTTGATCTCCTCGAAAATAGGCTTTTCCACGTGCTCGCCCATGAGAAATTCCGATTCCCCTGGATCCGTGATGCGGACCCGCTTGAGCATCTGCCGCACGATGACCTCGATGTGCTTGTCGTTGATCTTGACGCCTTGGAGACGGTAAACCTGTTGGACCTCGTTGACGAGGTACTTGGCCACTTCCTTTTCGCCCAGGACGGTCAGGATGTCGTGCGGATTGCGGGCGCCGTCCATGAGGGGCTCTCCCGCGCGCACATAGTCTCCTTCATGCACGCTGATGTGCTTGCCCTTGGGGATGAGGTAGTCACGCGGCTCGCCCCCGCCCTGGGGCGTGACCGTGACCTTGCGCTTGCCCTTGGTGTCCTTGCCGAAGCTCACCACACCGTTGATTTCCGTGATGACGGCGTTTTCTTTGGGCTTGCGCACCTCGAACAGTTCCGCCACGCGCGGCAGACCGCCGGTGATGTCTTTGGTCTTGGTGGTCTCACGCGGGATTCTCGCCAAAACGTCGCCGGGGAACACCGCATCGCCCTCGTTGACCATCAGGATGGCGCCCACCGGCATGAAGTAACGGGCAAAGCCTCCTTCTCCAATTCGGGCCGTCTTGCCCTTTTCGTCTTTGATGGAAATCCTGGGGCGCACATCGGTGTCCCGGGACTCCACCACCACCTTGCTCGATTTGCCGGTCACCGGGTCGAGCTTTTCCTGCATGGTGAGCCCTTCGGTGATGTCGCCGAACTTCACGGTTCCCGGCAGGTCCGTCAGGATGGGCATGGTGAAGGGGTCCCACTCGGCCAGGAGCGAATCGGGCTCAACCGTCATGCCTTCTTCCACTTTGAGCTTTGCGCCGTAGTTGATCACGAACCGTTCGCGCTCGCGACCGGTCTCGCTCACGACGCTGATTTCCCCGTTGCGGTTCATGGCGACGAGGTCCCCGTCACGATTGCGGACCGTGTTCAGATTGATGAATCGAATGGTCCCCGGATAGCGGTTGGTGATCGAGGTGCGTTCGATCGCCTGTTTGGCGGTCCCACCGATGTGGAACGTGCGCATGGTCAGCTGCGTTCCGGGTTCGCCGATGGATTGGGCGGCGATGATTCCGATGGCCTCGCCGATTTGCGCCAGTTGGCCCCGCGCAAGATCGCGCCCGTAACACATGGCGCACACGCCCCGCTGGCTCCGGCATGCCAGGGCCGATCGGATCGACACGCGCTCGATGCCCGCCTCCTCGATCTTGTGGACGCCTTTTTCGTCAATCTCCGTGCCCATGGGGATCAGGACCTCCCCGGTGACCGGATCCGTGATGTCTTCATGGGCGATCCGGCCCAGGATGCGCTCCCCGAGCCGCTGGATGATTTCCCCGGCCTCGAGCAGCGCCTCCACCTCGATCCCATCCACCGTCCCGCAATCGTGCTCGGAAATGATGACGTCCTGGGAGACGTCCACCAGGCGTCGGGTGAGATAACCCGAGTTGGCCGTCTTGAGGGCCGTGTCGGCCAGGCCCTTGCGGGCGCCGTGGGTGGAGATGAAGTACTGAAGCACGGTCAGACCCTCACGGAAGTTGGCCGTGATGGGCGTTTCGATGATCTCGCCCGAGGGTTTGGCCATGAGGCCGCGCATGCCGGCCAGCTGGCGCATCTGGTCCTTGCTGCCGCGCGCGCCTGAATCCGCCATCATGTAAATGGGGTTGAAGGCTTCGACCTTGGCCACCGCCCGGCCGCCGTCCCCCTCGGCGCTCGCGATCTCCTTCATCATCTCGGACGCAACGTCTTCCGTCGCCTTGGCCCAGATGTCGACGAGCTTGTTGTACTTTTCCCCTTCGGTGATGAGACCTTCGTTGTACTGACGCTCGATTTCCTTCACCAACTCAAAGGCTTGCTCCAGGATTTCGCCCTTTCGGGACGGGATCACCATGTCGTTGATGGAGATGGAAATGCCGGAGCGGGTCGCGTATTCGTAGCCCGTGTCCTTGAGGCGATCTGCCAGCAGGACCGTGGCCTTGACGCCCGCTTCGCGGTAGCAGCTGTCGATGAGCTGCGCGAGGCTTTTTTTGTTC
>CAZGQL010000275.1:0-3416 GCA_964527905.1 uncultured Syntrophobacteraceae bacterium
CTGTCCCCTGTGTCTTGCGAGGTGTGTCACACCCCCCTGGCCCCCCTCGAGGGGGGAATCAAGAGGAGAGATCGCGTCCAGCTCGATGAGGGGGATTATTGGGCGGGTTGGGGCCCCGGTTCGCGCAGCCCCAGGGACTTGACGAAGGCGATGATCTTCCAGCGGTCTTCCACGGAGATGGTGGTGGCCAGGGCGGGCTGGCGTCCGGTGCCCCCGATGCCGTAGCTGATGTGCTGGAACATCTGCCCCTCGGATTCCTGCTGCACATGGGCGCTGCGCAGGTCCGTCGGCAGCGGGGCGAAGCTCTGGCCGACGGTTCCATTGCCGTCGAAGGCCCGGCCGTGGCACTGCTGGCAATAGTTGAAATAGAGCTTTTGACCCGCCTCGACCACCGTAGGGTCTTTGAGGCTCATCGGGGATTTCAGCGCGGCGGGGCTCGCCGCCCGATACAGGGCCTCCCCTCCCTCGAACGGCACCAGGCCCGCCTCCATGATCAGGAGCGGTTTTTCGTGGGGACGCACGGCGGGGGTTTCCCGCATGCGGCCGTAGGGGAAATTGTTGTCGTAGTCCATGAGCAGCGCATAGATCCCCGCGAGGGCGCCCAGGGCAACGGCGAGGATGAGGAGCCGTTTCATCTATTCTCCTTTGTCGCCTCTCACGTGCTGCGGATGGGCCTGCGGGGGGTAGACGGCATAGGGCGACTCTCCGGGTACGTCGGCCACGGGCCGGTAATCCCAGCCGGGCTGTCCCAGATCCCCCACCACGAAGTAGGTGAACATCCCCTTGACCAGGATCAGGATCAGCAGGGCGATGATGACGATCCAGGTCCTCCGGGCCGACTGATGCTCCCTGGCGGCGTCCATGGCTAAATCCTCACTCCATACAACCCGTGCGCGACGATGTATCCGATGCCCCACAGGACGGTGCCGACGATCAAGAGAATTAGGAAAAGCGGAAACGGGGCGTTGCGCTCCTCGATGCCGGACGGGTAGGTGTGCGTGATAGTCGTGAGGCGCTCCTCCGAATCCCCCCGGCGGAAATGGGTGTAGCCCAGGGCCAGGGCCACAAGCACCACCGTGACCAGGCCCGAGAAGACGAAGATCACGTAGTGCTGCAGGTTCAGGAGCTGAAAGTATCGCATGCTCGGTTCCTTTCCTTCGATGTCGACGGGGCCGAATCCCACCATGTCCTCATCGTCACCCTTTTGGAGGTGGGGGGCCAGAGGGCCCCATGGGAACGGGATTCCCAGCCTCCGCGGGAAGGACGCTGGGGCGCCCATTCAACAGCATTGGCGGAGGCCATGGGGGATTCCGGCGCGCTGGTCGGTCCCTAGGCCCGCATCAGTGAAAACAGCAGCACCGCGCCGCTGGCCAGAAGTCCCGAAACGACCAGGGCCATCAGCACATAGGTTTCCAGGCGCCCCATCCGGGTCACCCGGGCCGGGCCGGCGTCCGCCTCATCCTCGAGCGGAAGATAGCGGGCCCGCTGCTGATCCCGGAACTGCCCGTTGCGCAGGGCCCAGCCAAACACCAGCACGCTCACCATCAAACCGGCGGTCATGTAGGCCATGAAGTAGGGAAAATACATCGCGATCTCCAGGGACTGCCACCGCCTACGGCTCGTACGAGGCGTCGATGCCCCGCGGCTCCGTGTTGGCGTCCGACTGGTTGATGAAATACACCGCCACGAAGTTGCCGACCTCCCAGATTTTCTCCGACTCCAGCTCCCGCTTGAAGTACGGCATGGCCGTCCCCGTGATGCCGTTCATGATCTGGTAGTAGAGAATCCCGCCGCTGATGCCGCGGTCTTTCAGGATCGTGAAGTTGAGCGGTGGCGGGTACAGCCAGGGCTGGGCGGGGCCCATGCCGTCGCCGATGGGGCCGTGGCAGCCGAGGCACGCATCCTGGTAGATCTTGTGCCCGCGGGCCAAACCCGCCTCCGTGGTCGGGTACGGGTTCGGAATGCTGCGCCAGCCCTCGGGCACGTGATCCGAAAGCCACCGCACGTTGTGCTCGGGGCCCGCCTCGTAGGCTTCGATCACCTTCGCCTTCCAAAACCGCTGCCGTTCCATGCGCACGTCGGCGTTCTTGAGGCCGAGGCTCTGGATGTATTCCGTCAGGAGCTGCAGCTTTTCCATGCCCAGCCATTCGAAGGGCGGCATGATGGAGTTGGGGCGCGTGAAGCGCGGGTTGACGAAATGGGCGATGTGCCAGTCGTCCGGGTGCTCCCCGCCTTCCTGGGAGAGGTCCACTCCCGTTCGGGCCGAGCCCAGCAGGATGGGGGAGTCGGCGGCGTAGTCACCCGCCTGGGCGATGCGCTCCGCCCCCTGGTCCCAGTCGAAGGCCCGGACGGACTGGCTGTGGCAGTACACGCACCCGTTCTGCATATAGATACGGCGTCCGGCTTCCTCCCGGGCGCTGCGCGAGCGAAAGATTTCGGATGGGGACGGGTCCATGGTGGCCCAGGGCCAGAACACGACCATGAACGTGATGGTCAGCAGGATGGCGAGGGACCCTCCCACGAGGGCGGACGGCGTCATCTTCTGGGTCATGGTGCTTCATCCCCGGTCCGGGCGAACAGGGTCCGCATGATGTTGTACAGGCCCACGTAGGCCCCCACGGCGATCATGAGGCCCAGGGCGGCGCGGATCACGTAATACAGGTGGATTTCGGGCAGCACGCGGTAGACGGTTTCCCCGTTGAGCCAGGCATTGCCCTGGATCAGGCCGACGATGGTGAGCACGATGGTGAACCCGCCCACGCCGATCAGGACAAGCCAGTACTGCAGGTCGGCCAGGAAGCGGCTGTGGAGAGGCCGGCCCGTGATCCGGGGCAGGATGTAGTAGAGGCCCCCCAGCGCGATCATGCCCGCGAACCCCAAAACGCCGATGTGGGCGTGGCCTACCACCCAGTTGTTGAAGTGCGTCACCCGCTGCACCTGGGGGAGAGCCATCATGGACCCCTGAATGCTCACGAAAAAGTACATGATGGTGCCCGTGAAGACGAATTTCCCGCCGATGTCCGCGTGGATTTCTCCCAGCTTGTCCCGGGCCGTGTACCAGATGTTGATGAGAAACACCATCACGGGGATCACCATGGCCACGCTGTCCACGATGGCGATGACCTTGAGCCAGGTGGGCACCGGCACCTGGAGCAGGTGATGGGTCCCGATGTGGGTGTAGACCACGAGGAGGCTCCAGAACCCGAGCAGGCTGAGGGAGTGGCTGTAGAGCGGGTTGCGGGTGACCTTGGGGACGACGTAGTAGGCCACTCCCAGGGACAGGGGCGTCAGCAGGAGCCCGAAGATGTTGTGGCCGTAGAACCAGAGGAGGATCGCGTCGGGAATCCCGACCAGGGCCCCGGTGTCCGGCTTCCAGACCACATTGCCGGTGAAATAGGTCGTTCCCGTCATGACCA
>CAZGQL010000276.1:0-3416 GCA_964527905.1 uncultured Syntrophobacteraceae bacterium
CACCTCGTCGAAGGGGATCTCCACGATCCGCCCCTCCCGCAGCACGCGCGCCTGGAGGTCGACGGCCCCCCGAGCCGTCTGAAGCTCCCGTTCCGCCCGGCTCTCGGTCAAAGACCCCACGGCAACATTGACGACGGCCACCCCCAAGATCACCAATCCCTGGGCCAGCCCCCCCGTGACCATGGAAAGCGTGGCGCCGAGGACCGAAAGCGCCATGGGCAGGGAAGCCACCTGAGCGTACAGGATTTCCGAGAGTGACCGAGCCTCGGTCCCCGGCAGGGCATTGCCGCCAAAACGGGATCGATGCTTCAGGACGTCCGCTTCCGTCAGTCCCGTGGGCAGGGACGTCCCAAAATGACGCACCAGGGCATCGATTTCCATCGTATGCCAAGGCTCCCCCGCCCCCTCGTGGACGATGCCTCTCTCCATTCCGCGCCTCGGAGCGCACACCGCCCCGGCGCAACGGGACCTCACCGGGCACCTCCACCCGCTGGGCCGGCCTTCCCCGCAGGCCGATGACTCAGGCAGAGTCTTGGTCGCGTCGGCGCGGATCTCGTCAATCAGGACAGCGATACGTTCGGCGGTTTCGTTCGGAGAGAAGCGGACCAGCACGTTGCCCGTAAGGGGACTGGCGGAGGCGTGCGTGACCCCGGCAAGGCGGCACAGCCCCTGCTCCACGGCGCAGGCCATGGTCGGGCGGCCCCGCATCCCCGGAACGGCGAACCGGGCCCGTCCCCGCAGTTGGTGTACCACTCGAATCATGACACCATGATCCCGCAGCTTGGTCGCGGACCAGAGCCTGCCCTCTGAGTCTGAGGGGCGGAGGTGTCGCCGCCCCGTCAGGGAACCTCCAGCTCCGAGGTCTTGTCGGTCCGCTCCCAGGGAAGATCCATGTCCGTGCGGCCGACCTGCCCGTAGACCGCGAGCTTTCTATAGAACCCGCCTTTGGTTTTGGACGGCAGGTTCCGCAGGTCGAACTGGCGGATAATGGCGGCCAGACGAAAGTCGAACACCTTCTTGACCCGGGCGGCAATTTCCGCGTCGGGGACCTTGCCGGTGTCGAAGGTGTCCACCTGGATGCTGACCGGCCGGGACAGCCCGATGGTGTAGCTCAGCTGAATTTCGCATTCATCCGCAAGCCCGGCCGCCACGACGTTCTTGGCCGCATAGCGGGCCGCGTAATTTCCCACCCGGTCGATCCGCATGGGATCCTTTCCGCTCAGGGCGGACCCACTGTAGCGGGAATACTCGCCGTAGAGGTCCGTGGCGTTCTTGCGACCGGTCAGGCCCGAATGCACCGCGGGTCCCCCGACCATCAGAACGCCCTCGGGATTGAGAAAGATCTTCGTCCGGTCGTCCGGCTTGACCGGCTCATCTTTGAAAACCGGCTCGATCACGGCGTTCCGGATGTCTTCCTTGAGCGTCAAGAGTGCCCGCACCCGCTCGGGCTGAAGGAGGGTCGTGCAGATGCTGACACTGTGAATGCGGCTCGGTCTCCGATCGTGATACTCGACACTCACCTGAGTCTTGCCGTCGGGCGCGAGGTAAGGCAGGGCCTTCGTCTGACGCACGAAGTCGATCCGCATGGCCAGTTTGTGAGCCAGGTAAATGGGGAGGGGCATCAACGGACCGGACTGGTTGCAGGCATATCCGAAGAAGGTCCCCTGCTGCTTGACGTGCAGTCCCTCGATCTCTTCGTCCGTCAGGCTCTCGGCGTCGAAATGGACGGAATCGTCCGGCCTGAGCTCCTTGATGCTCGTCAAAATGCTGCAGGTCTTGCTGTTGAAGTCCTCGTGCTCGTAGCCCGCCTTGCTGATCACCTTGCGGGCGACCTGGGCCACATCGACCGTCGCCTTCGAAGCGAATCTGGAGGCGAGGAACAACACCCCGGAGGCGACGGCGCATTCGGCACGGATGACCGAAAAGGGATCCTGCTCCAGAAACCGGTCCACGATGGCGTCGCTGATCTGGTCGCACAGCTTGTCCGGGTGACCGGCGGTCGCCGATTCGGACGTGAAAATAAAGTCCTTTTTCATCCACACGACCCTTTCATCGTCTCGGCCGAAGACGCTCGGCAAGGTGATCTTGCAACGGGGACCCGCACCCGTCGGCGAAACAGCCGGTGAGCGGGCAGCGCCGGAGCGGCTCTCAGTCCATGAATAGAGGAATTGGAGCGCCGCGTCAACCGTCGGAGCCGATGGCCTTGGTGCTTTCGTTGATGAGAAGCGGCAAGACCGCCGTGCCCGCGATAACCGCCCCGTCGAGGAGGCCGATGGGGGTCAGCCCGAGAAGACCCCGCACTCCGGGAACGAAGATCGTCAGCATCTGGAGGGCGAAGGACCCGCCGAGGGCAAGGCTCAAGGCTGGATTGGGAGGCAGCTTCTCGCCCCTGAGGAAGCTGTGTTTTTCCGACCGGCAGCTCAGCGCGTGCAGAAGCTGGCCCATGGTGAGACTTTGAAAGGCCAGGGTTCCTGCATTTCCCCCCAACCCATAGCGCACGATGCCGTAGCCGTAGGCGGTCATGGCGCCCGCACTCAGGGTCGCGGCCTCGAAGCTCAGCCGCTTGAAATCCGAAACCTTCACGATGGGCTCCTCCGGGGCCCGGGGCGGACGATCCAGGATGTCCCCCTCGGGCTCCTCCAGGGCGAGGGCCAACCCGGGGAAGATGTCCGACAGGAGATTGATCCACAGGAGCTGCATGGCGCTCATGGGAGAAGGCAGTCCGGCCGCGACCGTGATGAACATGACCAGGATCTCGCTGAAATTGGTCGCCAGAAGGAACCGGAGCGATTTGCGGATGTTGTTGTAGATGGTCCGGCCGTCGCGCACGGCCACGATGACCGTCTCCAGGTTGTCTTCCTCGAGCACCACGTCCGCCACTTCGCGAGCGATGTCCGTTCCCCCCTCGCCCATGGCGATGCCGATGTCCGCGGCCTTCAGGGCCGGGCCGTCGTTGATGCCGTCGCCCGTCATGGCGACCACGCGCCCCCGGCTCTGGAGGGCCTGCACGATCTGCAGCTTGTAGGCCGGCGTGACCCTGGCAAACACGTGGACCTTTTCGGACAGGGCCTCCAGCATCCCGGAATCCAGGTGGGTCAAGTTGGTGGAATCCATGATCTCGAGCGGCTCACCCCGGCTCAGGTCCAGCTCCCGCCCAATGGCGTAGGCCGTCGGGCTCTGGTCCCCCGTGATCATGATGGTGTCGATCCCCGCCCGGTGAAACTCCCGGATCAGGCCGGCGACCCCAGGGCGGACCGGGTCGGCCATGCCGATCAGCCCGAGCCAGAGGAGACACCCGCTGATGCCGAAATCATCCATGCTTTCGACGATCAGGCAGGCCGCCCCCAGGACCCTCAGGGCGTCCGCCGCCATGCGGTCGTTTTCGAGCTCGATGCGGGCGCGGTCATCCTCGGTCA
>CAZGQL010000277.1:0-107 GCA_964527905.1 uncultured Syntrophobacteraceae bacterium
TCCGGCCTCGTGAAGGCGGTCACGGAATCCGCCTTGGTCCAGAGTCCGACGTAACCGTGAACGGGCCATTGGGCGGTGACGTCGATGAGGCGCTCGCCGTGGGCGAC
>CAZGQL010000277.1:127-1385 GCA_964527905.1 uncultured Syntrophobacteraceae bacterium
CGGGTCTCGACCCGGATTTCGACCCATCGCCCGGCTGCGATTTCGCGGGGGACGGTCTGCCGGGTGAAGCGCCGGTTGTTCACGTATTCGAATAGGATCAGGTTGTCTTCAAGGGCGTTGATCCTCAGGACAAAGTAATTGCCCACATTGTGAATCCCGAAGGCGAGGCCGCCCGCCTGGTCGATGCGGCCGCCCATCGGCTTGATGCGTGCCGTGATGACCGCGTCTCCCACACGGCTCTCCTTGGCGATGGCCAGCGGGAAGTAGTAGTAAGCTTTCACGTTGTCGAGAAACCTCTGGTATCGGGCGCCGACCATTTTTCCCATGAAGCCTGCAAAGCCGGCCCCGAGGCCGCTGACCCATCGGGATCCGTCCTGGATCAGGATTTCGCCCTCTACTCCCGCCTCCTCGACCCGCCAGTCTCCCTCCGGCGTGTAGAAGTCCGGCAGCTGGTTGCCGGTGCTCTGGTTGAGAAAATCGTAATCTCCCCGGAAGAACGATTCGGTCATGACCTCGGCCTGGTTAGGGGTCGAGATGGCCATGTCCAGAAGGCGGCTCGACGCCAGCAGGCGCCCCAGCTGATCCAGGGTTTCCTCCATGATCTTCCGTCCGGCCCCTTTGAAGGAGGCATCGAGCAGATCGCCCGTGATGGTCACGTGGAATCCGAGCCGCCCGAGCACGCCGGCCAGGAACTGGATCCGCAGCGATCGGCCCACGAAGGACCCAACGCCGCCGGAAAACTGGAGCAAAATGTGGTTTTGGCCGGGGTCCGCATCGTCCGCGGCGCAGAAAACGTCCACGTTTGCGTAGTGGTAGCCGAACTTGGCGCTGAGGTTCATGTATTCATGGGAAAGCACCGCGAAGCTGTCGCCGCCAGGCATGTCGCCTCCGATCTCTGCGGTGGCGCTCGATGCCATGAGGCTCATCAGATTGCCCATGTCGAAGTTGATGGTTCCCGACCAGGTGATGCCCGGATGGGTGAATCCGCGCCAGAGGGCTTTCATGGGAATCGAGGTCAGGTGATTGGCGCTGACGTCGTCGCACGTGGTGAGCATCTCCTTGAGTCCGCCGCCCAGGTCGATGCAGTAGAGAACGAGGGGAATGTTCGTCTTGAGGCGCACGGAGACCGCTCCACCGGCCTTTTCGGACAGGAAAAAGATTTCCCCCATGATCCGCTCGTGGGCGAACCGCACGATGTCGTGGAGGCTCCGGCAGCCTTCTGGCGCGAAGTTGGGAGCCTTGGGATCCGTGAGATTCA
>CAZGQL010000277.1:1395-3402 GCA_964527905.1 uncultured Syntrophobacteraceae bacterium
GGGTGATGCGGTCCAGGGCTGCACGCAGGCGCCGGTGCATGGGACTGTCGAGGAGTTGTCCGCCCGCCGGAGCGGAACAGCCCGTGATCCCGTCGACGATCCCCTCAAAGACGGTTGCGTGTGTGCTGTCGAGGGTGATGGGCTCCCCGTTCCGCAGGCTGCGGGTGGCGTCGCCCGTGTCGAAGAGCGCCGGAACCCGGAATTCCCGGGCCACGGATGCCAGGTGGCTTGCGACGCTGCCGATGTCGGTGATGATGCCCCGCACCCGCCCCACGAAGGCCGCGTAGTCGGGCGAGGCGGTCCGGGCCACGAGGATGGCGTCCTCGGGCAGGGCGGCCAGGTCCCTCCCGTCGGCGAGAAAGACCGTTCCCGCGGCGGTGCCGGGGCATGCGGAGCGTCCTCCCTGAAGCTTCACGGGGTGTTTCGAGAGGTCGACGGTCGGCTCGGTTTCCGGTCGGTCACCCTGAACGACGCCCAGGGGACGCGCCTGGAGCAGATAAAGCCTTCCCGTCCCGTCCAGGGCCCATTCCACATCCTGGGGGGTTCCGAAGTGCGCTTCCAGGAGGCTCCCGAAGCGGGCCAGGGTCGTCACGGTTTCATCGTCGATGGCTGCGACCATCCCGTCGGCGTCCGGGACGGATTCGAGGCGCAGGCCACCCGCATCTCCTCCGACCAGTCGGGAGTGCTTTCGGCGGATGTCCCGGCCCACGACGGCGTGCGTGCTTCGGTCCACAAAGAAATCATCCGGTGAGGCTTCCCCGCTCACCAGGTGCTCGCCCAATCCCAGGATGGCGCTGATTTTCATGGTCCCCGAAGCGGGTTGCGACGGGTCCACGGTGTAGAGGACGCCGCTCGCCCTGGAATCGATCATTTCGATTCCGGCCACGCACATGGGCGTGTCTTCGTCTTCCAGCCCGTAGCGCAGCCGGTACAGGATGGCCCGGGGGGAATACTTGCTCGCCACCACCGCCTTGTAGGCATCCAGGAGCTCCGTCCGGTCGACGTTGAGCCTTGTGACATACTGCCCCGCGAAGGAGGCTTCCGAGTCTTCGCCGACGGCGCTGCTCCGCATGGCGATGCGCACTCCGGGCCTCGTTTGCGCTTCGAGGGTCGCGTAGGCCTCCCGGATCGCCTGGGCCAGGGACGGCGGGACCTCCGCGCTCAGCACCCGTTCCCGGATGGCGGCGCCGGCCTCCTCGAGTGCGGCGGGATCGTCGACGTCGACCCGTTCCAGGATGGCGGCGATGGGAGCCGCAAGCCCGGCTTCCTTGAGAAAATGGTCGAGCCCATGGGCGGTCACAACAAAGCCTTTGGGCACCGGAAGTCCCAGCACGTTTCCCATGATCGCCAGGTGCGTGGCCTTGCCGCCGGCGACGGAGAGGTCTCCATCCGTTACGCGATCGAGCGGCAAGACGAACGGGCCGGACCTCTCCGGCGGCTCGATGCGGAGCGCCGATTGGATCTCACTCCCGATCCTCTCACAGGCAGTCGTGAGATCGCGGTACTTGCCCCGCGAGACCTGGTTCAGGGTTTCCGCGAGCCTGCAGGTGACTTCGCCAAGGGTTTTCACTTTTCCCTTGACGGCGCCAAGGGAAAACGGGCTCCCGCCGTAGAAGACCTCCTCCAGCTCCGCCATCAGGTTCAGGGCCTCCCGGTTCAGGCCCAGAAAATCCCTGAAATGCCGGTATCGTTCGACGATCGGCCCGTCCACCTGGGTCAGCAGCGTGCAGACGTCTTTTCGCTTGATGAAATCAAACAGTGGCATGTTGCACTCCCCATCCGCCTCGACAGCGAGAGGCCGTCCAATAACGAGGCACTCAAAAACCCGGAGCTCGAGCGAGGATAGACCCCACCCCTACCATGCGTACACTCCATTATACCGTGACGCCGGGGTTTGTCCTCGCGCGATATCCGCATCCCTGTTGGGAGGAGGATTAGATGATCCGGCGCCCAGCGGGCTTGCGGGAGGCGCGCAACGCCCTGGGCACAGGTTCGGCGTTCCCGATC
>CAZGQL010000278.1:0-3327 GCA_964527905.1 uncultured Syntrophobacteraceae bacterium
GATCGGCATCAAGATCGGTGCGGGCCGGATCCGTGACGACATCAAGATCGCTCTCAAGGACGGCCTGGACTTCATCGAGCTCGACGGCATGCAAGGTGGCACGGGGGCGGCGGGAAGCGAGGTGTTGGAGCACGTCGGGATCCCGACCCTGGCGGGTCTGCAGGAAGCCCTGGATGGGTTGGAGGAAATCGACGCGCAGGGGGCGCTCCCCATCGTCTTGATGGGGGGTCTCAAGGACGGCGTGGACGCCGCCAAGGCCATCGCCCTCGGGGCGAGCGCAGTCGCCTTCGGCACGGCCATGCTCATTGCGGCGGGCTGCATCACCTGCATGCAGTGTAGTGTGGGAAGCTGCGTGATCGGGGCCGCGACTCAGGATCAGGATCACACGCGGCGCTTCGACGTCCAGAAGCGTGCCCTGCAGATCCATCGTTTCCTCGAAGCGGTCCGCTGGCAGCTGGCGTCGATCGTTCATGCCCACGGTTATACCGACGTTAGACAGCTCTCTCGAGAGGACCTGGTGGCCCTGACGCCGGAAGCCGCGGCCCTGACGCGCCTTCCTTACGAGCCCGCCCTGCGGGATCGGGTCGGCCGTTCGCTTTGATTCAAGGAGAGATCACATCATGAGTCTTCCATCTGCAGAACTGGTGGCTTTGGGATCCGACTGCTCGGGGATCCGCCCCGTTGCATCGCATCCGGCACCCTGCCAGGAAGGATGTCCCGTGGGGACCGATATCCCTTCGTATGTCAGCCTCATCTGGCAGGGCGACCTGGAGTCGGCCTTCCAGGTGATCAGCGCCCAAAACCCCTTCAGCTCCATCTGCGGCAGGGTGTGCGCCATGCCCTGTGAGTCGCGGTGTCGTCGCGGGGAAAGCGATGGGGCCGTCGCCATCCGGGAGCTCAAGCGCTTCGTGACCGAGCATGTCGGAGGCGCGCTCCAAAGACCTCCGGTGCCCGTGACCCGGAGCAAGACGGTCGGCATCGTGGGCGGAGGCCCCACCGGGCTCACGGCCGCCCAGGACCTTGCCGAGGCGGGCTATGGCGTCCACATCTACGAGAAGGCGGAGCAGTTGGGCGGCATGATGGCATGGGGGATTCCGACCTTCCGACTGCCCCGGCGGTTCATCGAACAGGACATCGGGCGGATTCTGGCGCACTGCCCCGGGATCACCGTCCACACCGGCTGCGCCCTCGGGCGGGAAGTTTCCTTGGATGAGCTCAAGGCTCGACACGACGCCGTACTGCTGGCCGTGGGTCTGTGGGAGGATCGGCGCCTGAATGTCCCGGGCGAGGCCGAGGTCCGTGAGGGATTGCATGGCATCTCCTGGCTGACGGGGGTCAATCGTGGTGAGGGGTCGCCGCTCACCGGGCGGACGATCGTCATCGGCGGCGGCAACGTGGCCATCGACATGGCGCGGACGGCGCTGCGGGCGGGCGCGTCGGAGGTGGAGCTTTTTTGCCTCGAAGCACGCGATGAAATGCCCGCCTGGGAGCATGAAATCCGGGAGGCGCTCCACGAGGGCGTGGTCGTGAACCCCTCGTGGGGACCGAAGCGCATCCTGCACGAAGACGGCCGGGTGACGGGTGTCGAATTCATGCGCTGCACGGCCGTCTTTGACGACGAAGGCCGGTTCAGCCCTCAGTACGATCCTTCCCAGACCCGGACCATCGAATGCCGGGAAATCCTCCTGTCCATCGGTCTTGCCGCGCGCTGCGACGAGCTCGACCGTCTCGGCCTCATGGACCGGGGCCGGGTCCGCGCGGATTTTGAAACCATGCGCACCCCGGATCCCCAAGTGTTTGCGGCGGGGGACGGGGCGTTCGGACCGTCGGCCATCGTGTATGCAGTGCATCACGGTCATCGTGCCGCCCACTATGTGCGGGCCTACCTGGAAGACATCGCCAACCCCGAGCCGTATCGGATTCTCTACAGCACGCACGGGGTCCCGATCGCCCAGGACCCGCTCTGGGAAAAGCTGCCCCGGGAGGAGGCGGTTCGCCTCGGCTTGGGAGACACCGCGGATGCCATGGGCGAATGCACCATGACCTATGACGTTGACACGGCGCGCCGTCAGGCCGCCCGCTGCCTGCGGTGCGACGCCGAGACGGGAACGGCCAATTACACGCGCCGCACCCGCGACCTCATCCACGCCATGGCTCGCACGAGCCCGGACGACACCGGGAGGCTGCGAAAAATCCTCGCGGAGCAGCTCCAGCCGAGGGAGAACCCGTTCCCGCCCGGGCGCCCGGCCCAGCTGGATGACCTCGTGTTCATTCCGGCGGCCCTCACGCGGTTGGTGATCGACCCCTACCGGGAGCATTGCTCCACGGTCACGCCCATTGGCCGGGGGGTCTCCTTGGCGCGTCCATTTTGGGTCACGGGCTTTGACGAGGTGCGTCCCGAAATCGGCTTGGCCCTGACCAGGTCCCTGGCTCGGAGTGGCTGCGGTTATCTGGGTCGGAAGTCTCCCGCCGCCCTGAACGGGGCAGATGGAATGGGGGACTGCGGCGCCCCAATCCCCTGGATCCAGGTGGTGTGCAGCGACAATGACGAGCCGAGTCCAGAGGCGACCGGCCTCCTTTATGCTTCCTCCAACGGGCTTCCCTCGGGTTCCTTGCGCCGGTGCCATGAGGGCCAGTTGCTCGGGATGGCCGTGCGTCCAGCCAAGGTCGAAGCGGCGATCCGGTTCGCGCTGGATTCGGGGCTGGATTTCGTGCTGCTCGACGGGAGCTTGGGGATCGAAATGGGTTTTAGCGGCGAGCTGGGCGGTCCCCCGGATTTGACCGTTCTCCGGGATGCTCTGCGGGCCCTCCGACGGCTCAACCGCGAGGAGGCCGTCGCGCTCTTCTACCATGGCGGACTTCGGACCGGGACGGATGTGGCCAAGATCCTAGCCATCAACTGCCAGGCCGGAGTGTTCGGCGTCGCCATGGGGATCGCCATGGGGGGCATCGTGGAAAAGGGGACACTCCGGTTTCGGGATGCCCTGACGGTGGAAGCCTTGGAACATGCGGCCGACAACTGGATCAAGGCCACAACCGACGAGGCGGCGATCATTGCGCGCTGCACGGGCAAGACCCATGTCCACAACCTGGAACCCGAAGACATGCGGACCATCACCCTGGCGGCGGCGGAGGCGACGGACATCCCCCTGGCTTCCGGCCGTCCGCCAAGAGCTTATTTCTAAGTGCGGTTCAGCAAAATGGGCGGTCCATTGCGGTGAGGCCAAACCCGTGAAGACGGCAAGCCGTAGAAATTGTTGGGAGAAGATTCTATCCCGTCGCCCCCGCGGAGGCGGGGGCCCAGAGGGCAGCGGGAGCAGCGGTTTG
>CAZGQL010000279.1:0-3324 GCA_964527905.1 uncultured Syntrophobacteraceae bacterium
CTCCTGCTGGCAGATCGATGCCAGCTCCGGCGGCACCACCGCCACAAACCGATGCTCCGGCGACCACACGTGGCGCTTGATGCGGCGCTGGAGCGCTTTCAGACGGGCCGAGTCGCTCTGGGTGGCGTTCGCGCTTGAGGCTAGCAAGCCGATTTCAGGATTGCGCATGACGTAGGGCTCCCGCTTCTCGCTCCAGCTTCACCAAAACCACTATTATAATCGAGTCAGGCTGGGGACGGAAGTTCTCGTTATGAAGGCGCTGCAGGAGATGCAAAGGGAGCCCTGGGGCGCCGCATGCGGGTCCAACATTTCTCGAGGGTCATGCCCAATCCGGAGCTTGGCGGTCTTTGGGTTCCCCGGCTGCAGCTGGGGAGCGAGCGCGAAGCGGCCCTGCGTTGTGCTCGATTACCCCCCAAGCCAACCCGCGGAACGCAACCTTGACGAAACGGGGAGGCTCTTATAATCTATGCGGACTGTTGGGCGTCTGACCGCTGGGTGTTTCCTCACTCGAGACTTCCGAACGCCGCCCCGCCCGTGTGACCGTCGAACGAAGCAAGAAGGAGCTGCCGCCATTGAAACATGAATCCAGTCGTCCCCCCGTCATCCGTGGCCTTCCCGCAGTGTACCGCCCGCGTCAGTCCGCGGCGGTCTGGCAGGAGGAGCCCCGTGATTGGCGGTCGCGACTGAGGGATGCGCTCGATAAGGGCTTATCCAACCACCGCCCGGCGTTTTTTTTCCGCGCCGACGATGTTGGGGCCGGTGGACAGGCCTTTGAAGCCTTGTGCCGGTTATTCCGGGAGTACCAGGTACCGCTCGCCCTGGCCGTCGTGCCAGCATGGCTGAGCAGCACCCGAAAGGAACAACTCCTGGCGGCGGCTCCCGTGACGGAGCCCCTATGGGGCTGGCATCAACATGGCTGGCGTCACGTGAACTGGCAGCGGACCGGCAAGAAATCGGAATTCGGCGAACAGCGACCCCTGGAAAAGCAGTGGCGTGACATCCTGAACGGCCGGCAGAAAATGCAGGACATTTTCGGAGAACACCTGCTTCCGGTCTTCACCCCCCCGTGGAACCGGCTATCGCTCCAGACCGTCAAGATCCTGCATCAACTCGGTTTCAAGGCCGTTTCTCTGGACGGGCCGCTCCCGAGGGGGGGCAAGGGACCCGCACCGCTCATGAATCTGAGGGTTTCGGTGGATCTCCACACGCGCAAATCCAGGAACCCCGACGAGGACTTCGAAACACTTCTGGGTGAGCTGACCGGGGCGGTCTCCCGGAAGGAGCCGGTCGGGTTCATGGTCCACCACGCCAGGATGACCCTTTTCGCCTTTGAGTTTCTGAGTGAGCTGCTCACATTGCTGAAAAACCACCTACACGCCGACTGTCTCGGCTTCCGCGAAATCCTCGATTCTACCCATGCCTCGTAACCCCGCCCTGGTGTACGCCGATGCGGAAGGAAAGATCTACGACTGGCCACGGTTGGAAATGGCCGGACGGAGCGGCCACCGCTTTCATCGGATGACTCGGGAGGACTGGGTGGAGCTTCCCCCGGGCAGCGAGCTATTCATCCTGCCGGGACGGGTCCCCGTCGGGTTCGATGTCAGGAGGCGAGCCTTCCGCGCCCTCGAACGGGACCCTTACCAGCCCTCTCGACCGGTCCAGGGCGTCGCCGCCTTCATGGCCCCCGCCCACACGGCGACGTTCACGGCGGCTTACAAGACGCTCCCAGGAGCTCCGCTGCTTCCGCTTTTCGCCTACACGGCCGTGGGATGGTTGGAGGGACGCTTTGTGGCGGCGGGCTTTCGGGTGGACCCAGACGAGCGCCAGGACGCCCGGCACATCGATCCGGAGCGTATCCGGCGCAATGCCTCCCGGCGGATGCGTCGGGAGGCCGGAAACCGCCTGATCCAACATCTGGGACGCTGCGCCCTGACCTACGGCTGCCCCGCCGCCCGGAACCTGTTCATGGATCGTTGGGAAGCCCCCCTGCCCACATCGCCCACGTGCAACGCCCGTTGCCTCGGGTGCATCAGCCGTCAGGATCGGGACGACCTGTGTGCCACCCAGGACCGGATCACGTTCGTCCCGACGCCCGAGGAAATCTGTGGGGTGGCCGTTCCGCATCTACAGCAGGCGGCGCGGGCGGTCGTGAGCTTCGGGCAGGGATGTGAGGGCGAGCCACTTCTCCAGGGCCCGACGATCGCCGAATCCATACGCCTCATGCGCCAATCCTCGCCGCGCGGCACCATCAACTGCAACACCAACGGGAGCCTGCCGGAGGAGGTCGAACGGCTCTGTCAGGCCGGGCTCGACAGCATCCGAGTGAGCCTGAACAGCGCCCGTCCGGAATGCTACACAGCCTATTTTCGCCCTCGGGGCTACAGCTTCGACGACGTCAAGCGCGCGATTCAAGCGGCCAAGGCGGTCGGCAGGTTCGCCTCCATCAACTATTTCGTCCTTCCCGGTTTCACTGACTCTGAGGAGGAATTCCAGGCCCTCTGCCGGTTCCTCCGTGAGACGGGCGTGGATCTCATCCAGATGCGCAATCTAAACATTGATCCGGAATGGATCCTGGAGCACCTGCCGCAGCCACGGGATCCGAGAAAGACCCTCGGGGTGCGCCGGCTCATGACACGTCTCCAGGAGCGTTTTCCGGACCTGAGGTTCGGTTACTTCAATCCATGTCTCGATCCAGGAGCTGCCGATGTGGTTCGAACAGGGGCCGATCCGGCCACCGAGTGAAGCCGCAAGCCTGCTGCTGCGCTTCACCCGCAACTGTCCCTGGAATCATTGCCGGTTTTGCCCGGTCTACAAGGGGCAGCCCTTCAGCCGCCGCTCGATCCGGGAAATCCGGGCCGATATCGATACGGTGCGGGCCATCCTCGACGACCTGAGGGAGCTTTCGTTCCAGATGGGTGAGGGCGGAGCCGTCACGGGTCCGGTGTTGAACGCGGTCCTGACGGACCCGCGTCGCCAGGGATGCGACCGACACGTCGCAACTTGGGCTTATTACGGGAAGGGCACGGTGTTCATTCAGGATGCCAACAGCCTGCTGTTGGAGACTTCGCTGCTCGTGGAGGTCCTCGAATACCTCAGGGAACGAGTCCCGGGCGTGACGCGCGTGACCTCCTACGCGCGCAGCCAGACCCTGGCCCGCAAGTCCCTCGACGAGCACCGGGCCCTCAAGGCGGCAGGGCTCGACCGGATCCACATCGGCATGGAGAGCGGCTCCGATGCGGTCCTTTCCTTCATGCGCAAGGGAACCACGGCGGCCCAGCACATCGATGCGGGCCTCAAGGTGGTGCAAGCCGGAATGACCCTCTC
>CAZGQL010000280.1:0-3291 GCA_964527905.1 uncultured Syntrophobacteraceae bacterium
GCTCGGGCGGATAGGTCTTGGTGCGCGTCAGGGACTCCTTGGCGGAGGCCAGGGCCCGGGACGCCTCGGAGGCCGCCGCGGAGGCCTCGGTGACGGCGCGGGGGATGGCCTTGGGGGACTGGAACGCACCCGTGACGTAGATGCCGGGGCGGCTGCTGGTCACGGGATCGAAGCTTCGGGTGCGCGCAAACCCGAAGGCGTCGAGCTCGAAGCCGAGTTTGTCCGCAAGGTCCCGGGCGTCGGGGGAAGGCTGGATGCCGACCGAGAGCACCAGGAGGTCGAAGGTTTCCACCACCGGGCGCCCGTCCTCGGTCACGTAGGAGATCTCCACCCCCGTGTGGTCCGGCCCGGCCGTCACGGTGTGGGGGCGCGCCCGGACGAATCGAACCCCCTTCGCCTTGGCGTCCTCGTAGTAGCGCTCGAATTCCTTGTTGTGGCTCCGGATGTCCATGAAAAAGATGGTGGTCTCGAGCCCCTGGCCCGGCATGTGCTCGGCGGTCACCAGGGCCTGCTTGATGGCGTACATGCAGCAGACGCTGGAACAATAGCCGTTCCCGGACCGGCTGGCGTCGCGGGACCCCACGCACTGGATCCAGGCGATCCGCCTGGGCTCGCGAGAATCCGAGGGACGGACCACGTGACCGCGGAAGGGGCCGCTGGAGGAGAGGATGCGCTCGAATTCGAGGCCCGTCACGACGTCGGGTAGGGTCTTGTACCCGAACAGGTCGTAGACCACGGGATCGAAGGGCTTGTATCCGGGGGCCAGGATGATGGAGCCCACCTCGACGGTCCGAATCTGCTCCGCGTCGTCGAAGTTGATGGCGCCCGTGGGGCAGAACTTTTCGCAGGCCCGGCATTTGCCGCGCGTGAGATAGAGGCAATGGTCCGGGTCCAGGGCGTATTTGAGGGGCACCGTCTGGCCGTATTGGATGTAGGCCGCCTTGCGCTTGCCGATGCCCGCGTTGTAGGGGTCGTCGACCTTCTTGGGGCACTTCTGGGCGCACAGGCCGCAGGCGATGCATTTTTCCATGTCGACGTAACGAGGGCGCTGTTTGACGCGAACCGTGAACCGGCCTTCCTCCCCGGAGACGTCCTGGACTTCCGAAAGGGTCATGAGCTCGATATTCAAGTGCCGACCGCACTCGACCAACTTGGGCGAGATGATTCACATGGCGCAGTCGTTGGTGGGGAAGGTCTTGTCCAGCTGGGCCATGACCCCGCCGATCCCCGGGCCTTTTTCCACCAGGTAGACGAAAAATCCCGACTCCGCCAGATCCAGGGACGCCTGAATGCCGGCGATGCCGCCGCCCACCACCATGACCGATCCAACAGGGGTGTCTGCCATCTCCGTGCTCTCCGTTCTCGTTGCCAGACGCGAATGCCGTTGCCGGGGTGCCGCCGGTGCCCTGCCGGGCGCGGCTCACCCCACCAGCGGGGCGATCTCTTTAAGGAGCCAGTCGCAGGCTCCGGGGATCGCGTCCCGCACTTCTTGAGACAAACCGGGCTGAACCACTTGGGGAATTTCGTTCACCTGGACGACCAGGATGCGGATCTGCATCGCTCCCGCGTCCCTGAGCTCCCGGAGGAGGTTCACCGAGGGGAACTGGTGCAGGGAAAAATCGACCGACTTGTTCGACGGGACATCCTCGATGGCCACTTCGAACAGGTCGCCGGGGCGGCGTCCAGGCTGGCATACGGCGTCGATGAGAAAGAGGTGCCGGGGTTTTCGGGGGCTGAGCAGGAAGTCGAAAAGAATATCGCCGATGCTGGTTCCAACGTCGATGGCGGCGGCACAGTCCGGAAGCTTGCCGGTACGGTTGAGGCATTCGATCACTTCGGGTCCGAACCCATCATCCCCCAGTAAGGGATTGCCGCAGCCAAAAATGAGAATCGGTTTGGTAAACAGGTCCTCAAGCACGAAACGCCCTCAAATGCGGTCAGTCGTGCACCGGCTCGGGTGCACATCGAAGCCCATATAATGCCTCTGCGACCCAAAAATCAACCCATAAATTATGCATTTTGTGCAATCAAATGCACAAAATGCAGGCTCGAAGCGTTAGGGGTTTCACGAAGGCGCGCGGAGCAGGCGGGGAGGCGGGTGAGTGGCGAGGTCGGGACCTCGGATGATGGAACTCCCGGTGCCCGCCTCAGCCCGCTTCCCCGTTGCAGGCGTTAGAGAATCTCCGATTCCGTTGGCAGGACCGGGTGGGTGAAGCGGGGCGTCTCCCAAATCAGACTGGGTAAACGACGGGATCATGAGCACCGCCGAACAGTGAACCGGTTGAGCGGCTCAAGGCCGATTGGCGGTTGCCGTGCTTTGAAGCTCTGAGGGGAATGACGCGCAAGGGCGGTCGGGGTTGGAAGGCGGGCGGCTGTGCGGCCCGTGCCGCCGGAAGATGAGCCGCTCCGCTGCGCCGGTGGATGACCGATGCAATGCCCGCAGCCAGGGATCCGCGGAGGATCTGCTCATGTCCTTGCCGCCGAATGAGATCCCGCAACGGTGAAAGCATTGCGGCCGTGAGGTGCCGTGGGCCAGCCCCCCGTATCGAATGGGCCGCCCACTCGGCCCCATGGCCGGCAACTCCTCCAGCCGCAGGAAGTTCAGCGAAAAAATAAACTGCCTGCAGCTGGGGAGCCCCTTCACACCGGCATCGCTTCCGTAAGTTCTTATCGTCGACAAGCCGTGTGAAATCATGCCGCTTGGCTGCAGGCAAGGCACACAACCTGGAACAAGGTCGGCACACGGTCGCTGCAGCACCCGCGTCATCTTGGGTTCGCCGACCATCAACGCCGGGTCAACGAGCTCGTTTTCCTCTTCGAGCCCATTGACCTCCTCGACGACGGGACCGGTCTCAAGAAGCCTCTCGGTTCTCACCAGGACCTTCAGAATAGCCCGTTCCCTCTTCGATCGGATGATCTCCAATTTCCGTTGATCTTGTCATCTGACATGATCAACGGAAAGATGTCCGCCTTGGATCTGAATGTTCTTGCACGGACGCTAGATCTAAAATAGAGTGCGATATCAGGACGATGGAGGATGGCAACCCTCATCCCACCCTTTCACTCCAGACATCCTCCAACCCAATGCCGTGCAATGCCCCCTTCCTCGTCCCGAAGATCAACAGGTCTGTTCAATCACTTGTTATGCGCAAAAGGAAGAAGAGATGAACCTCAAAGAACTACGGAAACTGAATTTCAACGGAATCCTGCGGGTTGGCGTTCCTGATGTTGAGTCCTACCTAAATTGAGCGATTCATGGTCAAAAAAAATCCCACCCATTGGGTTAACTTT
>CAZGQL010000281.1:0-3202 GCA_964527905.1 uncultured Syntrophobacteraceae bacterium
CGCCAACACGGCCGTGGGCTACTATGGGCGCGACTTCTGGGAGCCGATCTTCGAACCGTCCCTGGCCCACCCGGATGACGCCCTGCGCCGGTGGCGCATCGAGTACACCCGCCGCTGCATCGACTTGGCCCACGCCCTCGGGTCCCCGAGCCTCAGCGTCACGTCCGGCCGGATGGTGCCCGGATGCCCGCCCGAGCGTTCCCTGGAACGGCTCCGGGATTCCCTGGAGCAGGTGCTGGAGCATGCCGAGCGGCGGTCCGTCCGGGTGGGGATCGAATACGAGCCGGGGCTGCTCGTTGAAAACGCCCGGGAACTCGCCGAGCTGCTGGAGACCGTCGGGTCGCCGCGGCTTGGGGCGAACCTGGACCTCGGGCACAGCCATGTGCTGGGGGAAGAGCCGGAGGACGTGCTCCAAGCCCTTTCGGGGAGGGTTTTTCATATCCACCTGGAGGACATCAAAGGCAGGAAGCACTACCACCTCATCCCCGGGGAAGGGGACATGGACTTCCGGTCTCTGTTCCGGACCCTCGAGCGACACGGCTACGACGGGTTCGTGTCCGTCGAGCTCTACACGTATCCCCAGGAGCCGGAATGGGCCGCCGCGCGCTCCCTGGAGGTCCTTCGACCAATGCTGGCCTGATCGGTATGTCACAGCCCGCCTTGCCGGAACATCGGGGATCCCGCGGGTCTGAAAGGAGTCATCGCACGAGATGAAATTCGCGTTCAGCGCCAATGCCTTCCGCAAATACACCCTGTTCGAAACCATCGACGCGTTGAAGCGATGTGGGTACACCGGGATTGAAATCATGGCCGACGTGCCCCACGCGTTTCCGGCCCACCTCACGCAAAAGGACGTCACGGCCATCCGCAACCGGCTGGAAGCGGCCCAAATGGAGGTGTCCAACGTCAACGCGTTCATGCATCATGCGGACGGCGACACGTACCATCCATCCTGGATCGAGCCCGATCCCGCCCTGAGGGCCAAGCGCGTGGATTACACCCTGCGCTGCATCGACCTGGCCTCGCAGCTCGGAGCACGGACCCTTTCCACCGAGCCGGGGGGACCGCTCCTGGGCATGACGCGGGAAGAGGGGCTTCGCCTCTTCAAGGAGGGCCTGATGCAGGTGGAGGAGCGGGCGAGGCGCCGGGGCATCCGCATCCTGATCGAGCCGGAGCCGGGGCTGCTCATCGAAACCAGCGACCAGTTCCTCGATCTCTACCGCGGGCTCGACCCGGGTGTGTTCGGGCTCAACTTCGACATCGGCCACTTTTTTTGCGCGGGCGAGGACGTCCCCGAGCTGGTGCGGCGCCTGAAGGGATGCACGCCCCACTACCACCTCGAGGACATCGCCTCCAGCCGGGTGCACCACCACCTGGCCCTGGGAACCGGTGCGGTCCCCATCCATGAGGTCCTGGGCACGATTGCCGAAACCGGCTTCGACGGCTACGTCACCGTGGAGTTGTACACCTATGAGGACAACCCCATCCAGGCCGCCGTCGACGCCATGGCCTACTTGAAGGACTGGCAGGAATCCCGAAGCGCCCGATGAGGCCTCACAAAATAGAGTGCCCATAGTCGAGACGTCATTCCCGCGAAAACGGAATCCAGGTTTCGAGAGCGCCGTCTGGATCCCCGCCTTCGCGGGGATGACGACAGGGATTCGAACACCCATTTGTGCGGCGGTGTACTCGACGGAGCCACGGCAGATCCCAACCGGGTCGGGAAAACGTTGAAATCCCCATGTGTGGTCAGAACTGGAGCAGCTGGAACCCGGTTCCAGGCTCCTTTTTGCGGGCGCCGCCGGTCCCGACGATCTCAAGGAGAACCACCTCACCCACCAGCCACACACCCATCCCGGCCCGCGTACAGCCGACCGCAGCCCCGCCCTCCCGGCCGGCAGCGCCGTGCATGTGGAGCATGGGGTTGCCGGATTCGTCGGGAAAGAGGGTGCCGACCCCGAGGATTTCCTGCGTCCCCGTCAGAATGTGAACCAGGGGAAGGACCCCCCGGCCGGAATCCCGCTCGGGTCCAACGACCATACGGCTTCCATCTGCCACGCCCCCGATCAGGATGACCATGGCGCCCTGCACCCCGTGCTCCCGGGCGAAGGTTTCAATGGACTGGGGCAGCCGATCGCCATCTTCCAACCGCACCACGAACACCCTTCCGATCCTGCCTTCCGCAAACTGCATGGCCCCAATCCTCCCCCTGATTCAGGTATCTTCCCACCGCCCGAACGATGCCGGACGCCCCTCCTGCTCGAAACTATTGTCCCAAAGGCGCACCCACTATATCATTCCCGTGCAAATGGCCAGAGGATGATTTCAAACCGCCCCTCTCGAGGAGTAGACCGCTTGCCGGAGCCACGGGACCGTTACGGGAGTTATCGAGCGCTGCAGGAACGGGAGCGCGAGGGAAGGGACTACGTCATCTTCGCCCGGGCCGGGCGGACCGACACCACGGTGATGGCCCCCCACGGGGGCGAGATCGAGCCGGGAACCTCCGAGATCGCGCGCGCCATCGCGGGGGACGAACACGGCTTTTACGCCTTCGAGGGCCGAAAGCCCCGCCTGAACCGGATCCTCCACCTCACGAGCACGCGCTTCGACGAGCCGCGCGCGCTGGCACTTGCCCGTCGGTCCCGACTGGTGGTGACCATCCACGGATGCGGGGAAGCTCGGGACGTCGTCTATGTTGGGAGCCGGTGCGCGTCGCTTCTGGAGCACACCACCACGATCCTGGGACAGTGGGGGTTTGCGGTGGATGCCCATCAGAGGCTCCGAGGGCGGCACCCCGACAACCTCTGCAACCTGGGCCGGGGAGGTAAGGGCATTCAACTGGAGCTCACTGCCGGCCTGCGAAGGACGTTGTTCCAGGACTTGACGCCCCGGGGCAGGCAGCATCCCACTGGGCGTTTTGGCGCTTTTGTGGGCGCAATGCGAACCGTCCTTGCCCGGACACGGGAAGCTCCGCCGGGCCTCCCCGAAGACGACGGCTCGATTGCGTGGAAGGGGCATCCATGATCCGTCATACGTTTTGTCATGCCCCCGGGATCGGGCTCCATACGGAACGACGGCTCTGGGATTGCGGCGTCCATGCCTGGGACGATATTTTGAACGGGGATTCCGCAGCCGCAGTGCTCAAGGGGGGGCGGTTGCGCTCGCTCCGGCATGCCCTCGAACGGTCCCAAGCCTCCCTGGC
>CAZGQL010000282.1:0-3170 GCA_964527905.1 uncultured Syntrophobacteraceae bacterium
CATGTGCGCGAGCAAACCGAGCATCGCCATGGCGCCGCTGGTCACGCCCAGCAGGACCAGCGTCCAGAAGATCGCCCCGGCGACCCTCTGGGTCCAAGGCGAGGCCTTGCCGTCGTACAGAATCGCCTCGACCCAGCCGATGAGCCTCCCGATCCAGCGGACCGGATGCGGCAGGACTTCTGGGTCCCCGACGACCAAGTCCACGGCGTACGCCACGCCCAACTGCCAGGGCAGCAGGATCATGACGGCTTCCTCCCCAGATCAAGAAGCTCGAGGATCCGCCCGACATCCGCATGGCGGCGGACATGTTCGGCCAGCCGGTCGTACTGTTCCTCTTTCCATGCAGCAAACGAAAGCCCCCCAGGCGCCGCAGCCCCCCCTCGGACGGTATTCCCCCGAAGCCGGGCCAGGAAAGCCCCCCGGAAGGTATCGTTGTCGAAAATACCGTGAATATAGGTGCCCCATACGCGGCCGCTCGTGGAAATCAACCCGTCCGGCTCGGAAGCTTCCTGACCATTTCGTCGCACGATGGTGAACAGGGGCCGACACGACCCCGATCCTTGGCTGCGCCCCATGTGAATCTCGTAGCCAAAAAGCGCCGCCGAGCCCACTTCGGCAAAAGGCCCTTCGGACGCCACCTTCGCTTCCACCTGGGTCGTGGTCTTTTCGAGCTCCATCTCCGTTTCCATTTCGAGCAACCCGAGCCCTTCCACCGCCTTCAAATCACTTTCCACGCCGTGTGGATCCCGAACCACACGGCCCAGCATCTGGTACCCGCCGCACACCCCGACGACGGTGCCCCCGGTACGACTGAAGGACAGGATGGCCTCCGCCAGGCCGCTGCGACGCAGAAACGCTAGATCGTCGAGCGTGTTCTTACTGCCGGGGAGGATCACCGCATCGAAGCGGAACACCTCCGCCGGGCGGTCGAAATAGATCAGCTCGACCCCGGGTTCGTGTTCGAAACAGTCGAAATCGGTGTAATTGGAAATGAACGGGAGCCTGACCACCCCCAAGGTTAGGTCACTCCCTTGGCCGCGCCCCTTATCCTGCCGCTCCATGCGCCGCGCGAGGGCAACGCTGTCTTCTTCCGGCAGAGCGATGTGGTCAAAATGGGGGATCACCCCCAGGACCGGTTTCCCGCCGCGGTCTTCCAGGATGGCAATCCCACTCTCAAAGAGGCTCGGATCGCCGCGCAGTTTGTTCACCATGAACCCGATGATCCGCCCGCGCTCCGCCTCCGTCATGAGCTGGATGCTCCCCAGAAGCGAGGCAAAGATACCCCCGCGGTCGATGTCTCCCACGAGAATGCATCGGGCGTCGGCCATTTCGGCCATCGCCAGGTTCACGATATCGTGATCCTTGAGATTGAGCTCCACCGCGCTGCCGGCCCCCTCCAGCACGATGACGTCGTAGACGCGCGCCAGGCGTTCGTAGCTCTCCCGGACGATGGACACCAGCTGCCGTTTGTATCGGTAGTAGTCGCGGGCGGAGTAGTTCCCCACGGCTTTTCCGAGGACGATCACCTGGCTTCCCATCTGGCTCGTGGGCTTGAGCAAGACGGGGTTCATGTCCACATGGGGAACGACCCCCGCCGCCTCGGCCTGCACCACCTGGGCCCGCCCCATTTCGCCGCCTTCAGGAGTGATGAAGGAATTGAGCGCCATGTTCTGGGCCTTGAAAGGCGCCACCCGAAAACCCTCCTGGCGAAGGATGCGGCAGAAGGCAGCAGCCAGCACGCTCTTTCCGACGTCCGACCCCGTTCCCAAGAACATCAACGCCTTGGCTCGCCCGTTCACCCCCGTTTCCCCTCCGGCACCCCAATCATCAGGGCTCATTGACCGCTCGCGTGCAGCGCACAGGAATTGACAAAAGCGGCGGCGGCCTCGGGGGCGCTGCCCCAATGCAGGTGCACGTAGCTCGCCAGCACCGAACCGACCCGATAGCCCTCGGCCCGCGATTCCCGAAGCTTCCTCTGCTCCAGGTGATACACCCGTTCCAAGGGGCTCCCCCCTCCCCCGGCCTCCCCTTCGATCTCGACGATTTCCGAGTAGTGAAACTCGTGTCCCCGAATCCGAAGGCCGGGCTCACCCAGGTGACACGGCGCTGTAAGTCGGATCTCCGCATACCCCAAGGCCCTTCGCCGCCCAAGCATGCGCGTCCCGAAGGGCAGCAGCCCCGCCATGGGGTATCGCACCCCCTCCGTCGTTTCGATGAAGCGGCTCAAGGCCATCAGCCCCCCACATTCCCCATAGATGGGCACGCCTCGTGCCGCGGCGCTGCGAAGCGAGTCCAGAAACGCTTTCGATCCAGCCAGCTCGGCTGCGAACACCTCTGGATAGCCGCCCCCCAGGTACACGCCCCACGCGTCATCGGGAATCGGTTCGCCCGCAAGAGGCGAAAAGAACAACAGCTCAGCTCCCGCCTGCCGCAGCAGGTCGAAATTGTCAGGGTAGTAGAAACAGAACGCCGCATCCCGCGCCACGGCGATCGGAACGCGTCCCCCAGGCGGCCTGACCGGTTGGGGGAGCATCGATCCGGAAACGTCGGATCCCTGGACTACCGTGCTCTCGAGCAGCCCGTCCAGGTTCAGATGGCTTTCGGCCAGCCGGGCCAGCCGCTCCTGCCAGCCGGGCTCCAGCACCACCTCGTCGGCCGTCACCAGCCCCAGATGCCGCTCGGGGATGGTGATGGACTCCTCTCGGGGAATCCCACCCAATACCCGGACCTCGGGCAGGCTGGCGGCCATGGCTTCCTGCAGGAAAGCCAGATGAGCGGGTCCACCGATCCGATTGAAGATCACTCCGGCCGTCCTGAGCGCAGGGTCGAAGCGCGTATAGCCGAGCACCAGGGCGGCCGCACTTCGGGCCATGCTTCGGGCGTCCACAACCAACACGGTGGCAATCGAGAGCCATTTGGCCATCTCGGCGCTGCTCCCCGATTCGCTGAGGCCGTCATAGCCGTCGAAAAGCCCCATCACCCCTTCGACGACGGCCACATCCGCCCGGCTGAGCAAGCGGTCGTAAAGCGACCGGTTGTAGTCGCGGGAGCACATCCAGCCGTCCAAATTGCGGGATTCACAACCCGTAACCCGGGTGTGGAAGCCGGGATCGATGAAATCCGGCCCGACCTCTGGCGGCTGCACCGCCAACCCGCGCGCGCGCAACGCC
>CAZGQL010000283.1:0-3102 GCA_964527905.1 uncultured Syntrophobacteraceae bacterium
AATGTCTGCAGATCCGCCGCGAGGATCGTTCGGGCTCCAAGGGCGAGCGCCATCGCCCCCGCAACGCCGATGGCCGGGGCGCCGCGGATGGCCAGAGTCTTGATGGCGTTCACGACCTGCTGCGGGGACGTGCACCGAAGGGTGACTTCCCGGTGGGGAAGGACGCGCTGATCAAGGATCGCGACGGCGTCGCCGTCCCACCAAATCGGTGGAAACCACTGTTGCGTCATATCTTTGGGGTCTCCCGGTTCCTGTCCTGCGCGATATGGGCAACGCGAGCGGTTTCACGGCTCGGAGAGGGCCTTGCGCAGGGTTTCGTTCACGAGCTGAGGGTTTGCCTTGCCTTTGCTCTTTTTCATGACTTGCCCGACGAAAAAGCCGAAGAGCTTGTCCTTGCCGGCCCGGAATTCGGCCACTTCCTTGGGGTTCTCCGAGAGCACCTCGGCGATGAGCGCCTCGATGGCGCCTTCGTCCTTGACCTGGACGAGACCCTTTTCCTCAACAATGACTTTCGGTGACCTGCCGCTCCGGTACATTTCCTCGAACACCGACTTGGCGATCTTCCCGCTCACCACTCCAGTGTCCAAGAGAGTCAAAAGCTCGGCGAGACTCGCCGGCGTCACCGGGCAGGCTTCGATGTCACGTTCGTCCCGCTTGAGTTCCCGGATAAGCTCGGACATGATCCAATTGCTGACCATTTTCGGGTTCGGGAACAGCTTGGTGGCCGACTCGAAATACTGGGCCAGCGATCTGGAGGAAGTCAGGACCTGCGCATCGTAGGCGGGCAAGCCGTAGTCGCTCATGAACCGCTCCCGCTTTCGGTCCGGCAGTTCGGGAAGGGCCTCTCGGACAGCCTCGATCCACTCAGGATCGATTTGGATCGGTACCAAATCGGGGTCCGGGAAGTAGCGGTAATCGTGCGCCTCCTCTTTGCCCCGCATGCTCACGGTCATGTTTCGGCCGGCATCCCACAGGAGGGTTTCCTGCACGATCGGCTCGCCCCGCTCGAGGAGAGCCCTCTGGCGCCGGATCTCGAATTCCAGGGCTCGCGCTACGTTGCGAAAGGAATTCATGTTCTTGAGCTCGGTTTTCACCCCCAGGGTGTCCGATCCCACCGGTCGCATCGATATGTTGGCATCGCAGCGCAGGCTGCCCTCCTCCATGTTCCCGTCGCAGATCTCTAGGTAGCGCAGGATTTCCCGGATCGTTCGCAGATAAGCAGCGGCTTCCTCGGGGGTGCGCAGGTCGGGCTCGCTCACGATTTCCATGAGCGGCACGCCCGTCCGGTTGAAATCGACATAGCTCACGGGTTGGAAGTCATCATGGACGAGCTTCCCGGCGTCCTCCTCCATGTGGATGCGATGGATCCGCACGCGTCTCGAACCGTCATCGGTCGGAATCTCAACCCAGCCGCCTTCCGCCAGGGGGAGCTCGTACTGCGAGATCTGGTAGCCTTTCGGAAGGTCCGGATAGAAATAGTTCTTGCGCGCAAACTGGCTGTAGGGTGCGATGCGGCAATGGGTGGCGAGCGCCATCCTCATCGTGAATTCCACCACCTGGCGATTGAGGACCGGCAGGACTCCCGGCATGCCCAGGCACACCGGACACGTGTGGGTGTTCGGGGCCGCGCCGAAGACTGTGGAACAACCGCAGAAAATTTTACTTTTCGTAAGAAGCTGGGCGTGGACTTCCAGCCCGATCACCGGTTCGAGCTCCATTCCCGACCATTCCCTTGCCGAGGTTCCCTGCCGGGATCGTCGGCGGTCCTGTGTGTCTTTGGTGTACGTAGTCGACGGGTGCGCCTTTGAACAGCGCCGGATTCGACCTATATACCAGCCGGTGGAGGAGCGTCAAGCACGGGCGGAACAATTTGACATGGCGAAGGCATTCTTATAGGAAGGATCGTGGATTGGCTGACTCGCAAGGGGGGATGATTCCCCCCCCGGCCACGCGAAGGGTGAATCCCTGAATCAACAACTTTGCCGGCAACTCCTGGCCCAAGGGTATGACAAGCAGGCGACAACGGGGTGGAAACGATGAAAATCCATGAGTTTCAGGCGAAAGAACTGTTCCAGCGGTATGGTATTCCCACACCTCGTGGGAAGGCGGCGTTCAGCGTGGAGGAGGCTAGAGCGGTCGGTAGGGAGCTGGGCGCCTTTCCGGTTGTGGTGAAGGCGCAAATCCACGCGGGGGGGCGCGGCAAGGGTGGTGGTGTGAAGCTCGCTCATTCCGAGGCGGAGTTGGAACAGCTTGCGGGGAGCATCCTGGGCATGACCCTTGTCACCCATCAGACCGGGCCCGAAGGCCGGCTCGTGCGCAAGCTCCTCATCGAGGAGGGGCTCGGAATTGAAAAAGAGCTCTACCTCGGCATGTTGCCGGACCGTGCCACCGCACGGGTCGTGATCATGGTGAGCGAAGCGGGCGGTATGGATATCGAAGACGTGGCGGCCCGAACCCCCGAGAAGATCATCAAGGTCCAGGTGGACCCGCTGCTCGGTATCCAGCCCTTCCAGTGTCGCCAGCTCGCCTTCGGGCTCAATCTGCCCGCGGAGATCATGAAGCTCTTCGTTCCCATGGTCCACCGGCTGTACGCTCTTTTCATGGAATATGACTGCTCCCTCGTGGAGATCAATCCACTCGTCATCACGAAGGACCAGCGGTTGATCGCCCTTGATGCGAAGATGAATTTCGATGACAATGCCCTGTTTCGCCACAAGGACATCACCTGTTACCGCGACCTCGATGAGGAGGAACCCCTTGAAATCGAGGCTTCGCGTTACAATCTCAATTACATCAAAATGGATGGGAACATCGGGAACATGGTCAACGGTGCGGGGCTTGCCATGGCGACCATGGACATCATCAAGTTGGCCGGAGCCGAGCCCGCGAACTTCCTGGATGTGGGCGGCGGGGCCAACGAGGAGATGGTGGAGAACGGGTTTCGGATCATTTTGAGCGATCCCAATGTGAAGGGGGTTCTCATCAACATCTTCGGAGGCATCCTTCGTTGTGACGTTCTGGCTCTGGGCGTGGTGGCCGCCGCGAAAAAGGTGGACGTGAAGGTCCCGGTGGTCGTCCGAATGGAAGGAACCAATGTGGAGA
>CAZGQL010000284.1:0-3072 GCA_964527905.1 uncultured Syntrophobacteraceae bacterium
GGAGTTACCGGGAGGGAGGGTTTTCGACCGGAGAGAACCTTGGGCTGAACCTCGCCCTGTGCCTCACCATGCTCTATCTCTTTCGAATTCAGGAAAACGGAAAAGTCGCTGCCCCCGGAATGCTGCTGTTGGCAATGGACGAGGCCGAGCGGTTGGACGCAAAGGCCCTGGAGACCGTAAGCCTCCTTCTCGACAAGGTCGGGTGCCAGCTCGTGATTGCCTCCCCACGGCCCGTGAAGGTGGCGGAGTCCATTTGCCATATTTGCTCGCCGCTTCCACAGGGAGTGACCAGCGTCGCTCTCTATTGCACCGGTGCAGCGGAAAGCGTGGCTTAAATGGGCAGGGTCAACCCGCTGAAAATCTGCAGGGCATACCAGACCCTTCTCCAAGAGGGACGAAGACCGTATTCGGAGATCTTCGAGCCCCTGGTCCAGGCAGGAATCGCGGAGACCAAGGCGAGGACGGTCTTTCTCTTAGATGGCGAGGCGCTTCGTCTGAAATTGGAGGAACAGTGCGGCGGGTACCTCGAAGCGGCCGCTCGGGCAGAGGAATTTGCCCACGAAATTGGACTTTCAACCCGAATCGATGAGGCGCCCGAGGATGCGCTCCTACTCCTTCAGGCGTTGCATGAGACCGAACAGATCCCCGGGCCGACCTGGCAGCAGCAGCTCAGTGCTCAACTGTATGGCGACTCCAAGCATATCGGCCGGATTCAGACACTTAAGAGGATCTACGAGAAGTGGAGGAATCGGCTTCCCGGTTTTGGAGAGCTCCGCATCAAGGCGGGGGCTTCCCTGGTGCACCGAATAACGGGACTTGATCTTTGCGCCGTTACGGCTTCATGCGGACAGGTGGTCCTTCTCCACTCCGTAGCCGCCAAAACGGGAGATTTTGACTTCTCGCACATCCACCGGGTCATCACGTGCGAAAATCTCTCTCCGTTCATCGAGCTTTCCTTTGACGGATGCCTCTTCGTCTATACGGGAGGCTATGCGTCCGGTCTTGTGTGTGCTTGGATACAGGCTTTGCCAAACGATTGCGAGTGGTCCCACTTCGGTGACGTGGACGTGGATGGGCTTCGGATTTTTGAAGATCTCGCCCGGAGGGTGCACAGGAAAGGCTGGTTTTTCCCCGACGTGACCACCCTCCATCACCCCCAGGTGACGCCGCACCTTCAGGATTATTCCGGTGACTATTCAAAACTCCGAGCGTCTTTCAGCCACCAGGTGAAGGAGATCGCGGAATGGGGTCAGAAGAGTCGGCAACGTCTGGAGCAAGAGATCCTGCTTTCGCACTTCCCTCTCTCGGAACTGCACCGCAGACTCAATCCGGCTCGCCCCTCTTCTTGAGGGCTAAATCGACTTTGCATACAATTGCCTGCAATTCCCAAGTATTGAATCCGGTTAGCACACCTCTAACGCCATGATGCGCCCGGCTTAACCGGCTGCAGGCACACAGTCTCTGAGCCGCATGGATCACTTCGGACGGAGCTCCCTTCCGGGGGTGCCGTTTCCGGGGGCTGAAGCGAAATCAGCCATGCAGTCAAATCCGCCGACTCATGGTTGCCATTCTGGCTAAGGCTGAACAGCAGGTCTTCTTGCCGAGGTTGACCGAAAACCATCCGATAAAGAGCTAAACCCCGCTTCAGCCGTTTGAGCTTCCCGACCTCCTTGCTGTACGGGAGCAACGGGATGCGGCGCTCTACCCGCGCAGAACCATCCTCGAAGATCCAATAAGGGATGAGATCGGAATGCCCATTGGATTTGCCTCGGGACGCAATTCGGAAGAGAGTCTGCCACGGGTCACCTCCCTCATGAGCACGAGAGAGAGCATTCAAACCATAACGTTCCGCAACATTCTTTCTGACCGCATGGCCTTTATACCGATGAACCCGGCCTTCGCGTTGTTCAAGATCAACCGGATTGGAGGGCAGGTTCCAATGTACCACCGCGTGGCACCATGTGTGGAAGTCCAATCCTTCCTGGCCGATTGAGGTCGAAGCCAGGACGAAAGGACGAAAAGGAGAGTTGAAAGCATCCCGCACCGAATCGGCGCGAACGAGGGCCTGGTTGTTGTCGTCTCGAATATCCCCAAACCGAAGCGCGAAACGACAGCGTGTGTTGAAATCATCAACCGCAAAAGCGTCGCCTGAGGCCTTTATTTCGTCGATTCGAATTTGAGCGGTCCGCAGTGACAACACCGATTGAATGCACTCGGCAATTCCAGCCACCTGGGCTTCCGGTGAGTGCTCTTGGAGACCCAAGGACTCTCGAAGAACATGCACATATTCGTCGAGGACCGCCTGGAGATTGCCGTCGATTCCGTATTGAAGCGTCAACCTCCAATAGGTGTCCTCGCCCGATCCCCGAAGCATGGCAATCGTTTCCGGCATGTTGAAGAGCGATCGGAAGCCGGATGCGACTCTGGCTGCGGCGGACAGCAGGTTCGGATCGGATGCGTCGAGCCCTGCACCGATCCGGCGAAGCGCGCGCAAGGCACACACGCCTGGAGCGGCCAGAGCAAGATCGCACAGCACATCCACCAGATCATCCGGCCGAGGGCCGAGAGGAATATTAGCCTCAGCCATGCTGACCAGCAGGTCGATGTGATCTTTGAAGCGGGTGCCTGATTCATGATCCGGCGTAGCGGACCTCCATCCGGACTGGCTCTTGCACCAGTCCAACAGTCCGTTATGGGAATCGAGAAGAATGGGAGCTGCCCAATACCATCGCTCATCGACTCGCGTCCCTCCCCCGGCATGAGGAAGGGTTTCGATCAGACTGCGACAGATCGCCTTGACCTCGTCCTTCAGCTCTTGGACGCCCAGTGGACCGCGTCCACGACGCAGCGCAATCTCAAGAGGATCTACCTTGGTGGCAAGAGTTGGCGAAGGCAGCAACCAGGCAATGACCGGCATGCCCGTCAGACGATTATCGTTTGAGGCCACTGCAAACCGCAGCAGGGGTTTGATTTTCTCATAGAGCTCGCTGTGGGAAACCGAAGTTCCTGCAATCATCCTTCTTTCGCCTTCGTAGGAACAGATGGAAGCCACCGCGTCTGGAACGGCGTTCC
>CAZGQL010000285.1:0-3069 GCA_964527905.1 uncultured Syntrophobacteraceae bacterium
CCTACACGACGCTCTTCCGATCTGATCGGAAGAGCGTCGTGTAGGGAAAGAGCTCCAAGACCTGCTCGAAGAACGCGCGCTCGCCGTTGAGGTTTTGGACGCGAGCCGCGTACAACGCATTCGCGAAGACATGGAACGCGCCGAGGCCCGTCGATTGCAACCCCACTACATCGAGTCATTCTTCCTCGAGGCTTTTCACCGCCTGGGAGGCACGGCAAAGCAGCGGGAGCCACGCCGTTACCAGATCACCCACGTCCCCGCTCCGGTGCGTAACCGTGATCGGTTGATCGGCGTCGGCGAGCCCGTACTCCCGCGCTATGAACGCATCGCCTTTGAAAAATCCCTACTGACCCCGCAAGGTCAGCCCATGGCCGCCTTTGTTTGCCCCGGGCATCCGCTCCTCGACGCGGTGATTGACCTAACCCTCGAGCGCCAGCGTGATCTATTGAAGCGTGGTGCCATACTGGTGGACGAGCGCGACACCGGCGTCCGGCCTCGTGTGATGTTCTATCTTGAGCACTCGGTTCAGGATGCGAGCCTCACGCGGTCGGGTGAGCGCCGTATCGTCTCCAAGCGCATGCTCTACGTCGAGCTCGATGCCGACGGGACCACCCGCCATGTGCACTACGCCCCCTATCTCGACTACCGACCTCTGGCCCCGGAGGATCCAAGCGTGGAGGAAATCCTCAATCGGCCCGAGTGCACCTGGATCAGCCGAGAATTGGAACAGAAGGCGCAGGGCTATGCCGTGGCTCACGTGGTGCCGGAGCACCTGGCGGAAGTCCGAAAAACCAGACTGACGCTGAACGCCAAAACCGAGGCGGCGGTGAAAGAGCGGCTCACCAAGGAGATCACCTACTGGGACCACCGTGCCGAGCAGCTCAAGCTCCAGGAACAGGCGGGCAGGCCCAACGCCAGGCTCAATTCGGCCGAGGCCCGCAAACGTGCCGATGCACTCCAGGCCCGGCTGCTGAAACGACTGGAAGACCTTAAGCTCGAAGCCCAGATCTCCCCCCTTCCGCCGGTGGTTCTCGGCGGGCTTCTGGTCGTCCCGGTGGGTCTCCTCCACGCCATGAAGGGGTTGCAGGCCTCTTCTTCAACCGCTCCAGCGGACACCCAGGCTGCTGCAGCAAAAGCCCGCGCCATCGTCATGGAAATCGAGCGCGGCTTGGGCTTCGAGCCGATCGATCGCGAGACGGAAAAGCTCGGCTACGACATCGAAAGCCGCGTTCCCGGCACCGGCAAGCTGCGCTTCATCGAGGTGAAGGGCCGCATCGCAGGCGCCCAGGTCCTCACGGTCACGCGCAATGAAATCTTGTATTCCCTCAACAAACCCGACGACTTCATCCTAGCGATCGTCGAGTTCCTGGACGGCGATTCACACCGGGTTCATTATGTGCACCGGCCTTTCCAGCGCGAGCCGGACTTTGGCGTGACGAGCGTCAACTACGACTTCAACGAGCTGCTGGCCCGTGGGAAGGTGATGGGGGTCTCACGCGGAGACGCGGAGGACGCGGAGAAATGAATTCAAAAGCAAATCGGGATATAGATGAAATCACGGGGCAGGTCGTGGATGCGGCACTCAAGCTGCACACGCAGCTCGGACCAGGCTTGTTGGAGTCGGTCTATGAACTGGTGCTCGCCCGGGAGCTGGAGCGGCGGGGCATGAAAGTGGAAAGACAAAAGCCGGTTTCCTTCGAATTCGACGGCTTGCGCTTTGACGATGCGTTCCGCGTGGACCTGTTGATCGAAGACTGCGTGGTGGTGGAGCTCAAATCCGTTGAAACCCTTGCGCCCGTCCACCCCAAACAGCTCCTGACCTACCTCCGCCCGCTCGATCTCCCCGTGGGGTTGCTCATCAACTTCGGCGCGCCGACCCTGAAACAGGGTCTCCACAGAATCGTCAACCACTACCAGCCCTTTCCCTCCGCGCCTCCGCGTCTCCGCGTGCCCCAAAAGGAAACCACCCCATGACCAGAAAAAAACTCATCGAAGTCGCCCTGCCCCTGGATGCCATCAACAAGGCTTCAGCTCGTGAGAAGTCCATCCGCCACGGCCACCCCAGCACCCTGCACCTGTGGTGGGCCAGACGCCCGCTGGCCGCCGCCCGGGCCGTCATCTTCGCCCAGATGGTGGACGACCCGTCGGCCCACCCCGATCTCTTCCCCACCGAAAAGGCCCAGGAGCAGGAGCGCCAACGCCTCTTCCGCATCATCGAGGACCTCGTGCAGTGGGAAAACACCACCAACGAGAAGGTCCTCCAGCAGGCTCGGGACGCCATTTGGCAGAGCTGGCGCTACACGTGTGCCGAAAACGCCGATCACCCCCGCGCCCGGGAGCTCTTCGACCGCCACAAGCTCCCCGCCTTCCACGATCCCTTCGCAGGCGGTGGCTCCCTTCCCCTTGAAGCCCAGCGACTGGGGCTCGAGGCGTACGCCTCCGACCTCAACCCGGTGGCGGTCCTCATCTGCAAGGCCATGATCGAGATCCCGCCCAAGTTCGCCGGCATCCCCCCGGTCAGCCTCACGCGGAGACGCGGAGAACGCGGAGAAGCCCAACAGCAAAGGCTCCCTTTTCTCCGCGCCTCGGCGTCTCCGCGTGAGAATACCGATTGGCCCGGAGCCGCCGGCCTGGCCGAAGACGTGCGCTACTACGGAAAATGGATGCGCGACGAGGCGGAAAAGCGCATCGGGCATCTCTACCCCAAGGTCGAGATCACCGCGGAGATGGCCAACGAGCGCCCCGACCTGAAGCCATACGTGGGCCGGAAGCTCACCGTGATCGCCTGGCTCTGGGCCCGCACCGTCAAGAGCCCCAACCCGGCCTTTGCCAACGTGGACGTCCCCCTTGCCTCCACCTTCATGCTCTCCACCAAGCCGGGTAAGGAAGCCTACGTCGAGCCGGTGATCGAGGACGGCGGCTACCGCTTCACGGTGAAGACGGGGAAGCCCCGAAATCCCGAGGCGGCCAAGAACGGCACCAAGCTCGCGCGCGGGGCGAACTTCCGGTGTGTCATGTCGGGGACGCCCATCGCGGGCGACTACATCAAGGCCGAGGGGAGAGCCGGGC
>CAZGQL010000286.1:0-3037 GCA_964527905.1 uncultured Syntrophobacteraceae bacterium
GGAGATCCAGCGGAGCATCCTCCCCGGTTCCCTGCCCGACATCGACGGCTACGACCTGGGCACGCGCATCTACCCGGCGCGGGCGGTGGGCGGGGATTTTTTCGATTTGATCCCGCTGGGCCCGAAGGCTCTGGGGGTCGCTGTGGGGGACGTCTCGGACAAGGGCGTGCCGGCCGCCATCTTCATGGCCGTCACCCGAAGCCTGATCCGGTCCGAGGCCAGCCGCACCCGGTCGCCGAGGGAGGCGATGCGGAGCGTCAACGGGCACCTGATGGAGATGAACAGTGCGGACATGTTCGTGACCGTTCTCTACGGGGTCCTGGACGGGGACACCGGCGAATTCAGCTACGTGCGGGCCGGGCACGATCCCCCCATTGTCCTCACCGGCGACGGGAGGGCCTTGAGGGCCCCCCACGACATCGGGCAGCCGCTGGGCGTCTTTCCCGACCCCATCCTCGATGAGCAGGTGGTGTCCCTCGCGCCCGGCGAGACCCTGCTCGTGTACACGGACGGCATCACCGATGCCAGAAACGACGAGAAGGAATTTTTCGGGTTCGATCGACTCTGCGCCACGGCCTGCGATGGCACCACCCACTCCGCCCAGACCCTGTGCGACCACCTGCTGGAGACCGTGACCGCCTTTCAGAATTCGGCGCCCCAGGATGACGACGTGACCCTGGTGGCTGTCCGCCGGTGTCCTCCCGGGAATGATCCGCTCTGATCCGCCTGCGCCCGCGAAGGGTGTCCCCCGGCACGGCAGCAATGGGCCCGTCACACTGCGTGAACCACCCAATGCGGGGAGACCTCCCGGGAGGACGAGCTGTGCTGACCGGAGGGGTTTTCGGGAGGATTTCGCATGGAGCTTTTTGCCTGCTATCTATGCCGGGGAATTTCAGGGTCTCACAGGGCCCGTCTGAGTGCGATCGCCCGGGAGGCGCTCGTCGACGACGGCGAGTGGCTTTTCCACGAAGGGCAGGAGGCAAGCGCGTTTTTCGTGTTGAAAGACGGTGCGATCGAATTGCTCACGAGCGTGAACGGCCACTTCGAGCTTCCCATCACCATTCTCCGGACGCCCGGGGACTGCTTCGGGTCTTCGGCCCTCATCGCTCCGCACCGCTACAGCCTGTCCGCTCGCTCGAAAGGGGCCAGCACCCTTTTCGCCATCGAGCATGGCGCCCTTCTCAAGCTCTTTGAGGAGGATCCCCTCCTGGGTTATCGAGTCATGATGAACCTCGCGGAGCACCTGCTGGATCGCCTCCGGGAGACGCGCCAGGAATTGAAGACGCACTTCAGGTCCCTCTTTCAATCGGTGCACTGAGCACGGCGCCGAACCACAAGGTGAGCACGCTCCTCACACGTCATCCCCGCAGGCTTCTGGCGGGGATCCAGACAAGTGAACGCCCCTGGCTTCCCGTCAACGCTCGTCCCCCCAATTGGTAGGCTGGGAACACGCGGGAATGACGAACAATGCTAAGACCCATTCGTGTGGTGCAGTGCTGAGCGGGTTAGGCATCCGGCTCACCTGACTCGCGTAGGCGCTCGGCGTCGGATGGCCTCCTCGCAAGCGCGCGGGCTTGCTGTTCGGCGTGATAAGAACTGCGCACCAGGGGGGCGGATTCGACCCAACGGAACCCCAGGTCTTTCGCGGTTTGGGCGAGGGTTTCGAACGCGTCGGGGGGGTAATAGCGTTGCACCGGGGCGTGGGCCGGCGATGGGCAAAGGTATTGACCGATGGTGAGGATGTCGCAGGAAACACCCCGCAGGTCCACCATCACTTGATGGATTTCTTCTGAACTCTCCCCCAGGCCGACCATGATGCCGGACTTGGTGAGGACCGACCCGTCGATTGCCTTGGCTGCGGCGAGCAGGTGAAGGGACCGGGCGTAGTCGGCCCGAGGGCGGACCGTGCGGTAGAGGCGCGGGACCGTCTCCAGGTTGTGGCCCAGGATGTCGGGTCGGGCGGCGAGCACCGCTTGGAGGGGGCTTCGCCGGCCCTGGAAATCGGGGATGAGCACCTCGACGGTGCATTGGGGGACGTGCCGGCGGATCTCCTGGATGACGGCGGCGAAAACGGACGCCCCGCCGTCTTCGAGATCGTCCCGGGTGACGGAAGTGACGACGGCGTGCCGGAGCTCCATGGCCGCAACGGCTCGACCTACCGCGGCAGGCTCGTCGGGGCTGGGGGGGGCCGGGATCCCCGCTCTCACGGCGCAAAAACGGCAGTTTCGGGTGCAGACCTCCCCCAGGATGAGGAAGGTTGCCGTCCCGCAGCTCCAGCATTCGCCCAAGTTGGGGCATCGCGCCGCCTCGCAGACGGTGTGGAGAGACCCCGAACGAACGAGGGCCCGCACCCGCTCCACATTCCTGCCATGGGGCAGGCGCACGCGGATCCACGGCGGCTTGGGAAGGGCATCGGGGCGTTTCATTCTCTGGCTCTCATGATGAGTGACTCGGGTGGAGTTGATTCGGATTAGAACGTCACACAAATGCCTGTCGGTATGTCTCTCTCGTCATCCCTGCAGGTTCGCTGCCGGAGACTTCCGGGGAGAAGCTCCAGCAGGGGGCCGGTCGTTCACGGGTGCCTGGGTTCCCGTCTTCGCGGGTACGACGTCTCGATGAGGCGCATGCCCTTGCGCGGGACTGTGCGGGCCGGATCGGACGGAGCCCATGGAGAGGGCTCATCCCCCTCGCAGGGCAGCTCGCCCTGAAATTCGTCCGTAAGCATTTCCGGCGCGATCGGACTCATCTCCCGATCGAATACGTTTCCAAACGCCTGGACCACGCAGGTCCGGACATCGCCAAGCGGGATGGGGCGGCCCAGGAGGCGCTGGAGTGACGTCACGTTCCGGCCCCGAATCCCGCACGGAACGATCCAGTCGAAGTAGGACAGGTCCGTGGCGACATTCAGGGCGAACCCGTGGCTCGTGACCCGGCCGGCGCTGATCCGGGCCCCGATGGCCGCTATTTTTTCATCGCCGACCCACACGCCCGTCCAGCCGGGAATTCGTTCCCCTCGAACGCCGAGCACCGAGAGGGC
>CAZGQL010000287.1:0-2660 GCA_964527905.1 uncultured Syntrophobacteraceae bacterium
CAAGGGAGTGGAGGTTCAAGTCCTCTCATCCGCACCAGCAGAATCAATAAGTTACAGACAATAGGCCGCCCCCAGGGGGGGGTTCTTTTTGGCATGGTAGCGCAAATGGTAGCGCATGGTAGCGCAAATCAGGGCCAATGAGGGGATCAGAGGGGTGTTTTGCCGCTCGATCGTAGCTCCTCCAGGCGCCTGATCTCTGCCCTCAGCAGGTCGATCCTGGACTCCGAATCGTCAGCCATCAGGCCCCTGCTTTTCTGGAACAGATCCATCTTGCGGCGGGCCTCTTCGAGAGCCTCATCGTCGATCATGGTGTACCGGTCGTCCATCGACGTGGTTTCGTGCCCCATGATGTCCCGCCGGGTCTGCCCGTCGATGCCGGCCTTGCGCATCTGGAAGTGGGCCGACCGGCGCAGATCGTGAAAGTGAAGGTCGATCGGCTCTTCCCCCTCTGATCTCAAACGGCCAGCCAACGCCTTGACTGCGACTGACCAGAGCCCATCAAAGCGACGGATCTGCTCCCCGTCTTTGTCGGCCCGATAGTCGAACCAAAAGAAGACATAAGGGCACTCGGGACACTCCTTATCGCGGCGTAGCTTCTGGTGCCGCAGGGCGGCTTCCATCTCCCCCAGAAACGGCGCCTTCCCGGAGCCGAACTTGGTTGCTTCGAAGTATGTACACTTCTCCTCGAAGTCAACGCGGTCCCAACGGAGATTCAACAACTCGCTCAGTCGACGGCCCGTGTTGTAGCCCACGATAAAGAGGCACTTCAGAGCAGGATGGAGGGCATCCCGAAAGAACGGATAGTGCCGGTCGGGAAGGCGGACCCGGCGCGTGTTCTCAGTCTCGGGCCTTTTATGGAAGTCGCAGCCGCCGGGCGGCATCTGGTGGACCTTGCCCAACTTTAGAGCGATTCTGAAAGCTCTGCTCACCTTGGACAAGTCTCGGTTGATGGTCGTGTCTTTGATGCCTATCTGCCGCCGCAAGGCCCGATAGGCCTGACACTCCTTCAATGTCACTTCTTTGGCGAGCATTCTGCCGAAGAAGCCTCGGAGGTGAGCGTCGATGACGAACTCGTAGTTCTTTCTCGTCGCCTCATGAGGGGTGCTCTGGAGCAAGTCGTCGAACAGTTCGTTCATTGTGACTTTGCCCGGGTCAATCGTCGATCCGGCTCGCCTGGTTCTTTCCAACTCTGCCTCGCGACGCTCGATGTAGTCGATGGCTCCTTCGCGATCCGCTGCCTTGCAGTGTGTGGATTCTGCGCGCAAACCCCAGATTCCGGTGATTGGGTCAGGCTTCCAGATGCGCTTGTACCAGATGCCCACTTTCAGGTAAAACCCCTTCGGCATCTTGAGGTCCGGGAACTGGCCGCGCTTCTTCTTCGTTCGGGGCATGCGGTGACCGATCTCAGCTTGGTTGGGGAAGTTCTACACGGCCGCGGCGCGGGCCCTTTCGTAGAGGGAGTCGATTTCACGGCGATCGAGAAACACTCGGCCGTCGATCCGTAGCGGGGTCAAAACGCGGCGCTCGTACATGTGCCGCACTGCTTTCTCAGTCCGGCCAAGGTATTCGGCAGCGCTTCTGACACTCATCAAGTACGGCGCCGCTTGGGAACCGCGTGCGGATGGTAATCCCTCGACTTCGAGAGGGTGCCTCGGGGTGGGCGAGGTCAAATTGCCGGCTACGATCTCCACTTCTGAAAGGCCCATGGCTCATCTCCTTTCGTCGAGTGCATCCCCTCGAGGGAAATAGCTGAGACTCTGATCACCACCGACTGCCCTAGAGACCCTCGACAAGGTTGTTATGGGGTCAACTCGGGACTTTGTCAAAAGTGGGTATACCGGGCTTTGCCGCATTTGGAGAATGCAAATTGGCCAGCCAACGCTGCCTTAAATGGGCGCGATGGGTGGGCGCACCTTGGGGGCTCGAAATTCTCAAAGGGGAATTTTGACCCCCTCTTGCCCAGGAGGGGTCGAGTGATGGGGCAACGCGAAGTCGCGACTTTTTGAATCGTCCCGAACCGCCCCTAGAATCGCCGCAGGTCACGAGCGAGTATGCATGTCTCACCTGCGGAAACGAACTTCCCTCTTAACGGCGGTGGCTTGGCGTTCACTGTCACGCCGGCTAAAACCGTACCTGGCGGCGAGCGACAGGCGCCGTCAGCTGATACACCACCTTCACCCGCGAGGAATTGGACAACCTCGGATGCGAAAGTCGCTGTTCAATGGGCGAGAACTGAGCCTCTCACGCGACGTCCGTTGCGTGATCTCGCGGCAGAACTCGGCCGAACAGAAGAGGCTGTGAAGGAGTTCCTGCGCCGCACGCTACCTCGAGAGCAGTGGCCTTGGCGGCGCAAGCCTCGCTGGGCGAGCCGGGAGATGGAGCAGATCCAGCAGGGCCTCAACCTGAATGGGCGGAGCACGGCCGCAGTGCGCAAGCACCAATGGCGCGAGCGCACTGCAGATCGCGACCTAGATCGCCAGCCGCTCACCGTGGCACAGGTGGCGCAAGACATCGGAAGATCACGAACAACTGTGCAGAGGTTGCTGAAGGAGGGGATTCTACGCCGGTTCAAGGGCGGGATCGCAGAGTCGTCTTTCGAGGCGTTCCTGAAAGAGCATCCAGACCGCATCCCATACGAGAAGCTGCCGCCGGCGCAAAGA
>CAZGQL010000287.1:2695-2923 GCA_964527905.1 uncultured Syntrophobacteraceae bacterium
AAGGCGCCGAGCGTGCACGGGCTCCTGGAGTAGGCGAACTGAGGCGAGCGAAAGTCATCATCGGCGGTGGCTGAAACTTCTGGCGCAAGTTTGCGATGCGATCCCCCAGAAGCTCCCACCGGCTAGGGTCCAGGTTGCCAAGCGATGAAGCCTTCGCGAGATGCCGGATGCAGTAGGGATCAATATCCATCAAGGAACAGCAGGCTGAATCGGCAGCAACAGGATCGT
>CAZGQL010000288.1:0-2838 GCA_964527905.1 uncultured Syntrophobacteraceae bacterium
CTATGTCCTGGTGCGGGCCCGAATGGGGAGGCCGCCCGGGCACCTGATCGACGTGTTGCGCCTCCTCCAGATCTTCAAACCTTGGGGCATGATGGAAGTGTTCCTGCTGGGTCTTCTGGTTTCCGTCGTCAAGCTCGGTTCTTACGCGCGTGTGGTGCCGGACGTGGCGCTCTGGGCCATTGGGGGGCTGGTGCTGCTGACGGCGGCCCAGGCTTCGGTGTTCGAGCCCCGGGAGATCTGGATGCAAATCGATGCGCAGCGATTGAAGGCCGGATCCACCGGGGCTCGAGCCGCCACTTACCAGGACGGCAAGGCATGAAGCGTTGGAAGCCGATTGCAGCCGATTTCGGGCTGGCGGGCTGCCACGCCTGCGGCCTGACGTCCCGTGTCCGCTCCGGCGGCGCCAGTCACTGTCCGCGATGCGGCAGTCGTTTGCACGTTCGAAAGCCCAACAGTGTCTCCCGAACTTGGGCCCTCCTTCTCGCGGCCGCCATCCTCTACATTCCGGCCAATGTACTCCCCGTCATGAGCTCCGGATCCTCGTTCGGCTCCCAGGCGGACACCATCCTGAGCGGCGTCGTGGTGCTTTGGGAGACGGGTTCCTGGCCCCTTGCGCTCCTGGTGTTTTTCGCGAGCATCACCGTTCCCATCGCCAAGATCCTGGCCCTGGCCTTTCTGCTCGTGTCCGTCCAGCGCCGCTCGACCTGGCGGCCCATGGAGCGCACCCGCCTCTACCGTCTGGTTGAATTCGTCGGACGCTGGTCCATGCTGGATATCTTCGTGGTGACGGTCCTGGTCGGACTCGTTCAGCTTCAGCCACTCATGGTGATCCTCCCCGGCCCCGGGGCGCTGGCCTTCGGGGCCGTGGTTGTGCTCACCATGCTCGCCGCCATGACGTTCGATCCCCGGCTCATTTGGGACCCTTTGGAGAGAGTGAATGACCGACTTGAAGACTGACCTCCCCGACGACATCCCGGAAGCGGTTGCGGTGCCGCACCGGCGGAACCTGCCGCTCGTGTGGATCATTCCACTGGTTGCGGCGCTGATCGGCGGATGGCTCGCCGTGAAGACCCTCCTCGAAAGGGGACCCACGATCACCATCACCCTCAAGAGCGCGGAGGGCATCGAAGCGGGCAAGACCCATGTCAAATACAAAGACGTCGACATCGGCCTGGTGACCGCCGTGACGCTTTCGGACGGCTTCACCAAGGTCCTCGTGAAGGCTCAGATGGAAAAGCAGGCCGAACCACTCCTCGTGGAGGACGCCAAATTCTGGGTCGTGCAGCCGCGGGTGACCCTGAGCGGCGTCTCCGGACTCGGCACGCTCCTTTCGGGGAACTACATCGGCTTTGAGGCCGGAGCCTCCCAAACGAAGCGACGTGACTTCGTGGCCCTGGACGTCCCACCCATCGTGACAGGTGGGCAGCGGGGCAAACAGTTCGTGCTGCGCTCGGAAACCCTGGGGTCCCTGGGGTTTGGCTCCCCCGTTTATTTTCGGCGTCTCCCCGTGGGACAGGTGGTGGGCTACGACCTCGCCGACGACGGCCGTTCGGTCGCCATCACGCTCTTCGTAAGCGCCCCGTTCGACACCCACGTCAGCCGCCAGACCCGGTTTTGGAACGCCAGCGGCATCGACATGTCCCTGCATGCCGACGGGATTGACCTGCGCACGGAATCGCTCACGTCCGTGCTCGTGGGCGGGCTCGCGTTTGAAACGCCCCCCGAGACTCCGGCCCCGGAGCCCGCCCCCGAGGGTCACACCTTCACTCTCTACGCGAACCGTGCCGCGGCCATGAAAAAGCCGGACAACGTGGTCGACAGCTATGTCCTCTACTTTCAGGAGTCCGTCCGGGGGCTGTCCGTGGGAGCTCCCGTCACCCTGCTCGGGCTGACGGTGGGAGAGGTGAGTGAGGTCAGCCTGGAGACAAGCCTCGAAACGATGGAACTGAAGGCAAAGGTCACGATCCTGATCTATCCCGAGCGAATGGCGGCGCTGCGCAAAACCGCCGCTCCCGAGGACTGCCCGACCCGCCGGGAATCGGTACGCGGCCTGGTCGAGGAGCGGGGTCTGCGTGCCCAGCTCAAAAGCGGCAACCTGCTGACGGGACAGCTCTACATCGCACTGGACCTCTTCCCAAAAGCCACGAAGGTCGCCATGGACTGCAGCCGCGAGATCCTGGAAATCCCGACGGTGCCCGGGAACCTCGAGGACCTGCAGGAGAAGGTCTCCTCCATCACGGCCAAGCTTGAGAAGATCCCCTTCGACACCCTCGGGGAGGATCTGCGCCGGGCCATCGCCTCCCTCGACCAGGCCCTGCAGAGCGCCAACAGGCTGATCGTCAAGGTGGACGCCCAGGTGGTGCCCGGAGTCAAGGGGAGCCTGGACGAATTGCGACGGACGCTTGCGGCCGCGGAAAAGGCCATCAAGGGTGCCGAAGCCAGCCTGGTGGGCGCGGACGCTTCGGTGCCGCAGGAGATCAGCGGCGCGCTGCAGGAGCTCCAGCGGGCGGCGCGCTCGGCCCGGAATCTTTTCGATTATCTTGAGCGCAACCCGAATGCCCTCATCCGCGGCAAACAGAAGGAATAGCCCCATGCGTCGCTGGACTTCCCTGGCCCTGCTGTGCGGGATCGTCACCCTGGCGGGAGGTTGCGCCTCCGCCCCGTCCCGTTTCTACACCCTCGACCCCGTTGCGCCCGCGGCCCCTGGGCCCCTTGCCCCGGGAGTCGCCATCGTGGTGGGGCCGGTCACCGTGCCCGAGGTCGTCGATCGACCTCAGCTGGTCCTGCGGGCCGGACCGAACCGCGTGACCCTCGATGAGCTGAATCGATGGGCCTCAT
>CAZGQL010000289.1:0-2791 GCA_964527905.1 uncultured Syntrophobacteraceae bacterium
ATCGGCTTCGAGGAGCCTCTCGGCACCATCACCTACGCCTATGTTCCCCAGTATTTTCACAGGGTTTCCTTTGAACGTCACCATCCGCTGGTCCAATACCTCCGGCATGAAACCGGACTTCCCATCCGTCAGGTCTTTCCGGACAGCTTCGACGATTACATCAAGATGGCGGGCCAGGGCAAAATCGACATTTCCTTCGCCAATCCCTTCATCTACGCGAAAGTGGCTCAGCGTTACGGAGCCCGCGCTTTTGCGCGCATCATCGAACTGGACGGCCGCGACAGCTTTCGCGGGCAGATCATCTGCCGAAGCGACAACCAGGACATCCGCACCCTCGAGGACTGCAGGGGAAAGCGCTGGGTGGCGGTCGACCCCTCTTCGGCCGGAGGTTATCTTTACGCACTGGGTCATTTCTTCGACCATGGGATCCGAAAGGAGGACTTCGCGGAAGTCGCGTTTGTGCCGGGTCCAGGGGGCCAACAGGAAAAGGTTGTCTTGGCCGTTTACAACGGACGCTACGACATCGGCTCGGTCAGGGAGGGGACGCTGGATCTCGTGGCCGACAAGATCGATCTCAGCCAGATCCGCGTCCTGGCCTACACGCCGTACTATCCGGGGTGGATGTATGCCTACCGAAAAGGGCTCGACCCGAGGGTGCTGCGGGCGGTCAAGGGGGCGCTGCTCGGGATCGACTGCATGAGCGCCGAACATCGTCCCATATGTGATGCTGCGCATTTTTCCGGAATCATCCCGGCCGAAGACCACGACTATGACTCCATCCGTGAACTGGCCGCCAAGGTCGGCATCGATTTGAACGAATAGGACAGCCGCCATGATGTCCCGGATCCGCTTCCGAACCAAGATTTCCCTCACCATGATCGTGGTCCTTCTGCTCCTGGGGGTCTCGCTGGCGCTGCTCATCAGCCGGACCGCGACGCATGCGCTGCTTGAAGAGAGCAAGAAACGCGGGATCTCGAGCGCGCTGAACATCGGCGCGCGCATCGCCGAGCCCCTGTTGGCAACGGACTACCTGCGCATGAAAGACTTGGTGGATGAGGCCGTGCGCACGAGCGGAGACATTGCCTTCGCATTCGTGCTCAGCCAATACGGGCGCCCCCTCGTCCACACCTTCTCGGGCGGCTTCCCCACCGACCTCGCCGCGGTCAATACCGTCCGAAGCGACGAAGCCTACCGCGTCAAGCTCATCACGACGGGAAGAGATCTCATCCACGACTTCGCCGTGCCCGTGGTGATCGGGAAGGAGCGGCTGGGCACCGTGCGCCTCGGGCTGTCCCACGACCGGATCGGGGAAGCGGTTGATCGGCTGCTCTGGACCATTTTCCTAGGGACGGGCATGGCCGTGGTGATCGCCGCGCTGCTCGGAACCACCCTGGCCCGAACCATGACCCGGCGCATCGATGTGCTTAGACGCTCAGCCGAGGAGATTGCGAACGGCAACCTCGACATCCAGACCCTGCCCCCGGGAAGCATTTCCTGCTGGAAGCTTATGGACTGCGACAGACGGGAGTGTCCCGCCTACGGAGACCCCCGACGGCGGTGCTGGTACGTGGCCGGGACGTTATGTCCTTCGTGCGTCGAAGGGGAATACGCCCGGAAGATCCAGACCTGCCGAAGCTGCACGGTCTATCGGGCCAACGCCGGCGACGAAATCCAACAACTGGCGGAATATTTCGATCTGATGGCCATGACCCTCAAAAAGCGCGTGGAGGACCTCGAGACCCTTCAGAACCGCATGGTTCAGTCCCAGAAGCTCGAGTCTCTGGGACAGCTCGCAGCCGGCGTCGCCCATGAGCTCAACACGCCCCTCGGGATTGTGCTGGGTTACACGCAGCTCATGCTGCAGGATTTTCCCCCTGAGTCCGAGTACCACGAATGGCTCAAGATCCAGGAAAAACACCTCCGCGTCTGCAAACGCATCGTATCCGACCTCCTCCGGTTCGCCCGAACCACAGCAACCGATAAAAAGCCTTTGAACCTGAACGATGTCCTCGATCAGGTCCTCACGGTGATCGAGCACACCTTCGGTCTCGAGCGCATCCGAATCGAGCGCCGATTCGCACCGGACCTGCCTCCTGTCTTTGGAGACCAGGAGAAGCTTCAGCAGGTTTTCCTGAATCTGCTCAACAACGCGCATGATGCCATCGGTTCGGATGGGACGGTCAGTGTCACCACGTGGCACGATGCCGACAAGGGGGAGGCCGCCGTCTCAGTGGCGGACACGGGATGCGGCATTCCACCGGAGGTCCTGGGCCGCGTGTTCGATCCGTTTTTCACAACCAAGCCCGTCGGCAAGGGCACAGGCCTCGGGCTTTCGGTGACCTTCGGCATCGTCAAAGACCACGGGGGAACCATCGAGGTGAGCAGCAGCGCTCAACCGGTGGAGGACCCATCGAGTCCCGCCGGAAGGGATGCGGCGCCGCAGCGTGGAACCATCTTTACCCTCCGTTTCCCGGTCGACCGCTCCTCCGGCGACGGGAGCTTTCCCATCACCGAGGCGGACCCTTGAGAGAAAGGAATGTGTATGGCGACCATAGTGGTTCTCGACGACGAGCGCGATGCGGTGGTGCTGATCCAGCGGGTGCTCAAGCGCAAGGGGCATGACGTGATCATCTTCACGGAGGAAGAAGAGGCCATCGCCTATGTGCGGTCACACGCCGTCGATCTAGCCATACTGGACATCAAGCTGAAGAAAATGAGCGGCGTCGAGGTGCTCGAAGAGCTCAAGGCGATCAACCCTGCCATGCACGCCATGATGCTGACGGGATTCCCG
>CAZGQL010000290.1:0-2789 GCA_964527905.1 uncultured Syntrophobacteraceae bacterium
TGGCGCCCATCAGCACCGCATTGGTCTGCCCGAAGGAGGGTCTCCGGGGCCAGGCTTCTGTCGATCATCCATCGATGCGTGTCATCTTCGTGGGTTTGTCACTTTTCCAGCCGTAGTAGACGTCGCCGTCCTTCACGAAAATCTCCGCACTTTCGCCACTGTTGATCCGATCCCCCTCCAGGTACCATTTCCTCCATCCCCGGAGCTTTTTGCCTTTCCCATCCTTCACCCGGTAGAAGTAGAGTCCGTATTGATCGCCGACCTTGAGCAGCCAGTACTCGATGGGCTCCATCGCGATGGCGTCGGTCTTCGGGCGGCGCGTCTGGTGCGTGCAGCCGAAGTGGCCCACAAGGGCGGGGTTGGGCTCCTTAACCACCTTGCAGAACACGGTCGGCTTGTCGGCCACGTCCGAGGGCTTGATTTCGGCCGCCAAGGCAGGACTGGCGGCGTTCAACAGCAGGATCCACACCCAAACCGCCCATCGTTTCATCGTGCTTCTCCTTTCCCACTTGGCTGTGAGTGAGGTTGCAGCGGGTTTGCGCCCCATCCGTTCCATCAGTCCGATTTCTTTTTGCCCGCCTGCTTCGCCAGCGCTTCCGCTTCAGCCTGGGCAATGGCTGCGGCCGCGGCAGCCCCGGCCGCCTCCAGAGGAACGCTCGATGCGCCCGGCGACGCCGGACCGGTGGAGGGCGGGGGTTGTGGTGGCAGATACACGGTCACGTTGCGCTGGGCGAACTCGATTCCTTTCTCCTTGAAGGCCCGCTGGATCCGGTGATAGACCTCGCGGCGCAGGATGAACTGTTCTCCGGGGATGCACTTGAACTTCACCCGGATGATCATGGCCGAGTCGTCCATGGCGCGCACCCCCGTCGACTTGATGTCCGTCAGCAGGAATTTCGCGTATTCCTCGTCTGCCATCATCTCCTTGTTGATCTTCTTGACGATCTTTCGGATCACGTCGGGGTCGGTGTCGAACGGGACCCGAACGTCGAGTTTCTCAACGATGTAGTCACGGGTGAAGTTCTGCACCATCTTGAGGTCCCCGAAGGGGACGACGAAAATCTGCCCGCGGGAGTGACGGAGCCGGACAGAGCGCAGGGAGATGTGCTCCACCGTACCCTTGGCGGTTCCGGCTTCGACGTAATCGCCCACCCGGAAGGCGTCGTCGATCAGAAAAAAGATGCCTGAAATGATGTCCCTCACGAGCGTCTGGGAGCCGAAGCCGATGGCGAGCCCCACCACGCCGGCGCCAGCGAGGAGGGGCGCGATGTTCACGCCGAGGGAGGCGAGGACGCTGAATCCGACCACGACGAACAGAAAAACCAGGATGAACTTGCGCAGCAGCATGAGCAACGTGCCCATCCGGGAGCCGCCCGACCCGCCCTCTTCGGCCTCATCGCTTAGAAAGGTCGACTCCTCGGCGATCCTCTGATCGATTCGGGCCTTCACGACTTCCCAGACGATCAGCCCCAGAACCAGGGCGATGATGACGCCCAGGACGCTTTGGGCGAAAACCCACCCGATGTCAAAGTCGATGCCCCACAGTTCCAGGGCCGCGAAGAAGAGGAAAACCAGCAGGACCGCTCGAAAGGCTTTCCGGATCAGGGGAACGTAGATGATCACGTCCTTCCTGGAAGCTTTGTCCGCCTGTGCCACGGCAGTCGGCTGGCCTTCTTCCGCCGTTTCCGCGTCGTCGTCCGGCGCCGTGAAATCAATGACTTCGCGGGGCTTGCGCCCCAAGCGGGCAAGGGCCCGCTGCAGCCACTGGTCGGCACCGATGCAAAGGGGGATGAGAAAAAGGCTGAAAATGAGCCTCACGATCGTGATGTCGGCGTGCGTGAGGACCCTCGCCCACCAGTGCAGGCCCACCAGGATCGCAATCAGAATGGCCGGGTAATGCCAATAGCTGGCGCACTTCTGGCGCAGCAGCCCGGCGGTGAGGGAGTCGGGGGTCCCGACCGGGCAGACCAGCGTCGCCACACGCTGTCTCAGCTGCCAGATCAACACGGCGAGAAAAACGCTCATGATCGGGCCGGCGGTGGCGTAAACGAACAGAAACAGATCACGGTCGGCTCCGGATCTCAGAAGGGCCAGCGCCAGGGCGGAGCCCGGGGCGACGGATGCCGAGAGCCACAAAGTCCACCTGTAGAGGAGCCGGGCGTCGGCGTCGCTCAGCTCCACCAACCGGAGCTCCGGGTCTTTGGGAGAGGTCAGCAGCCGGGCGGCTATCTCGACCACGCGGAGGTAGTAGGTGATGATGAGCACGCTCGAAACCAGGTGGACGGTCTGCTGCTCCTCGTAGTAGATGAAATGAGCCAGGAAGGTGACCAGCACGTAAACGCACAGTCCCGCAATGTCCAGGAACAGCCTGGATACGACGAGACCCGCTTTCTCCCACCCACTGTGAGGGATCGCCTGGAGCAGCTGGGCACGGAAGGTTTCCGTCGTGTGCAGCACCAGGCGCTCCACGCCCCAGCCGAGCAAGATCATGAGGGCGAGCACCGCCATGGACGTCAGGAAGGGGGCGATCCCCCGTCCCCCGACCAGGTTCTCCCAGACGTCGCTTTCCGCGGCCGACTCGGCCCCGGTGATGATTCCGCCAAGCCGGGTCACAAGGGCGGCCAGAGATTTCTGAGCCGCAAAAAAGCTGTAGACGATCCCCTGCTCCTGCCCGATCGTGTGCTCACCACGCCCAGCCGTTCTCGCGGCGGCCTTTTTCTTGAGCTCGGCACCAAGCAGCTTCCGCGCTTGTTCGTCGCTGAGGCCCGCAAGGAAGCCGTCGACCTTTT
>CAZGQL010000291.1:0-2770 GCA_964527905.1 uncultured Syntrophobacteraceae bacterium
CTCGTAAAGCCTACCGGAGCAGGGAGGCCGCATGAGCTCTCCGCAACACCAGGGAACAAGCCGCGGAGGGCCGCCGAGAATGGGTCCACCCGAGACTCGACGGAGGCGGCCCGGAACGGCGGTGAGGTACGATGTTTTTTAAGTTGTGTCCAAGCAACCGGGACCGATACACGAAAGGTAAAGCCCAGAAAATCCAGGCTTGCCCCCTTGGCACCAAGGTCTACGATCCGTGTTTTGTCCCGGTTCAAGCTCAGCTCCAAGCCACTGAGCACTTCGTCCACAAAGTCGGTGATCCGCTTTCCCATATAACGTGCCTGGATCACGAAATCGTCCGCATAGCGGACGATCCGCATTGGCAAACCGTTTTGGGCCACCCTCGCCCAGGAACCGGCGATCCAGCTCGTGAAGATAGATATTGGCCAGAAGAGGCGAGATAACGCCTCCCTGGGGTGTCCCCTTCTCCGGTCGGGTCCGCTTTTCTCCCCCCCTTGCCATCCTCTTCAACCACCAGAGTGGTCAGCCACATGCGGACGAGCCTCAGCACATTCCGGTCCGCGATCCGGCCCTCCACACAGCGAAGCACAGCTTCTCATGGGGAATTGTGTCGAAGTAACTCGAAAGATCAGCATCCAGCACCTGCTTGAACCCACTCTTGAAGTGGCCGCGCATGGCTTCCAGGGTATCGTGAGCGCTGCGCCCGGGCCTGAACCCAAAAGAACACTCCTGGAAATCCGCCTCAAAGATCGGCTCGATCACCAAAAGAACAGCCATCTGGACTACTCGGTCTCGCACGGCTGGAATCCCAAGGGGGCGCAGTTTGCCGTTGGCTTTGGGAATGTAGACCCGCCTGACCGCCTGCGGCCGATACGTCTTCTCCTTGAGCTCCGTAGCAAGGATTTCGAGCAGGTTCCAGTACCCGTCCTCTTGAATGGCTCGAATGCTAACACCATCCACCCCCGGAGCACCCTTGTTGGCCGCCACTTTCATCCAGGCTGCCAGCAGAACATCCGGGCGATAGATCCGATCGTACAAGGCGTAGAACCGAAACTGCGGCTCTTGCTTGGCCTTCCGGCCCAGTTTCCATCTCAGGAGAGAGACTTTCTCAGGCAGACCGGCTTCCGGCTCATACCCGTCTTCCGTAGTGGGGCGACTGGCGCTCAAGCGGTTCTTCCTCTTTCAACGAAAACACAACCAAAGTTCTGCCCCTTCGCTCCACAGGGATTAGCTGCTTCAAACGCTACTATGGGCAGATCCGACTCCCGGCCAGGGCCGTCCACAGAGTTATTGATTCCCCTGAGGCGACGAGCTTGGGCTACCTGTGCCCTGCACGCCCTGCCGGGTCTCCCAGGTTCCCCGACGGCTCTTTGGATACATGCCGCCTCCAAACACCCCGGACGTCCCAACCCAACGCTCCTGTTCTCCCATTGGATCGGTGGCAGGCTTCCCCTTCCGTTCGCAGGGTCGCCGTACGTCAGCAGTATAACGAGGCCGAATCAAGTTCGCTTGCGCTGCGGCCTGCATCCCGTCTCAGCCTTACGGCTTTGACCGGCTCGCTTGACACTTCGGGTTACCCCTGGTGCCGACCGTGACTTCGTGGTGAATCAGGCAATTGCCACGGATAGAACTCTAATCTATCTAGAACCGCCAGAGCTTCGCCTGGCGCACGAACGGTTACGAATCATCCGGGCTTCCAGCAGGTCGTGCTGGCCATGGCCGACCTCATCGGACCGCCTCCGCGAAGAAGGGAAGAGGAATCAGGCCTGTCCGAAGATCACGCGAAGGGTGCGGACTCACACGTTTGTGTCCTTGTCGACCCCCCCTTCGGATCTGGCGGTTGACGAAAGTGGGACGGGGGAGTTGTCAACAATCTGCCGTTTCTCATACCCTCCTTGTTTTCTCACGATCACCTTTACAGTATCGCCTGGGTGCTTTATATATTTATAACAATAAAATTATCATCATGCGGCTAATAAGAGATTCATTGTCTGGACACTGAGAAGGGGGGCCAGCCATGGTGGGAATCATTCTAAGCGTTGTGGGTATCGCCTTTTCTATTGGTATCTTTTACTATCAGGAGAACCAAGCTGATAGTGAAAGAGAATCAGCGTGGAGGGGCATCAAGAACCTGTTTTTTAGTCTGAGCTCCTCCCCGGCGGCTTCTGGCCAGATCATCAACAACGGCTATGATAACACATGGGGCCGCTATCGGTTCGTTGTCATCCTCAGTAGCGACCGTGTGGCCTACGTGGATCTCCATCCGGGGAATTTCTCGATTTGGTTCACGCAACTCGATCGCGACGGGGGCGGCCGATTCAGCATTAGCCTCTACGAGCAAAGGTCTCCGTCTGATGTGCGCGCGACACTCCTGCGCGGGGGCTTGGTTGCTCAGCGGGACCGTGGTTCCGATTACTACGAGCTAGGATGATCGCGTCATCTCGTGGCGGACCCTTTCATTGTTGCTGAAATTCGGACAATGAGCTCTCCACAGGCAGTCGCGGAGAACCGTGGCCTAAATGCTCGACGTCTCAAATGCTTCTTCGTATGCCTCTTCCGGAGACCGTATCTACAGTCGTGTACTGATCGTATACCTGGCAAGGGAACGGAAGCGACGAAATCCGTCGTCATGGTCTCCGCCATGCTAGCGATACTCAATGGATCGGAGGATCTAGAGGGCCGGATCTGTGCATAGGTCCACGGTTTTTTGGACACCTCGATCGCCTAAATCATGCGGCATCTTCCGCTTGTTGGGATTGCGTTGCTCTCACCTGAG
>CAZGQL010000292.1:0-2220 GCA_964527905.1 uncultured Syntrophobacteraceae bacterium
GTGAAGGGAAGCAGCGGTTTGTCGGGGGGCGCCATGGTGCCAGTGGGGGAGAGGTGAGGGTTGCAACCGGCAAGGGATGTTTTGAAAGGCACTGGGTCCCCGCCTTCGCGGGGACGACGTTGGGGGTACATGGGGTCGTCGGGAAGACTCAGTGGGGTTGAGGGTGGGGGGTATGCTTGGTCGCCGGGAAGCCTCACTGGGACGACGTTGGGTGGCGCAAGGCTTCACGGGGAACACTCACTGGGGCGCCGTTGCGGGGCACGTGGGGACGACGGCGGAGCAGACGATGACGGCGGTGCCAAAGGCGCTTCCACGGCGTTGGACGACTTGCCGGGAAGGCGGTTGAAGGGAAGATCTGAGGTGCAACGATCTTGAGGAAAGGGGAGCGATCTAAAATGATCAAGGCGTTTTGGAACAAGCTGAGCGGGACAAAGCCCGAGCGCATGTGGAGCCCGAAGCCCATGAAATCCAGCTACGACGTGGTGATTGTCGGGGGCGGTCTGCACGGCCTAGCCGCGGCCTACTACCTGGGCCGGGACCACGGCATCACCGATGTCGCCGCCCTCGAGCGGCGCAACTTGGGCGACGGCGGAAGCGGCCGCAACACCTCCATCGTCCGCTCCAACCAGCGCAGCAAGGAAAACATCCCGCTCTATGACGAAGGCTTGAAGCTGTGGCCCGAGCTCATCCGGGAGCTGGACTTCAACCTCATGTTTTTCAACTGCGGCAACCTCAACCTGGCCCATTCCGAGGCCGAAGCGGCGGGGCTCAAAATGACCATTGCCACGGCGCAATTGATGGGCGTCCAGTCGGAATTCCTCAATCCCGAGGAATGCAAGAAACTGGTGCCGCAGCTTGACGTTTCGGACCGGCCCCGCTACCCCATCGCCGGCGGCATGTACCATCCGCCCGGCGGGACCGTGCGGCACGACGCGGTCGTCTGGGCCCTCGCGCGGGGAGCGGACCGGCTGGGGATCCATCTGCATCAGCTCACGGAAGTGACCGGCATCCGCGTCGAGGGCGGCCGAGTCGCCGGGGTGGAAACGGACCGGGGAACGATCAAGACCCCGGTCGTCCTGAACGCAGCCGGCGGATACAGTCCAACGATTTCGGCCATGGTCGGCATCGATTTGCCCATCACGGTGCTGCCGCTCCAGGCGATGGTGTCGGAGCCGCTCAAGCCCTTTCTGCACCATGTGGTCTCTTCGGGGCGCTATCACGCCTACGCGAGCCAGAGCCTCAAGGGGGAGATCGTGACCGGGGCCCACATGGATCCCTGGCCGAGCTACACCACCCACACCACTGCCCATTACATGAAGCACCAGGGGGAGGCGCTGATCGATTTTCTTCCGTGCCTTAAGGGCGCCAAGTTCATGCGCATCTGGGGCGGGCTCACCGACATGACGCCGGACATGGCCCCCATCCTGAGCGACAGCGCCGTCGAGGGCTATTACATGGACTGCGGGTGGGGCTATTTCGGTTTCAAGTCCGCGCCGATCACGGGCCGGTACATGGCACGCTGGATCGCCACGCGCGAATGTCCGGACCTCTTGAAGCCCTTCAATCTGAACCGGTTCCGCCGCTACGACCTGCAGCGCGAAACCGCCGCCGTGATGTATTACACGCCGTGGAATTGAAAGGGGATCCCCATGTCGTTTGTGATCGATTGCCCCAACTGCGGGCCTCGCGATGTCTATGAATTCCGGTTCGGGGGGGAAGTGAAGCCGCGCCCCGACGAGAACCGCGTTACGGCCGAGGAATGGGCGGACTACGCCTACCTGTCCAAGAACGTCTGCGGCATGCAGCAGGAATGGTGGTACCACACGAAAGGCTGCGGCTGCTGGCTCCGCGTAACTCGAGACACCCGGACCAACCTGCCCGTCACCCCCGAGGAGAACCGATGATGATGACTCGTTTGCCAGCCTCTCCCACGCAACGCATCACGCGCGATCGCGAGGTGCCCTTCACGTACCGCGGCAAACCGATGAAAGGTCTGGAGGGCGACACGATCGCGACGGCCCTCTTTGCGAACGGCGTGCGGATCTTTTCACGGAGCCTGAAATACCACCGTCCCAGGGGGCTCTACAACCTGCAGGGATTCAGCTCCCACTGCCTCATGGGGGTGGACGGCGAGCCCAACGTCCGGGCGTGCCGGACCCCGCTTCGGGACGGCATGGTCGTGACGCCGCAAAACGTCCTGGGAACCCCGGAGTGGGACCT
>CAZGQL010000292.1:2245-2715 GCA_964527905.1 uncultured Syntrophobacteraceae bacterium
CTGTTGTCGGTCCTGCAGGCGTTCAGCTTCGCCATGCCGGCCGGATTTTACTACAAGGTTTTCCACAAGCCGGAATGGGTCTGGCCCTACGCCCAGCAGGTGATCCGGAGGACCGCGGGACTCGGCCGCATCGACCCGAACCGCCCCGACGCCGTCTATGAAAACCGGTTTCTGAACGCCGAAGTGTGCGTCATCGGAGGCGGCCCCGCCGGGATGGAAGCGGCCCTCACGGCGGCGCGGGCGGGCGTGCGCGTCATTTTGCTCGAAGTGGACCCGCACCTGGGCGGGTTCCTTGACTATAGGACCCGTCCGGTGGGACCGGTGGTTCCGGCTCACCGGTTTGCGGCTCGACTCGCCGAGGACGTGCGGGCCTGTCCCAACATTCAGGTGTTTTGCAGCACCGCCGCCACGGCCATTTACCAGTCCAACCAGGTGACCGCCGTCCAGAGGGGCGGTCCCGGAGATGCCTG
>CAZGQL010000293.1:0-2695 GCA_964527905.1 uncultured Syntrophobacteraceae bacterium
CGCAGCGTGCAATAGTAGCAGCTGGAACACAGCCAGAAGCTCCGGCTCTGGAAGATGTCGTCCTTGAGCCCGAACTGGACCATGCGCCACAGTTCCCGCGGGACGAGGTCCATCGATGCAGCGCTGCCACACGATCCCGTGCAGGTGCCGCACTGCATGCAGGCACTCAGCATACTCTGAATCTCTTGAAAGAGCCGCTCGCTCTTGGTGGCCCCTTGCATCACCTGGGCACTGCTCATGTTCGTCTCCTTACTCCGTATCCGTGACGGCACCTGTCAGGAAGCCAGGTCGCCCACGGCGGCGTCGATGATGGCGAGCACCTGACGATCCTCATAGCCCCGCAGCAGCGAGGCGCCGTTGGGACATGCGGCCGCACAGGAGCCACACCCCTGGCATTCGATCTCGTTGACGACGATCCGCTCTTCCATCGTGTCCCGCCACCGGGCCCCGTACGGACAGGCCTCGACGCAACGCTCGCACAGGGAGCACAGGCTCGGGCGCACATCCGCCACCACCCCGCTCGATTGCAGCCGCTTGTGGGAGAGAACCCCGACGGCCCGCTCGGCGCACGCCTCGGCCATCACGATGGATTCGTCGATGGATCGCGGGGAATGGGCGATGCCGCAGACGAAAACGCCGCGCCTTCCCAGGTCCAGGGGCCGCCACTTGGAGTCCAGCTCCTGGAAAAAGCCGTCCCCATTGACCGAAACGCCGAACAAATCCGCGACCTCGAGGGAATCCCCTGGAACGATCCCCGTGCTGAGCACCACGAGATCCGGACGCAGCTCGATGTCGCGCCCCAGGACCGGATCCCGCACCGTGACAACAACGCCCTCCCCCTCGACCGCAACGGCCGGCCGCCGATCCAGGTCATACTGGATGAACACCACCCCCGCCCGTCGCGCTTCGGTGTAACGCGACTCCAAGAAGCCGTAGGCCATCATGTCCCGGTACAGGATGAAGACTTCGAGGTCCGGGTTCTGCTGTTTCAAATGCAGGGCGTTCTTGAGAGCCGACGCACAGCAGATGCGGCTGCAGTAATTCCGCTCTCCCTCGCGGGACCCCACGCATTGGATCATGACCACGGACCCAAGGCTTCCCGGGCGGATGTCGCCCATTTGGAACCGTGCCTCGAGTTCGTGCTGGGTGAGGACCCGTTCGCTCTCCCCGTAGCCGTAGGCGTAGACCTTGGACTCCATCCCCCCCGTGGCGAGGATCGTCACCCCATGCTCCACGGTTTCCCGGATGCCCTCGGCGATGAGGGTCGTGCTGAACTGCCCGAGACGGCCGGTCGAGCGAAGCACCTGGGCGTTGAGCCGCGTCTGGATCCTGGGGTGGGACCGCACCCGGGCCACGGTCCTTTCGAGCAGCTCCCGCGGAGAGAAACCCTGGAGGGTCGCATGGATGTGCCGCAAGTTGCCCCCGAGTTCCGCATCCCGCTCCACCAGGACCACCTCGAAGCCGTGGTCGGCGACGGAAAGGGCCGCCGTCATGCCGGCGATCCCGCCTCCCACCACCAGGGCCCTCTGGGTGACCTCCAGGCTCTGGGGCAGCCGAGGCTCGGCCTCCCGGATCTTCGCCGCCCCCATTTCCATGAGGGTCAGCAAACGGCCCGTCTTATCCGCCATGCCCCCTTCACCCGTCTGGCGTGCGGGGGTGAGGAGATCCACCCATTCGATCAGCGAGGTTCCAAGTCCGAGCTCAGAGGCCAGCTCTTTTGCCTTCATGCCATAGGCGTGGGGCAGGCACGCCCCGACCAGGACCCGGTTGCACCGGCTTTCCTTGAGCTTGTCCACGACCGCCCGCCAGCCCTCGGGGGAGCACAGGCGCTCGATGACACCGGTCGTGCCGGCAATCCCGCGATCCCGAAGCTCCCGGGTGAGCCCGTCCAGCTCGGCACCGTCCCCCAGCCGCGTGCCGCACGAACAGATTACGGCCGCCAAGTCGGGAAGCTCGCGGCTCACATCCCGCATTTCGGGCTCATCCGGGGGAGAAACCCAGACGCCCTTGGAGCGAATGAGCGCGGACGCCGCGCAGGAGGCCGCACTGGCCTGGATGACGGATTCCGAAATGTCCTTGGCGCCGGAGAACGACCCCCCTGCGAAGATGCCCTCGCGGGTGGTGCGGCTCGTGTCGGCGGCCCCGAGGCGGCAGAATCCCCACGGGTTGAGCTCGAGCCCGAGCCGCTCGGCCAGATCCTCCGTTCCGGCGGAGGGTCTCTGCCCGGTCGCCAGCACCACCAGATCGAATTCCTCTCCGTGCAGATCGCCTGCCGAATCCACGTAGTGGAGCCGTAGCCCGCCCCCCGCATCCGTCTCCACCGAATGGACCCGGCTCCGGATGAACCGCACACCCATTTCCCGCTCCGCCGCATCCCGGTAGCGCTGGAAGTCCTTCCCGAACGTCCGCAGGTCCATGTAGAAAATAGCGGTGTCTACGGCGTCTCCGACCCGTTTCTTGGCCAGGAGCGCCTCCTTGATGGAGAACATGCAGCAGATGGACGAGCAATAATCTGCGTTTTCCTCGATGTTGCGCGAGCCCGCGCACTGGAGCCAGGCGATCTTGCGCACCGGCTGCCCGTCACGCGGGCGGATCAACTTTCCCCGCGTCGGCCCTCCCGGGTTGAGGAGCCGCTCAAACTCCAGGCTCGTGACCACCCCCGGCAGCTCCCCGTACCCGTAGGTGTTGCGGCCGG
>CAZGQL010000294.1:0-2684 GCA_964527905.1 uncultured Syntrophobacteraceae bacterium
GACGACCCAGGCCATCCGGCGGATCCGATTCGAGGCGGGATCAATGTCCAGTCGGATGTCCGGGCCCTGGGCGTAGACCAGCCGGAGCACGCGAGAATTCCCCTCGTCGGCCGGGCGGTCCTGCTCCAGGAGGATTTCATCCAGTTGCCGGGGGTTGCGCAGAAATGGTAAGGGCGGGCTGCCGCCGGGCAAGGCTTGGGGCTTCGAGGACGGCAAGGGGAGGATGTCCTCCATCGGCTGCCCGTTGAGGAAGCCCATCGGGAGTGCCAGCAGCTCTCCCCCCAGCGCCGCGAGCACCATCCGGGCCTCGTCCGGCCGGTCCCGAAAGGTCCGGTTCACGAAGTCGACGCGGAACCTGGCCTCGATGAGGGGGAAAAGCCGGGTGCCCACATGGAAATCCGGCGGCAAAAGCCCGGACTCCTCGACCCGTCGAGCCTCGCCCTCGGGCCGCGGAGGCGGCGCGATGATGGTCAGCGTCGGTTCGTCCAGGATGTAGGCGATGGCGTACGCATCCAAAGCCATCCGCCCCGGCCGGAGGAACCGCAGGGGGACGTTCAGGGACAGCTCTTCGTCCTCGCCACCGCCGTTCTGGAAGCGTAAGGTTCCCTCGTCCGCGTATCCCTCCAGGCCGCGGTACGCCTCGGCGACCTGGCGGAGCAGGCGACCGGCCTCTCCCAGCCGCGCCGCCGCCGGGACCTCCGGCGGGTTCTGGCCAATCAGGAGCAGCAGCAGGAGCAGGCCGCCATTCATCAAGGTGTTCCCCGGTTTCGAACATCCTTGATCTTCGGTTCGATCCTGCTATTCTTCGTATTTATCCTCAGTTCGCCACCATGCCCAATTTTAATGCGGGCGATTGCCGACCTCAAGCCATCAACGTCGCGCGGTCGAGTCATTGAATAGATATTTATATATTTGTGTTTTGTTATGGCGGAGTGTGGGGGACTGGCCTAACCCCTCGCCGGTCGTTTCTGGGGGAGATGGCTGGCCAGGCCGAACACGAGAAAGCGGTGAGGCGGAACGCACGCCGGGTGCCTGGCCGTGACGCAAGGCGGCTCGAGTCCGACCATCGTGTCATCGTGCTTGAGAGAGGTCGAGAACTCGCTCATGCATGCATGCTTTTCTGTTATTCCGATGCCGTCACACGGGAAGAACCGTGGCGTATCCCAACGGCAGGATCTATATGGAAAAGGGATGTGGATTGAAGGTGTCTCCGCCTGGGGGACACGGTTCGGGGGGAAGGAGGATGACTTATGGCCCATTCGATTTCGAAATCGGTTGGTCGCGGCGGCGTGAATCAATTTCAGGATGTCAAGGTCGTTCAAGAGTTGATTAACGCGAATCTCGGGAAGCTCCCTGGCCTTCAGGCCCTGAGCGTGGATGGGCGCATTGGGCCGAAGACCATCGCGGCGATCGAGGCGTTTCAGAGGCGGGTCGCCCAGATCGCCAATCCCGATGGACGCGTGGATCCCGGCGGACGGACCCTCGCGGTCTTGAATGAGAAGGCCGGAGGTCCTGCCGCCCCTGCCGTCCCTCCCGTCCCGACGCCCACGACGGCCATTCGCGTCGCCTTCCAGCACCAAGGGAAGACGCCGAAGTCGGAGGTGGCCGCGAGCCATACGGACGAACTCTACGAGTCGACGGTGACCGTCTCCGGCGGCCTGTCGGGGAGCTTTCGAGGTTCCATCTTCCCGGATGACATGTCGGTCAAGGGGCGGATCCAGGACGGGACCTACGACCTTTACCTCGGGTTCCACAAGCGACAGGGCCATACCCCCAAGGCCAACGACCTCGTGGTGCGCGACAACGGCTTCCGGGCGGCGCTGATCGTCAACAAGGACAAGCCCGTCCCCGTCATTAGCGACAACCCGGAGAAAAAAACCTCCGAGGCGATCCACGTCCACAACGGCTTCAAGACCCACCGCTACTCCGACGGCTGTCCGACCCTGCACCCGTCGGACTGGCCGAAGTTCCTCCAGCTCTTCCTCGACGCCTACAAGAACCTCGCGGACTGGACCGAAACGAGTACTTACGTGGGCAAGAAGATCGGGGTTCTGGAGGTCAAGACCTGAGTCGAAATGTGATTTCTACGTCCCGCGAGGCGTTCCCATTCCGAGGAGCGCTCGAAGCTCGAACGGGCGTCATGCGCCCGGTTGCCGGAGGAGTGTACCTATGGGTCGAATTTTCAACCCGAATCCCACGCGCTACTGCCTGACCATCGGCAGAGAGCGCGGGGACATGCGCCTGCCGCCTCAGGCGCGCGGCATGACCTATCATCATATCATCCCATTCAGCGAGCTTCGTGACTTCTGGAACATCGGCGTGGCGTGCAACCTGGAGCAGCTCCGCGAAACCGTGGTCCCCGGGCTGAGGCGGTCCATGCCGTCGTACACGCTGGACCCGGCCGACCCCGATCGCGCGCAACTCCTCGTCACCAGCGCGGATCGACTGCTCGAGAGGATCTGGAGGGGCAACTACGTCCATTCCCCCGCGGCCCAAAGCCCGCTCGGGATCAATGATTTCAAGGCCATCTACTCGTGGATTCCCGGTAATCTTTTTGCTGGTCCCAGCAACAGGGCGGACGACCCGGGGGACCAGTTCGACACCTTCGCGAATCGGTGCGTCGAGCAGGACCACTACCTGACCGTCCTGAGGGCGCACCAGGCCATTCGGTTGTATCTGGGCCT
>CAZGQL010000295.1:0-2683 GCA_964527905.1 uncultured Syntrophobacteraceae bacterium
TGAAAGGCCGCGGCGATGAGCAGATTGATCAGGGCGGCCAGGGTGAAGGCCCCCGGGAAACCGATCCGGCCGATCAGGAGTCCCATGACCAGGGAGCCGAGCATCATCCCGAGGTAGATGGAGCTGTTGTAGCCGCCCATGGCCAGACCTCTCGCTTCGGCGCCCACGACTTCGGGAATGAGGGCCCCGAGGCTCGTGAACGCCAGACCCATGCTGATCCCGACCCCCGTGGCACAGGCGAGGAAGAGCTGAATGGAAGACGCGAGGGCGACCCCGGCAAGGGAGACGGACAAACCCGCGAACCCGAGGGTCACCAAAGGACTTTTTCGACGAACACGATCGGTCAGCCGCCCGAAGGGAATCCGCGAGACCGCGCTGAACAGGGCCTGGAACGTGAAAATCAACCCGATCCGGCCGAGGCCGATTCCCTGGTCCCGGGCAAAGAGGGGCACGAAGGTGATGAAGGTCCCCATGGCGAGGCAGGAGCCCACCGTCATCATCCAGCAAGCGAGCAGCAGCGGGTTTCGGAAAAGGCCACGGGCGATCGAACCCATCGACGGGCGCTCGGGTCGCCTGGCGACGATGTGCCGCGCTCGGGGCAAAAAGAAAAACACGATGCCGAACGTGAGGAGGATGATGACCCCTGAGATGACGAACACCTCTTCGTATCCGAGCTTCTCGGCCATCAGGCCGCCCACGGCGGGGCCGAGGCTCATGCCGGCATACAAGGCCATGGTGTAGTAACCGTAAGACCGGCCGAGATGGGTAGCCGGTGAGAAATCCGCGACGTAGGACATCATGGTCGGGGCGAAGGCCGCGAGCCCGATTCCAAACACCAAGTAGACCGCCATCATCTGGACTGGGGACCCGCTGACGCACAGGAGAAACGACGTGCCGGAGGCGATCAGAAGGCCGCTCAGAATGAGCAGCTTGCGCCCGATCCGATCGGAGAGCATCCCCAGGGGCAAGGACAGCAGGCCGGCCATCAGGAGGAACGTCCCGTTGATGAATCCCACCTGGGACGCGGTGGCCCCCATCGCTCGGGCGAACAAGGGCACCACGGGAATCCGCATGTAGGATCCCAGATAATACACGTGGGTCACGGCGCAGCAGATCGTGAGAAGAGCGCCGTAGGACGGGACTCGGACCTGGACTGCCTTCATCGCTCGGATTCACACCCCATCGACGCCGTAAACTCCTGGAAGTGTCGCTGCCCTTGGACCATCTCCGGCAGTCCCCGTCCCCACCCGGGCGGGGACCCGACAGCCGGGCACGAACATCCCATGGTCTTCCTGCCCGGGAAGGCTCAAGCAGTTGATTACCACGAGTCCAACGACAAGTCGACCGATCCCTGCCGCGAAGGTGCAAACGAAGGGATCCCGAGTAGACCTTGCTGCATAGCGTCCTTTCGCTTCCGCCCGCTCCCAGGCCGGGGCTTGGGGGTGCAATCCGGAGAATCTCCGGCGTGATGCGACCCACGCGTGTGAGAAGCCGCAGCTCCCACAATTGACGTTGTCGGCTCCATCCATCGCCTTGTATGATACCTCGCCTCGTGATCACCCATCGAGGAGCCCGCTTCCCTGCGACGACGGAGGTTTTGTTCCATGCTTGAGCTCATCGTGTTCGCCTGCGGTGCCGCGGTCATGATTCTCGAAATGGTCGGGGCAAGAATCATCGCGCCCTGCCTCGGGTCCTCCATCGTGGTGTGGACGGCGTTGATCGGAACCATCCTGGCGAGCCTCAGCTTCGGCTATTGGTGGGGAGGGATGCTGGCCGACCAAAGGCCCAACGCCCGGGTCTTCTCCCTCATTCTGCTCCTTTCCGGGGTGAGTGTTGCGTTCCTGGGCTTTATCAAGGCCATGGTCCTGGATTTCTGGGGGGTCACCAACATACCGATTCAGATTGGAGCCACGCTGATCAGCCTCGTCCTGTTTGCCCCGTCGACCGTCTTCCTGGGAATGGTCTCACCCTACGCCGTGCGGTTGAAGCTGGCCAGCGTCGATCAGGCCGGAACGACCGCCGGGAGACTGTACGCCATTTCGACGGTGGGGAGCATCGTGGGGACCTTCGTGGCCGGATTCTATCTCATGGCTGCCTTCGGCAGCACGGCCATTCTGCTGGGCCTGTCCGTCTCGCTGGTGCTCCTGTCCATCCTGGCATCCCAAAGCCACCGCAAGATCAAAGCCCTGCTCCTGCTCGTCCCGACCCTCGCCTTCGCTCTCTCCAGCGCCCATGAAAGCTCCCTGAGCGCAGGCGGCTTCCACGATCTGGACACCAATTACAATCGGATCCTCGTGTTTCAGAGCAAGGACCCCCGAACCGATCGGGCGATCCGAGCCATGGCGACCACGCCCCGCTACGTCCAGTCGTCCATGTTCCTGGATGACCCCGTGGAGCTCGTCTTGCGCTACACGCGATTTTTCACGCTCGCCGAGGGGTGGAGACCCCACATGAAGCGCATCCTCGTGCTCGGCGGCGGGGCGTATTCGTTTCCCCGAGCCATGCTGGCCCGAAATCCGGACCTGCACATCGATGTCGTGGAGCTGGACCCGGGGGTGACCGACATCGCCCGGCGCTTCTTTCACCTCGAGGACCAACCCAGGCTGCGCATCCACCACGAGGACGCCCGGACCTTCCTCAACCGTTCCAGGGAAACCTTCGACGTCATTTTCGTGGATGTCTT
>CAZGQL010000296.1:0-2665 GCA_964527905.1 uncultured Syntrophobacteraceae bacterium
GGACGAAGGCCAGTTGGTTGAGCATCCAAGCGGAGAGAACAAAGCCCAGGGAGCAGGCAAGAACAAAACCTCCGACAAACCTTCGGGTCAGGAGGCCCGCCGGCAGCGCCCATCCTTGGGTGCGCGGATTGAGCCGGTCGTAAGGTTCGTCATGCAGGCGGTTGAACCCCATGGCCGCCGATCGGGCGAAAACACACGATGCAATGATCCAGCAACGTGTCCGGAACGCTGGCATGCCCTCTGCGGCGAGGATCATGCTCAAGAGTGCAAATGGAAGGGCGAAGATCGTGTGGCTGAATTTAATCATGCCCAGCACCAGGGTGGCCTTTTGAAGCAGATCAGGGAAGAATGTGGGCTGTGGGGGGGAGGCGGATGGGGATTCATTTGCCATGATTTTCTTGATCCCAAAGGTGACTACTGCGCCCGAAAATTGGGACATTGAGAATATTCACTTTCCCCGCGAATTGCATCTGGATCATTGAGGTGATGGCCTCAAAATGAATAAATGACGCTGGTTGATCGTCACAAGATCCGGTATATTGAAAGGGTCAGACAGCAAAGGGGTTCAACCCGGGCTTGTGTTTTTGATCATTTAACAACCCAAGGAGTTTTTAGTCATGAGAGGTGGAATCACGATGCGGCGTTTCGTCGGCATTATGCTGGCATTGGGTGTACAGTGACGGTATTCACCTGACAGTTGGCCCCCGGTGAGGGGTGTGTCAGTTTAGGCCGCTTGGGGCTGTTCGGTCACCTCCTTTGTGGTGGGTCTGCCGCCCAAGAAGGCCTGGAGCGGGGTGCGGCCGTTCATGCCGATGCCCTGATGGGGCCGGCGCTCGTTGTAGTGTTTGAGGAACGCCTCCAGGTCCGCCTGCATGGGTTCGAGGCTTTCATAGAACTTGGTGCGGCCGGCGACGCGGAAATGCTCGTCGAGGAGGGTGCGGTGGAGGCGCTCGACGAAGCCGTTGCTCTGGGGTCTTCCGACGCGGGTCTTGCGGTGCTCGATCTGTTCGAGCTGGAGGAAGAGTTCATAGGGATGGCGGTCGGGCCGACCGCAGAACTCGCGCCCGTTGTCGCTGAGGATGGTCTCGACGCGGACCTCGTGCTTTTCGAAGAAGGGGAGGACGTCGTTGTTGAGGACATGGACGGCGGTGAGGGGGAGCTTGTTGGTGTAGAGGCGTCCGAAGGCGTAACGGGAGTGGCAGTCGATGACGGTCTGGAGATAGACGCGTCCGACGCCCTTGAGCGAGCCGACCATGAAGGTGTCGACGGCGACGAGATCGCCGCTGTGGCGGGCCTCGATGTGGCGCTCGCGGAACTCGGGGCTGAAGCGCTCGAGCATGCGGACCTGCTCGTCGTTGAGCTCGACCTTCTGGCCGCGGACATGCTCCTCAAGGCGGAGCAGGCGCTGGTGCTTGGTGAGGAGGTTGTGGCGGGTCCAGACGCCGCGGACGCCGCCGGAGCTGACCTGGACGCCCTTGAGGGAGAGTTCCTGGGCGACGCGCAGGCCGCCGTGGGAGGGATGCTCGAGACTGTGGGCGAGGATGGCGGCTTCAATCTCCTCGCTCACGCGGTTGGGATGCGGCCCTCGCGTTCCGGGCAGGCGGTCCACCAGGCCCTGGGCGCCGTAGGTCTGATACTGGCGGCGGATCTCGTAGAACTGCTGGCGTGAATATCCCATGAAGCGGCAGGCCTTGGAGACGTTGCCGAGGTTCTGGGCCAGCTCTAGCAGGGAGAGCTTCTGTCGTGCTACTTTCTGGGTCGTGGTCATCGCGATTCTCCTGTTGGGGGTCAAAGGGGTTTGTGGACACTTTCCCTTTTACCTCACCAGGAGCGCGGTGGCCATGTTCCGCTGCTTCGGCCAAAACTGTCAGGCGAATACCATCACACTACAAGAAGTCTTTGTGAATATTTGGGAGGGGAAGGCAAAGGGGGATAAGGGTTACGCGCCGAACTGTGGTCATAAGTGTGACCGATTTGAAATCATACAGCGGCGGTGCCGAGCGGTCCTCGTGGCCGCATTGTCGTCATACTTTGAGAGGCCTGATGGACGGCGGACCAGATTCTCGTCATAGCGCGACGCTCCAGACCACACGATCTGCGTCAGAAAATCTGCGCGCCTGCGCTCATGTAGCACGAGTGGTCATTCTAAAAAGCCTCAGAATTCATCCTGGCGATATGAAGTGAATTCGGCCACGGCGACGAATCAGTCTTTGGGACATAGAATCGCCATCGCCTCGGTAAAGGTGCGGCCTTCGATGACGATGGGGAAAGAAAAGGGGTCAGGTACCTTTGTTTTCGATTTGCGCGCCAAGATTCGTCCTTTCGCCATTTTGCCTCTCTCCGATTGCACATGGACTTCGGTTTCCTGTCATCAGTCCACGGCGCGAAGTCTCGACCCGGCCGCGCCTCCAGCCTTCGCACGAATCTCTTCCCGCCGCACCCCCCTCCCGCAATCCCCGCTTGCCCGCCCCCCATTCTCTTCTCTGCGCCTCTGTGGCCCATCTTCCCTTCGTGCACTTTCTTTTCCCTTGGTGCTTTCCAATAAAAAGGTACCTGACCCCTTTTCTTGCCCTATAATTACCCCAAAAAAGCACGCTGGATGGAACTACTCGGCCACAGCGAATGCCTAGAAATGCCCTTTCTATCACGCGCAGATAACGATACT
>CAZGQL010000297.1:0-2656 GCA_964527905.1 uncultured Syntrophobacteraceae bacterium
AATCTGCCCGCTGAAAAATCAGCTCACTACAGCACGCAGGGTGCGGAATGTGAGCCGCAACCGTGTCCTTGAGCGCCAAACTCATCCGAATGGCGCATGTATGGACGACATGGTATATGCTTGCCACATCACCACGAGGGTAAGCATCGACCAGATCGGAGAAGGTTGGTAGAGGGAGGGACATGGGATGATTCCTCCTTCCCACGAGCGGGCACGAATCCCTGAGCAAAGCCGAGCGCCGTGGCATCGATTGCTGCGCAGCCACGAAGCTTTAGATCGTCAACAACTGACCTCCCTTTTTCTCCATGAGATTCGACCCCTCGGATGGGTCACAGAAAACATGCCCTTGGCCTGATGGGTGTAGCATGCACCGAGCCGCACTCACAGGCCCTTCGGCTGCGCCACCTGTTGCAGCGCAGCCTTGACACCGGCTCTGTCCCTGCTCAAAGGGGCTGTGGCCGGCGCGGGGACGGCCTCTTTGACCTCTGGCTTGGGGATGATGGACCTGAACAGGCAAATCGGTCAACCACCTCCTTTCAACTTAACCTTCATGCGGAACCGCTCTCCCTTGATGGCAAGAATGTGGGCGTGATGGACCAGACGATCGATCGATGGCGGCAGCGGCAACCTGGTCAGCCGAGAAGATCTCCCCCCTCTCCCGGAAGCCGCAGTCACTGGTCAGCGCGATGGCCAGCTGGGGCTTGCCCACTCCGGGAGACCCCAGCATAAGGACATTCTCCTTTTGCCCAACGAAGTGGAGGGAGCTCAGGGCAATCATCTGTTGCTCGTTGAGCGAGGGCTCGAAGGTGAAGTCAAATTCCTCGAGGGTGTTCATGGCCGGAAACCTTGCCTTTTGAGGCCTCGCAGGAAGGGATCTCCTAGGATCTGTCCATAGCCACCCTCTCAACGAGGCTCCCCATGTCGTCCTCCTGGGGGAGCCAGTCGCGGGCTGCCCTTGGAGCCTCCTCCTGGTAGGGGGCAAGGACCATGCGAAGGCAAAGGGCCATGAACTGAGCGACCAGGCGGGAGTGCAGGGGGCGTCTCCTCCTGCGTAGAGGCGCAGGTCGGCCGAAAGGTCCGGCCTGGCCACCCGTACCGGGGCGTAGGTGATGTTCTCCACAGGCTCCGGCCCTGCAAGCTCATCGGTCATCAGAGAAGCCAGATCTTCGCTGGCGGCGGTCCCCCGTTTCAAACTCTCCCGGAGCGCCCCTTAACGGCAGCTTTTCATAGATGGAAACCAGGTTCTTCAAGTCCTCCAGGAGGTCCATCCCGCTATCCCTCGACTGAGGCGTGCAAGCCAACACTCGGCATCAGCGGCCGAGGCACGAGTTCGACTGCATGGCGTTAAGATACGAATTTTTTGAACCCATCACAATCAGTAATAAGAGGGACCTATGCCTCATATGCACGTTCTAATTCCTTCCTCATGATGCGCCACAAAAAGAAACATTCTACCTGAGTTTGTCGTAAGTCCATCTTATGATTAGAAGATTCGCGATGAAATCCACATCGCAAATCGATTACCAACCACAATGAACAGAGCAATTATGAATGTCTCCAATGCCACTTTAAGACTGACACTTGTTAAGATAGAAGCTGCAAGAATATCGGTTATGACTGCTATTGCCAATCCTGCCATAAGCCCCCAATGACGAATGGACCACGCTGTTAGAAGCAGCAAGGGAATGCTGACCAAGGTTCCTATAACAACGATCCAATAGATGGAATTTTCGGTATTCTTGCTCAAAATATTTGTCATGGCTGCCATTCTTGGACAAACAATAAAAAAACCGAAAGCAACAATCGTAACGAGATAACTGAGTATCTCCTTGGTATCCATTTCAAGTAATCTCCTTCACATTCATCCTAAATTGAGCGATTTTGGTGAACTGTACCGATAGGCACCGCAAAATTACATTTATGACGATTGTCAACGAAAACTGACCCCTCTTTTCTCAGTGAAAATTGACCCCTCGGGTGGATTATTGAAATGACGCCCTCGACACTAAATTACCACAGGGGAGGTGTCTCAGTCACATTGGCACAGAGGGCCGTGCGTAGTCCCTGGTGCAGGACGACCACGCGGTCCTCCTGGCGCGTAAGCGCGGTGTAGAGAAGCTCGCGCGACAGCAGTCGGCATGGATTTGGAAGCACGAGGATCACCGTCCCGAATTCTCTGCCCTGCGCCTTGTGCACGGTCAGCGCATAGGCGAGCTCGAGGATTGGGTTCCCTTCCTCCGAGAAGTCTCTGCTGGTAAAGTCTTACTTGAAGCCCGACTGTGAGGAAAACTCGACCTCGAGCTTCCAGCGAAGATCCGGAAGCCCCTTTCGCCAGAAGAAGCCCACCGCCGTACCGATTTCGCCGTTGGCGATGTAGGCATCCTCCTTCTCTGGATAGACCTTCCGGTGGCTGTTCCACAGCAGCGCCGGATTCGTGTTGACGAGGTTGATGACCTTGTCGCCGTAAACGATCTCCTCGGCGCCCATCGGCTTGGGGACTTCCGATCCTTTCCTTGCGGGCCGCCTCAACCAGTGGCTGCCGGAACCGCTTGTGGATGAGCCGATTCAGTTCGGGCACGCCGTGGGCCGCAGAGCGCACCTGCGAGAGGATCTGCCAGCCGTCGGCCATCTCCGCTGCACCGGGCTTCTCTCCCCT
>CAZGQL010000298.1:0-2643 GCA_964527905.1 uncultured Syntrophobacteraceae bacterium
ATGGCCTTTCCGCCGCCCATCTGCATCTGACGCATGAAGAAAATCCACACGCCGATCAGCAGGAGCATCGGAAACCAACTGATGAGGGCGGTCGTGTACCACGGCGATTCTTCCTCTGGTTTGACCTGAATGACGACGTTGTGCTCGCGAAGCGTGCGGATGAGGTCCGAGTCCCTCGGTGCGAAGGTACGGAACTGTTTCTGGTCCGCGTAGGTGCCCTGAACCCGGTCCCCTTGAATGGTCACCCGAATGACTTCACCCTTCCCAACCGATGTGAGGAACTCACTGTACGTGATCTCATTGCTCGCTTGCTGGGGCTGGTGAAACATGTGAAAGAGCAAGATCACCATGAGGCTGATGATCAACCACAGGGCAAGGTTCTTGTAAAAGGGACTCAACGGAAAAGCCTCCATCGTGAAGAAAGGGGTGTCGCCGCCTCGAGTCGGAAACGCCCACAATGCCGGGCGCCTACAGGTCGGCGCCCCCCGCCGGCATGGCGGCGGAATCAAGTCAGACATCGCTACTTAAAAATGCAATCTTATATCAAAAAGCTCCATATCCGCAAAGAATCAAAGCTCGGGGCTCGGACATTCTGAAGAACCAGCCCCTGAAGCCGTGCCGAGAACATCGGGTCAGTTCCCCACGGTCTTGAGGTCGTGAGAAATCAGATGCCACATCTTTTCCTTATCGTTGAACATCCAGCGCTCATGGATCGTCCGCGTGATGAGCTCCGGGTTTTCCTTCGCGTAATAACGGACAAACAGGACCACTTCGCCCGTTCGGCCCGTACGGTTGAAATGACAGCGCTTGATCTGACATTCATGGATCGAAATCCTATCCCGCAGGGCGTCCGCGATTTTCCAGAAGTCTTCTTGCAACGCGGGCCCGACATAAGTCGCCGCGATGTCATACTCTCCCCAACGCACGGCATTGTGGAAGTTTTCCACGACCAGGTTGAAGGTATCCTCGTCCGCCTTCCTCATGGCTGCTTTCGACGAGCAGGAAAACACGACCAGAAGGGACAGGCCGCAGAGGGCGACCACAAAACGGCTTGCCCACAGGGTCTTCGGTCGACAGATCTTCCGTCTGGGCTTCATATCTCCTCCTTGGCATTCCCGAGAGCCGGCCGCTCCAGGCCGGGCGGTCCAAATCGGCGGGGTCACGGGCGCCCACATCCTGTTTCTCACCCGTCGGGATCCACACTGCACCCGTTCCGTTCTCAGGTCAAGTACGGGATCTCAACAGCATCCCGCAGGATCCCCTCCTCGATCGGATGGCCTCCTACCCGTGGGCTCCGAACTGTTTTCCACCACGCAACAACAGCCGGCAGTGTCCCGTCCCAACATCCCGTTGATGATGGCGGCCGCACAGCCTACGCCGGCCCGAACCGACACCGCCCCGGAGGGGCAGTTCCGAGCACACGCGCCGCATTCCATGCAGGCGTCGCGCGCGGCGATGGCAACCCCCTTGCCCGAGCGCTCAAAGACGCCGTGAGGACAGACCACCAGGCACAGGCCGCACCCGACACACTGGTCGGCATCAAGCCTCAAGCTCGTGACATCCTTGAGATAGATCATGTGCGACGGCATGGCGGATTCATCTCCTTTCAGCCAAAAAACCTGGCGGCAACCCACAGACCTGTTCCCAGGGCGGTGAGGGCGATCTGAACCGGAACCGCGTGCCGCATTTCTCGCCGCACCCCCGAGAGGGAAGTGAATGTCGAGGCCCCCGTGAAGTTCATGGCAAGATAAGAGACCAGGGCGGGGATGAGCAGGAGCCACGCTGCCGTCTCGGCAACCGGCGGGGAGGTTTCAGAATACAGTTGGCGAAGGACGGCGAACGCAACGGCCAAAGTCACGCCCAGGGCAAGGCCCTTCCAGGCAAAGGCTCTTCCGGGAAGCCACGGAAGCAGTAGGGGCGTCAGGACGGCACCCCCGAGTATGGCCGTCAGGATCCCCAAAACGGCGTCGCACCCTGGTCCGACGAGATTGCTCCAAAAACCGCCGCCTCCAGTCATGCCATAAACCACCAAGATCACCGGCAAGACGAAGGCGGACTTTTTCAGAGCGTCCAACAGCTCGATAGGAATCAGCACAGCCCGTTCCCTCGTGGAGAAGGTCTTCAGGCGCATCCTTGGGCTGGCCTTCATTCCGGCCTGGAGAAACGCCGGCAGGTCCCGGGCCTCGATGGGCCCGTAAACCACTGCGAATCCGGAGCGCTTTCGCACGACATGAGCCGCGATGCCGGGTGCCCCCAGTTGGGGCACGATCACGGTGCGATGGGTAACCACCTTTTCGAGACCGCTCGATTGGATCCGTGAAACGAGCTCCTCGGTTCCGAACGTCCCTTTTCCCGCCGCGCACCAGACATTGATGCCACACGTATCCAGCACGAGGATCCACGCATCCAGGTCAGGCAGCGCCCCCCGCAGGCGGTCGAAACTCATCTTATAGTTTGCGGTGACGAGAACCGGGGAGGACTCTCCCGGCTTACCGAGGGCATAAAGCCCCGGATCCACAACGAAATGCATCCGGTTCATGCCCCAGCGCGCTTTGTAGGAGCCCCATCGATCGCTCCATTCCAGTTGAGACTCACATTCCGCACCCTGCGTGCTGTAGTGAGCTGATTTTTCAGCGGGCAGAT
>CAZGQL010000299.1:0-216 GCA_964527905.1 uncultured Syntrophobacteraceae bacterium
ATCGAAAATCACCACAATTTTGCGTGGAGAGAAAAGCACGGCGGCAAGGAGGTCATCGTGCATCGGAAAGGCGCGACTCCGGCGGGGGCCGGTGTCATAGGGATCATTCCGGGATCAATGGCGGCGCCGGGATTCGTTGTGCGCGGCAAGGGCAACGAGCTTTCGCTTAATTCCGCGGCGCACGGTGCGGGCCGGCAGATGAGCAGGAAGACAGCG
>CAZGQL010000299.1:266-489 GCA_964527905.1 uncultured Syntrophobacteraceae bacterium
TCAGCCGGGCTCGACGAAGTCCCAGGGGCCTACAAGGACATCGAAAGCGTGATGGCGGCCCAGTCCGACCTCGTTGAGGTCCTGGCAAGGTTTGACCCCAAACTTGTGAAGATGGCGCCCGCGGGGGAACGGCCGGAAGATTAGCCCGCATTTCTCACCAGCCGCCTCCGTTGACGGGGGCGGCTGGTGAGAAATGCTTTGGAGATAGCATGTGAGTGGTTTT
>CAZGQL010000299.1:524-2589 GCA_964527905.1 uncultured Syntrophobacteraceae bacterium
ACCATCTGTTCTGCCGTGCCGCGCGGCGACGATGCATAACGGTATGCACTGTACGATGTTGTATCCTCCAACGCGCGTGGGTGTGAAAAATCCGGGTTAGCAGTCTGTCGGACTTGCGGGTTGTATTTTCACTGATGTGCGTCGCACGGTTTGGTTTGGGTGATCGTGAGGGCCTTTCGGGAGTTTTGGCGTCGTTGTTTTTTCGTTTCCTCGGTCTGGACAGGGGTCGCGGGCGCCTTTTTCACCCTACGGCTTGCAGTGCGCGTTTTAAATTCCATAGCCTTTTGCAGTTGTAGGCCAACACTACGAGTTGCCATTCGCCGCGCACCCTCTCGAGGCCCCGCAAGAGGAATTGGGTGAACCCCATCCATTTCTTGATGGTCCCGAATACGGGTTCGACGGTCTGCTTGCGTTTTCGGTACGCTTCCCGGTTCTCCTTGCGTTCCATCTTTTCTTTCATCTCGAGGACAAACTCGGAGCGAATCTCGGGGGGCTTCTTCTCCTCGGCGGCTTGGGGGCGAAAGTCGTGCCGACGCCGTAGCTGCCTGGCCTCGGCGTGCACGGAAACCAGTACGTTCATCGCGGGGTGGTCTTGGTCGCCTTCCAACTCGCGGACCTGAGTCTCGTTGAGATAGCCGTTGTCAGCCAGTACCGTCTCGGCTTGACCCAGACAGGCGGGAATCCCTTGGACATTTGCTACCAATTCGTTGCGGTCCGAGGCGCATTGGCTGATGTGGGCGCTGAGCACCAACTGGCTGCCGTCAGCATCTACCGTGGCTTGGGCATTGTAGGCCTGCTCGTACGAACTGCGTTTGTTGTGACGCATCAAGCGGCTGTCGGGGTCCGTCAGATTCTCTTGTTCGCTCGGTTCGGGCCTGGGGTCCGGTTGGTGGATCTCGCGGCCTTTGGCCGAACCCGTGCGCCCCTCGCGCTCCCGCACTTTGCGCTCGTAGTCGGCCTGCTCCTCCTGGGCCTTGCTCTTGGCCCGCTCCTCGATCCGTTTGCGCGCCGCTTCCAGCTTGGCTTTCAACGTCGTGCGCCGCGCCAATTCTTCGGGCAACCGCTCGCCGTCCCCGCCCTCTCCTCGGTCGGCGCGTTCGGCTTGGCCCATCAACTCCTTAACCTCCCCCTCCAGCTGCTCGACCAACTCCCCCGCCCGGTCGTACCGCACGTTGCGGTTTTTGCTCGCACTGGCCCTAAGCGTCGTGCCGTCCACACTCACCTTGCCCACCTTGAGCAGCTTCAACTCCCGCGCCAACTCCAGCACATGAACAAAGCATGCCGCCACCGCCTCAAAATTCTCCCGACGGAATCCCGCGATGGAATCATGGTCCGGATGCGTGTCCCCCGTCAGATAGCGCACCGCAATGTCCCGATACGTCGCTTTCTCGATGCGCCGGGACGAGAAGATGCCGTTAGCGTAACAATAGATGAGAAGAGCCAACATCATCCGCGGCGGATACTGCGCGCTCCCCGTGCCCCGCTCATTCACCTTGAAGGCCCGTACGTCCATGGAGTCCACCGCCTCGATGACGAAGTGGACCAAGTCATCCGGCGGCACCCATTCCCGAAGGTCCGGCGGAAGCAATAAGGGTTGGCTGCGGTCGACGGATACGTATCGTGTGCTCATAGGCCAAGTATAGTCGAAGTGATAGACAATTGCAATAGTTATCTATTACGTAATTCCATCCCTAAAGTCCGACAAACTGCTAGCCGCATTTCTTGCCCTTGCCCGAAGTTACTCCGCAGGCTCCATCGAGCAGCGCAGCGGGAATTCGTTCGCCTGCGCGAGGTCGTGGACCTGATCAATCTTGGTTTCGGCGATTTCCTGGGTGTACACGCCGCACACACCTATGCCGTTGTGATGGATGTTCAACATAATCCGCGTGGCTTCCTCGATCGGCTTGCTGAACACGGCGTTAAGCACGGCGACGACAAAGTCCATCGGCGTGTAATCGTCGTTGTGCATCAGCACGCGAAACATCGGCGGTTCACGCAGCTCCTCGCGGGTTTCGCTGATGGTTTCCGTGCCGGATTGCGGGACATAGGCCGCCACGGCGAATGG
>CAZGQL010000300.1:0-2589 GCA_964527905.1 uncultured Syntrophobacteraceae bacterium
AGATCCAACCAAGGAAGCGGACGTCCAGAAGACCCGGGAAAAGGCACTGCTCCGTGAGTTCAGCGAGTACCGTGCCTCGGCGCAGAGGAGGCTGAAGGTCTTTCGGTTGGAGGCCATCCGTACCGGTTTCCGCTGGGCCTGGCAGCAGAACGACTATGACGCCATCCTCGACGTGGCCGCAAAGATCCCCGAAGACGTGTTGCAGGAGGACGCCATGCTCCTGATGTGGTACACCAACAGCCTCATCCGCACCGGACGTGGCGCCTGAACAGGAGACCCCGATGGCATACCGAGTCCTGGAGCGAGCGGCCGAAATCAGGCGGGTGCGGAAAGAGATCGTCGCAGCCTTTCGGAAGCACGGGGCGAAGCCGGTGCGCGCGAACCTCGGTTTCCGGGGCGAGAACTTGGACGTCCGAGTGCTGTGGATGGAGGACCTTGGCATCTGGCTTGCTCCATCTGTGATTGCGGGCAGCCGCTATTGGAATGCATTCGGAACGAAGGACCCGCACGGTGGCTCCGTCCCGATCACCTGCGAGGTGAATCTTCCTCTCCAGGGAATCGACCGGCGCGTTGGTGGAATCGCCGTGTCTGATGAGCAGGGGCGGACGATCCTTGCCCATCGAGGCCGGATCGGCGGGGGAAGAGAAGGTATTGGCGCCGAGTTGTTCTGGTCCCATTACGAAGGGAAGAGGTTGACGGTGTGGGACGGCGATCGGGAGACGGATGTTGCCGCAGTGGCGGAAATTGGCTCTCCAAGGTTCGTTCGGCAAATCCTGTTTTTCGTCCGTGAGGTGGAGCGAATCAAGGCTTTAGCCGCACGCAGCCAGCCGGATGAGCAAACGCCGGGCACGGGTGGTCAACCCGGTCCAGCAAGATTCGAGATCAAGTCACTCGGGGATGAATTCGCTGGCACGAAGACCTATACCGTCAGCCGCAAGGTAAATGCGGTTTGCGACCACGGGCCTATAGTCGGAAAGCTGAGGGAGCTGCTTGGCAAACTAGGCTACTCTACCGGAAAGGACACGTTTCGGGACCTCTACGTCTACCAGGGGAAGAAGGTCACTTCATTGTTTGAGGTGAAACCATCCACGGACCGGCAGAGCATTTACTCGGCCGTGGGGCAGCTGCTCCTGCACAGCGTCGAATTGAATCCACGCCCGCAGTTGGTTTTCGTGGCCCCCGCCGACATCAGTGATCCCCTTCGGGCCGCGCTACAGCAAGTCGGTATTGAGGTCCTTGAGTTCGAATGGGAGGATGGAGAACCTGTCTTTCCCGGACTGGAGAGCTGGAAGTTCTAGTGATTGGAGCCGAAACAGGATCATGGTTCTTCGACAACAGCCGGCGCCTACGCTGCCGGGTGCTGGAGCACGTCGGCACGTGGGGCCAGCAGACCGTCCGCGTCTGGTATCCGGAAGCGCAAACCATCCTCCTGGTGGACCCAAGCCAGTTGACGCCGGTTGAACAGCTGCACACAAGCCCGCAGGAGATTGCCTACATCACTGCCGCGGCCAAAGTGGCCGATGCCCTCGAGGGGAACACGCTCCTGGCGCCGATTGAATCGTCGGTAATCCCCCTGCCTCACCAGATTCTCACCCTGCTCAAAGCCGTTTCTTCCGATCGCGTCCGGCTCTTGCTCGCCGACGAAGTCGGACTTGGCAAGACCATCGAGGCGGGGCTCATCATCAAGGAACTGAAGTTGCGCGGTCTGGTGCGGCGGGTTCTTGTCGTTGCGCCCAAGGGCCTGGTTAGCCAATGGGCTGCTGAGATGCGGCTGCATTTCGGCGAGGAGTTCCGCCTCTTGCTGCCGAGCGACTTTCCGGCGTTCCGCCGCGTGGCCGGGCATGACAACGTCTGGAAAATGTATGACCAGATCATCTGCCCGATGGATGCCGTGAAGCCCATTGAGAACCGGCGCGGGTGGTCGAAGGAGCAGGTTGCCGACCACAACCGGGACCGGTTTGAGGATCTGCTCGCCGCGAATTGGGATCTGATCGTCATCGACGAGGCGCACCGCCTCGGGGGCACCACGGATCAAGTGGCGCGGTTCAAACTCGGGCAGGGACTCGCCGAGGCGGCGCCGTATCTGCTGTTGCTCACCGCAACCCCTCATCAGGGCAAATCGGACGCTTTCCATCGTCTGGTCTCTCTCCTCGATAAGACGGCCTTCCCGGATCCTGCTTCTGTCAGCCGGGAGCGCTTGGAGCCGTACCTGGTTCGGACCGAAAAGCGCAAAGCGATTGACGCCCAAGGGAACCCGCTGTTCAAGCCGCGCCGCACGCAGCTCGAGCCGGTCCGCTGGAACGACCGCCACGCGCTTCAACGGCAGATGTACGAGGCGATCTCCGAGTACGTCCGCATTGGTTACAACCAGGCGATCCGGGAGAAGAAGAACTACGTCGGCTTCCTGCTGATCCTGATGCAGCGGCTAGTGACCTCTTCCACGCGAGCGATCCGCACCACGCTGGAACGTCGGCTTGAGATGCTTCAGGCGCCCGAAGAACAGCTCTCGCTCTTCCCACCCGGCTTCGACGAGGAATGGCCCGATCTGGACGGGCAGGAGCAAGTGGAGATGCTCCTGCGGATGCGGAC
>CAZGQL010000301.1:0-2563 GCA_964527905.1 uncultured Syntrophobacteraceae bacterium
GGAGCGAACGAGGATGAGGACATTGTCAACGCCGCCCGGATCCTCCTCGAGAAGCTGAAGGCTTTACCGGAGACCCGGCAGACCATTCACCAGACGGTGAAAGGGAGCCACAACATCATCTCCGTTTCTGGGCCGATCGTCGTCAAGCAGAAATAGCCTGCCCACCCACACAGACGGGGTGCGTGATGGCTGACACCGTCATCCATCAAGTCGTCACCGGCGACCACAATCTCGTCACGGTCTCCGGTGATATTCAGATCCACTATGAGCTTCCGCCCGTCGAAGCGCGCATGCGTCGACTCCTCCCGATCCTTATCGACAAGGTCGAAGCCCTCTGGATTGCGGGTGTTCTGCAACGCACCATTCACACGGAATCGCTCATCGAGCTCGATATGGAATCACGCCCTGAGGCCGTTGAGCATCCCCTGGAGCGCGTGCTCCTGGTGCCGGACCAAACGGGCCGCATCGTGGAGCAAGCGAAGAAGATCGGGGAGGTTTTTGACGAAGTGGGCCGTGCCATGCTGATCCTCGGCGACCCAGGTTCGGGAAAGACCGTCACGATGCTCCAGCTGGCCAGAGAGCTGCTCAAGAAGGCGAGGGACAACCCCAACCTTGCCGTACCCGTCGTTTTCAACCTCTCCACCTGGACTCCTGAGCGGGGTGGTCTACTGGACTGGCTGACCGTGGAATTGGGTAGTAAATATCAAGTCTCAACGCAGCTCGGCCGTTGCTGGTTGGAGGACTCGCGCATCGTGCTTCTCCTGGACGGCCTCGATGAAGTCAGAGCCGACCAGAGGGCCGCGTGTGTCGAAGCCATCAACGCCTTCACCAAGGAGACGGGCGTCCCGGGCGTCATCGTTTGCAGCCGACTGAACGAATACGTGGTTCTGCCCGTGCGCCTGAGGCTGAACGCGGCCCTCTACCTGCAGCCCCTGCGGTTGAGCCAGATCGACGCGTACGTCACGGCCTGGGGCCCGCGGCTGGCGGCTTTGAAAGTCCTGATCCGACAGGATCCGAGCATGCAGACGCTGGCCCAGTCGCCACTCATGCTGAGTTTCATGAGTGTGGCTTTCCGGGACCTGTCTTGTAAGGATCTCGAAACGGCCGAGGCTCCCTCCGTTGAGGAGCGGCGTAACCAGCTTTTCGCGCTCTATCGTGGTTGCATGTTCAACCGCCTGGGGAAATCGAAGCAGCCCTACTCCACGCAGCAAGTCGAGGAAGGCCTCTCATGGTTGGCCCAACAGCTCGCCCGGCACTACAAGAACCTGTTTCTCATCGAGGAAATGCAGCCCTCCTGGTTGTTCAGCACCAAGCAGCGCTGGATCTACGCGCTCTTGTCGCGCATGTTGGCGGGGTTTGTGATGGGGGTGGCATTCGCCTTGGTTCTGGCGGCCAGTGAAGGGTACGCTCGGGGGGCGGCGGTCGGTATGAGCGAGGGGGTTGTGGCGGGGGCCTTGGTGGGGCTCGCCGAAGCTTTCAGGATGAGACGTCTAGAAAATCGATCCCCATCCTCCGCAGCCCATGCGTCCTGGTGGCGGGCGCCTTTCAGCGTCCTGGTGCTTGGGATCGTGGCAGCCATTCCCCTCTGCGCGATTGAAGCGCCACTGTTTCTTGCGCGAAAGGGCGCTTTTCAATGGGTGATCGAGGGGCTCCTGGGGGGGGTGGTCTTTGGAGCGCTTTTCGGCTTGAGGGGTCCGCATCGGACCTTTTCAAACGATATCCGAACGATGGAGTCTTTGCGCTGGTCATGGCCATCGGCGTTGAGGGGCGGCATGTGGGGTATGGCCTGCGGCCTCATCGTGGCCCTGACCGTGGGCGTTGTTGCGAAGCTCATCGACACGCTTTCCCTGGCCATGAAGGCCGGAAGTCTTTCAGCGTCCATCGGTGCGCTGATCGGAGCGACCTGGGGCGGGCTCCAGGGCCTTACCATCGAAGCCAAAAGCTCGCCGAACCAGGGAATCATGCGGTCGGCAAGAAATGCGGTCTTGACGGGGGCCCTCGTGTGCCTGGCGGTCGAGCTGGCCTTCGCGATTTGTTGCTCGTGGAGTCTTGGCCTTGCTCTCGAGCCCCTTGCTTCCGGTAAACCCTTCGCACTCCTTCTCGGTTTTTCTGCTGCCCTGTGGCACGGCGGACTGGACACTATCCAACACTATAGTCTGCGGTTGCTGCTCTCCTTTGAAGGGCGCATTCCACTCGATTGCACAAGGTTTCTCGACCACGCAACCCGGCTGGCGTTCCTGCAGAGGGTCGGGGGAGGGTACCAATTCATCCACACGGCCCTCCGCGACCACTTCGCTGGTCTGGCCCGACGGGAAGCTGCGGGATAGAGCGAGGGCAAACGTTGCACCACAGGGCGTCCGATCCGCCCTTGTCATTCGATGGGCGGCCCACAACTGCGTTGCGCAGCAGCCTCGTCATTGAAAAACCTTGCGCCTCTCCCCGTGCAACGTGCCTTTGAGGGGACTTCAAAAACCTTCCCGTTTTGACAGCACCATCCACCCTGAGACGGCTGGACGCATTTGGCTCTCGCCGCGCGGCGGTCCCGGAAGAACTCGCCGTTTTG
>CAZGQL010000302.1:0-2535 GCA_964527905.1 uncultured Syntrophobacteraceae bacterium
TGACATTCGGTCTGTCTGTGATGATCTCGCCGGCATGGAGTTTCGGCGTCCCTTGGGGACGACGATAGGGAGACAAAAGATTATTCTCACTCATGTGTTACCGCCGGGATTAAAAGTCCAGAAAACGCCGGAATAAAATGTCCCCTGAGATGAGCATGTGGATTTACCTTCAGCGAACTCAGATAACGCTGGAGGTAGCGGATGCTCAGCAAGGAGGACTGGATGGAAATCAAGGCACAGGTGGAGAAGGGTGTCTACCTGAAGGACATCGCAGAGGAACTGGGAGTCCATCCCAAGACAGTGAGTCGAGCTCTTCAACGGGAAGGACCTCCGTCGGGGAAACGTCCTGGGGCTCGCGTGAGCAAACTCGATCCCTTCAAGCCGTTGATTGACGAACTGCTTCGAGAAGGGGTTTGGAACTCGACGGTTATTCTTCGAGAGTTGGAGACCCGAGGCTACCAGGGCAGAATCACGGTGGTTCGCGATTATATCCGCCCGAAACGCTCTCTTCGAGAAAGTCGTGCGACCGTGCGCTTTGAAACCGAGCCTGGCAGGCAGCTTCAAAGCGATTGGGGCGAGTTCACGACGACTGTTGGCTCGGAGCCCAAGAAGGTCTATTTCATCGTAAACACGCTCGGATTCTCTCGGCGATTCCACTTCTGGTGCACGGAGAGCATGGACGCCGAGCATACCTACGAAGGAATGAAGCTCTCGTTTGAGTATTTTGGGGGGTCGCCGGAGAGGTGCTGGTCGACAATCAAAAGGCCGCCGTGATCAGCCACCGGGTTGGCGAAAATGTTCGTTACAACGAGCGCTTTGTCGACTTTGCCAGTCACTACGGGTTTCACCCGCGTGCCTGCCGTCCGTACAGGGCTCGGACCAAGGGCAAAGACGAGCGGATGGTCGGCTATATCAAGGGGAATTTTTTTCAGCGGTATCGGGAGTTCGACAGCCTCTCGCACATGAATGAGCTCGCGTTGAGCTGGCTTGCCTCGGAAGCTGGTCCACGGCTTCACGGCACCGTGAAAGAAGTGGTGATGGAGCGCTTTGAGCGAGAGCGCCCCCATTTGAAGCCCTTGCCTACCGTCCCTTATGACACGTCCTACCTTGAGCATCGGATGGTTCACTGGGATGGGTTCATCGATGTTCGGGGAAATCGCTACAGCGTTCCCGCTCATCTGTGCGGCCAGATGGTGCAAATCCGCATCGGCCTTGATCAGCGTCTCCGGGTATACGCCGGGGAGGCTCTTGCGGCCGAGCATCAGCTTCGTAGTGCGGCACAGGGCTGGGTAAGCGTTGCTTCGCATCATAGTGGCCTGTGGCAAGAGGCGCTCCAGGTCGAGCGCCGGGATCTTTCCGTTTACGAGGAGGCCGGACAATGGAATTAGCAAGCCTCCTTGAGAAGATGAAGATGGACCATCTCCTGGCGCAACTCGATGGGCTTTGTGAACAGGCGTCCAAGAGAGACCTTGGCTACAGGGAGTTCCTTGAACAGGCCCTGGACACCGAATGGCGGGGCCGCCACGGCAAAGCCGTCGAGACCCGATTGAAGATGGCCCGGTTTCCTTACCTGAAAACCCTGGAGCAGTTCGACTTCACCTTCCAGCCCAGCATCGATCGGAAGGTGATTCGCGAGCTTGCCGGCTTGAGCTTTGTCGAGCGCTCGGAAAACGTCATCCTTCTTGGTCCTCCCGGGGTGGGAAAGACCCATCTGGCTATCGCCTTGGGGATCAAAGCCGTTGAGGCAGGCTTCCGGGTTCATTTCTTGAGCCTGGAATCTCTGCTCACGCGCCTCACCCGAGCCCGGATGGAAAACCGGGTCGAGCGCCAGCTCCAACAATTTGCGTATGCCAGGGTACTCATCATCGACGAAATGGGATACCTGCCCATGAGCCGCGATGAAGCAGGGCTTTTCTTCAGGCTGCTCACACGACGCTACGAACGGGCCACGCTCATCATCACGTCCAACAAGAGCTTCGTGGATTGGGGCGAGATCTTCAACGACCAGGTGCTCGCAACGGCCATCCTGGACCGATTGCTCCATCACTGCACAACCCTCAACATCAAGGGAGAAGGCTATCGGCTGAAAGAAAAACGGAAAGCGGGCTTGATCGGACCAACGTCCAAACCCAACGTGACCCGGGCAGAAGCCCCCGCAAACCAGTAAGCCGGGAGGCGCCAACGGGGGTGGAAACCGACTTGAGGGAGTCGGAGACGCGGCAGGGTCCCGCGATCGGGAGAAGCGGCATCTCCCATGAATGCCGCGCCGATCGCGGCTGACACTGCCAGCGGAAACGGCGAGTGAGTCGGAGGGTCCGCCCCCGTTGGTGACTCCCGCGACGAACCAGGGGACCCCCATCAGGTCTTCGCTCTTTGGGGTCTTAGTGCCTCTCGAAACAAGCTGATCCGCGAGAGGAAAACCGATGTTTAGCGGACATTTTATTCCGTTGATTAGGGGACAAAGTACTCCGGCGTTGACAATCAGAAGCTCTTCGAGTGCTTTGAGCGCCTTGGGATCGGCTACATCTGTGCCGG
>CAZGQL010000303.1:0-2525 GCA_964527905.1 uncultured Syntrophobacteraceae bacterium
ACAACTACCTGCTCCACCTGCTAAAGCTCGCCTAAATTTCATGCGATTGCCCTGTCCCCCTAGGGGGCATGGATTGACCTCAACCAGCCTGGTGTGATAGATGGGTCTTCGGAGGTGCTCAAAGCTTTCGAAGCCCACGATGGCTGGCTTTAGGCCATATTGAAAAGGCCGACCTTCGTACCTTGGCGGAAGCGCATGGGAATCGAACCCACCTAGGAACGCCTTCACGCCCCTACACCGGATTTGAAGTCCGGGAGCCCCACCAGTGAGCTTGGCGCTTCCGTGTCGGCCTCGCATTTGTACTCAAACAAGGACGCTTTGACAAGTCGGTTTTGTGGAGCTGGCGCGGCCGGCTCGCCCTTGACAGATTTCGGATCGCGGTGCTAGTTTTCAACAACGTGTTGGATTGCTTGCCTTTCAGGCCGAGTCGACCTTGCCTGGCCGTGAAGCGCCGCGAAATCCTTGGTTTGTGGCTCCAGGGGCGAGCCACCGTATAGCCTCCCCCTTGTCCGTCGGACGGATCCCGCAAGCGTACAAGATAGAAATGGGACACAGACCATGACCTTGCCGTTTGCCAACAACCTCGACTACGTGGATGCGCAGTACCAGCTCTGGAAAACGAATCCGGGGGCGGTGTCCGGACAGTGGCGGGCATTCTTCGAGGGGTTCGAGCTGGGGCGTGGCGGGGAGTGCCATGTCGAGGGGATTTGCGACCGAAGGCAGGTGCTGCTTCAAGCGCGCGTGGAGGAGCTCATAGCGCGCCACCGGGAGTTGGGCCACCTGTTGGCCTGCCTCGATCCCCTCTCCAGTTGCCCAACAGATCACCCTCTGTTGACGCTGTCCGCTTTCGGTCTGAGTGAAGAGGACCTGGATCGAACCTTCTACACCCCCCATTGCACGCTGTGGGAGGAGGCTCCTCTGCGCGACATCGTGCGCATGCTGCGCGAGACCTATTGCCGCTCCATCGGCGTCGAGTACATGCATCTTCAGGACCCCGAGGAGCGGGGATGGCTCCAGGAGCGGATGGAGTCCGTGCGCAACCGGCCGGTGCTGGGTACGGAGGCAAAGCTCGACATCCTCCGTCGGATTTGCGAAGCGACGCTCTTTGACCAGTTCCTCCATGCACGGTACCTGGGGCAGAAACGGTTTTCGATTCAGGGTGCCGAAGTGGTCATCCCCATGCTTCGGGAGATGGTTGAGCGTGCCGCCGAGCACGGGGCCCGTGAGGTGGTGTTGGGGATGGCCCACCGGGGTCGCCTGAACGTACAGACCAATGTGCTGGGTCGGCCGTTCCAGGAGGTATTTTGTGAGTTCGAAGGGAGCTTCGATCCGGATTCGCTCGCGGGAAGCGGCGATGTCAAATATCACAAGGGTTATTTGGGATGGGTCGGCACGAATGGGGGCAAGTCCGTTCGGGTTCTGCTGGCCACCAACCCGAGTCATCTCGAAGCGGTGAACCCCGTCGTCGAAGGAATGGCCCGCGGCCTGCAGGATCTTTTGGGCGCCGGGGGCCGCGAGGCCGTCCTGCCGGTTCTGATCCACGGGGATGCCGCCTTTGCGGGTCAGGGAGTCGTCTTCGAGACCCTCAACCTGTCCCAGCTCGAAGGTTACAAAACGGGGGGCACCATCCATCTCGTGATCAACAACCAGATCGGTTTCACCACATTGCCCGAGGATGCTCGATCCACAAGGTATTCCACGGACGGGGCCAAGATGCTCATGGTGCCGATCTTCCATGTCCACGGGGAAAATCCGGAGGCGGCCGTCCACGTCATGCGGCTCGCGTGCGACTACCGGTACCGGTACGGCAAGGACGTGGTCATCGACGTCGTCTGTTACCGGCGCTACGGCCACAACGAGGGCGACGAACCGTATTTCACGCAGCCCCAGATGTACGAGCGGATCAAGGACCGGCCTTCGCTCATGGAGCTGTACGCGAAGGACCTGGAGGCGGCCGGCGAGCTACCGGCATCCTTTCTCGAGCAGTTCAAGTCCGCATTCATGCAGGCTCTGGAGAGCGCATACCGAGAGATTCACGAACGGGTATGCCCCATACCCGAGGAGCGGTTCTACGAGACTTGGGACGGTTTTGGCGGGGATGCCGACGAGGATTCTCGCATCACGGGGGTGCCCGGGGACCGGTTGAAACACATCGCCCGTCAAGCGGCGTCCATTCCGGAAGGGATGAGCCTGCATCCGAAACTGCGAAAGATGCTCGCCCGCCGGCTGGATACCGTTGAGCACGGCGAAGGGATCGACTGGGCCACGGGCGAGATGCTTGCGTTCGGGTCAGCGGCGAGGACAGCCGACGGGGCACCTTCAGCCAGCGTCACAGCACCTTGACGGACACGAAGACCGGGATACGCTTTGTTCCCCTGAACCATTTGAGGGATGGGCAGGCGCGGTTGGATGTCTTCGACAGTCTGTTGTCGGAGAACGCCGTCCTTGGGTTCGAGTACGGTTACTCGCTGGTCCGCCCTGAAACCCTCGTGTCCGGTGTGCGGCGCGGAACTGAAGGCCTCGAA
>CAZGQL010000304.1:0-2516 GCA_964527905.1 uncultured Syntrophobacteraceae bacterium
TTGGCGGCGACCAAGGCGCTGTCATCAGTGCCGGTCAGCAGAAGCTTGAAGGCAGCATACTCCGGGGTCCGTGCAAGCCATTGACCGGACAAAAGCGGGGAGCCGCGCCCTTGAATTTCCTCCTCCGTAACAACACACAGGCGCGCCAGGTCGCGGAAACTCAATGATCGGGTTTCGCCGCCGGCATTCTTCCGCAGAACCTTTGAGGTCAGGCCAGTGCGTTCAAGCAAGGCGAAGGACAGCGTATCCTGACGGGCAGCGCTGTGTTTCCACCTCAGGGTTCTGGCTTCCGACTGGGGAACTGACCCGTCTTTGAGCAATTCGTCATAGGCCCAGAAATTGCCGCCCTCGACGTGTCCGTCATCAAAGTATTTGAGACACGAGAGGCCGTGATTTAACGGAGGATCTGGCTCATCTGGTTGTTGAGTTTAAGCGGCAGCGTTTTGGTATTGCAAGCGTCGTTGGGTGATTGTGTCGCGTTTGATCCTTTCCCGTTGCTCGATGATGGATTGGGCGCGGCCGAAGTAGACATCGGCGGGCGTCAGGTTTTGAATGCTTTCGTGATAGCGCTGGTGATTGTAATGATCGACGAAGGCGTCGATCCCGGCGTCAAGCGCCCCCGGCAGGTAGTAGTTCTCCAGCAGGATGCGGTTCTTCAGAGTCTGGTGCCAGCGCTCGATCTTCCCCTGGGTCTGTGGATGATAAGGCGCTCCGCGAACATGCTTCATGCCTTTTTTATCCAGCCATTCCGCCAAGTCAGCCGAGATGTAGCTTGATCCGTTGTCCGACAGCAGCCGTGGCTGGTGCCGCACCCTGGCCCGGTCGCAGCCGGAGGCGGTGAGGGCCAGGTTGAGGGTGTCGGTGACATCCTCGGCCTTCATCGTGGTGCAGAGCTTCCAGGCGATGATGTATCGGGAATAGTCGTCGAGCACGGTCGAGAGATAGTACCAGCCCCAGCCGATCACCTTCAGATAGGTGAAGTCGGTCTGCCAGAGCTGGTTGGGTGCCGTGGTTTGATCCTTGAAGCTGTCGGCGGCCTTCATGACCATGAAGGCCGGGCTGGTGATGAGGTCATGGGCCTTCAAGAGCCGATAGACCGAGGCTTCCGACACGAAGTATCCCCTGGTGTCGGTAAATCGGACCGCCAGCTCGCGGGGTGACAGCTCTGGCGCCTCCAGGGCGAGGTCGATGATCGCCTCCCGGATGGCGTCGGGAATGCGGTTCCAGACCCGGTCCGGCCGTGGCGAGCGATCGCTGAGCGCTTCCGGGCCGCCCCGCTGGTACTGATCGTACCAGCGATAGAAGGTGGCACGGGGGATGCCCAGCTTCTCCAGGGTCTGGCGCACGCCCAGGGCCGATTGCTCGACCAGACGGATGATCTCCAGTTTCTCAGTGGCAGGATATCTCATTCGGGGTCTCCCCCATCCGCGATCATGCTTTTTTTGAGCAGCCGCAGTTCCAGGGCCTGCTCCGCCACCACTTCCTTGAGTTCGCGGGTTTCCCGGCGCAGTTCCTTGACCTCGGGGTTCGTGGCGGCCCGCTCGGTATCGCCCGCCAGGCGGCGCTTCCCGGCTTCGAGGAACTCCTTGGACCAGGAATAGTACAGGCTCTCAGCGATGCCTTCGCGGCGGCACAGCTCGGAAATGCTCGATTCACCCCGCAGGCCGTCCAGCACCATCCTGATCTTCTCTTCGGCCGAATAGTGCTTCCGGGTCGCCCGGCGAATGTCCCGGACGATCTTCTCTGAAGGGGTTTTAGCTATGTTGGGTTTTGGTCTCATCTTCACTCCTGCGTCGTTACGATGAGACCAAAACCCTCCGTTCTTCAAGTCCTGCAATCTGTCTCATGGGCGCTGACGCCGGACAAACAGGACTCTTTCGAGGTTTTATTGGGAGAGCCTGTAGCTGCGGACCATCTTTGGAGTCCCAGGTCACCGTCGCTTCGCTATTCTCGGATACACTTCGCTCTATCAGCATCTCAGTTCCACTGATCTTTAAGAGAAGCTGAACTGTGATTACCTCATCCCGAACCGCGGGTGTGCCGACGAGGTCGGCCCCAAAGCAGAAATCGACAAGTGAAGCTATGGTGGATTTACCTGTCGCCATTTGCCCATGAAAGAAGGACATTCGCGGAGAGAACACCACCTCTTCGCGTGACTCTCTGCAGAGCAAGACAAGCTTATGAAGGACAATGTACATTATTGATGCCCCACAAAATCAATATCTTCGTTGTAGGGCATCGTATTTAGCTCTGGGAAAAGTCCATATATCAGTTCCATCAAAGCACGGGCTTTCATGTCCAGTCTCTTCTCAAGTAGCGTAGCTCGCTTCTGCACTCGTTCGAATGCAGGTGATTCAACCAGCTTCTCTGCTAGCTTTTTGCCTCTGTCGGTTAAATCTATTTGTATGGTCTTTCCTTCGACTCCGACACGAACGAGATCACGAGCAGCAAGCACGTTCAGGAAACGGCGATAGCGATGATCCCAAGGCCCGAAGCGATATCGCACCATTTTGGCT
>CAZGQL010000305.1:0-2383 GCA_964527905.1 uncultured Syntrophobacteraceae bacterium
CTGCTGTCTCTTCCCATGCGGGTGCTCACGGGAGGTCTCATCGTGGCGATGATTGGGGCTGGGTTTTATCCGTCTCCCCTCATCGAGCTGGCACTGGCCGCTTCCAGAGCCCTTCATTAGCGTCAAGCGTGCTTCCTTGACGAGGATGCATCCGGCATGGGCGCGTGTGCAAATCTCCGTCTGCAGAGCGCCTGAGGGGGCTGTTTTCGTCATCCGGCGTGGACGCTTCGCGAGCCTCCCCGAATGGCGGTCCCTGGACGGCCAACGGATTCCGGACGGTTGCGGCCGGCGGCTAAGCGGTTATCATGATGGCATGACGATTGCTCTTTCTGATGGGCACTGATCCTTCACACCCTCTGGAGAGCCTCATGAAAAAGCCTGTGCCCGTGATCATCCTCTTCCTCGTGTGGCTTGCCGCAGTGGCCGCGGAAGCGGCTTCCTCGCGAGCCTTTCAGTGCGGCACGCGTCTGGTCACCCTCGGGGATTCCAAGGGGGAGGTCGTTCGCAAGTGCGGCGCCCCTTCGTGGGAAGACGGCTGGTACGAGGATCGGGTCGAGGCGCTCGCCGGCGCGCGTCCGTATACCACGCGACCGGGGGATCCGCTGGGGACCCGCATTCCCCAATACACCGTGTTGCGCGTCTGGATCGACGAATGGACGTACAACCTCGGTCCGAGCCAGTTCATGCGGACGCTCCGCTTCGAAAACGGACGGCTCGTTTCGATCGAAACGGGAGACTACGGGTTCTGACGAGCGTCTAAGCCCGGGTGGGGGCGGCGATCATTCCATCATCGCCATGATGCGGCGATGGGTGGCCTGCAGTTCGCCGGAGGGGTAAGCGCGTCCGGGCCAGGTCGTCAGGAATCCGTCGTTGAGATGGCGGGGGATGAGGTGGAAATGCAGGTGCTCGATGAGCTGGCCTGCGGCCCGGTAGTTGTTTTGGAGGAGATTGAGACCCTCGGCTCCGATTCCCCGGTGAACGGCCTTACCGATGCGTTGAGCCACGGTGATGCAGGCGCGAAGGGCCTCGGGGTCGGCGTCGAACAGCGTTGTGTAATGCGCCTTGGGGATCACCAGGACATGCCCGGGATTGATGGGGTTGATGTCCATGAAGCTCAGCACGAGATCGTCTTCGTACAGCTTGGTGCTGGGGAGCTCGCCCCGGGCGATCTTACAGAAAACACATTGGTCCATGTGGCAGGGTCCTCCCTCAAGGTGCGTTGTCGGAACAAAGGCGTAGGATGGGGGACGGGCGGGTGCTTTGTGGCTGCCCGGTTCCTGGCTGGGCCTCCCCCGGCCTTTCAGGCTCGCTAGACTAGCAAAGGCCGTCTACCCTGTAAAGGGCCGCCGTGGCTCGGCGGTGGCGGCATCGGGATCCCCTGGCGGGGGCCCCATCATCGAGATCGTCTCATTGACGACGGAAGGAGTGAGGCAGAATGCGGATGCTCGGGATTTACGGATCGCCTCGCAAGGGAGGCAACACAGACCGGATGCTGGACGCTTTCCTGGAGGGGGCCGTCGAGGCGGGAGCCGATGTGGAGCGGCTCTACGTGAGGGATTTGGAGCTCCATGGCTGTATCGCTTGCGGCCATTGCGACCGCAAAGGGTTTTGCATCCAGAAAGATGACATGCAGAAGGTCTACCCGCTTCTCGAGCAGACGACTCGACTGGTCGTGGCCTCGCCGGTCTATTTTTACGGCGTGACGGGGCAATTGAAACTTCTGATCGACCGTTCGCAGGCCGTGTTCATGAAGCACGACCTGGCGAGGAAGGAAGGCCGGGAGGTTGTTCCCGGGGCGGCGGGGAAGGGATTCCTGCTCGCGGCCGGCGCCACCAAGGGCAAGAAACTGTTCGAGTGCACCGTGCTTTCGGTCCGTTATTTCTTCGATGCGCTCAACATGGGCTACGCCGGCGACTTGTGCGTCCGGGATCTCGAGGAAAAGGGAGCGATCTTGAATCACCCGACGGCTCTGGACGACTGCCGCAAGGCCGGTATGGAATTCGCCCGGCCGTAGAGGCGGTTGCAGAACGAGCATGTATCCCACACCCGTCATTCCCGAGCGGGCGGGAATGACGGGTTTCCCATGGCTTCTGGGTCCCCGCCTTCGCGGGGACGACGGCCATGATGAATTCTTGCAATGCTTTCGCAGGGTTTTACGTTCCCTCCAGGTCGATCTCCCGGCAGGCATCCTCGGCAAACGGAAACACGCACGAAAGATCTAGGCTGCCGATGAAGGTCTCCAGCGCCGGGATTCCCTCGACCGAAAGGAACCGCTCGATCCCGTCGACGATCTGCATCGTGACGGCCGGATTCACGAAGTTGGCCGTTCCCACCTGCACCGCCCGGGCCCCGACCAGCAGGAATTCGAGGGCGTCCGTGGCGC
>CAZGQL010000306.1:0-2383 GCA_964527905.1 uncultured Syntrophobacteraceae bacterium
TACACTCTGTCCCACACCAGCAGGGCCTTTCTGCTCGTTACCCCAAGTTCCGCAGTTCAAAAAATGAAAATCTGATTAAACAACAGGTTACCTTGATTAAACCGCCAAATTCTGCACTACATTTTCAATCACTTTCGGCTGGTTCGGCAGCGGCAAACCGAGTTGCTGCAACAGCATGCGCAGCGGTTGCGGTGCTTTTGAAACCGTCCTCAGCCGAAGCGTTTTGTCTCTTGATGGAAGCAGGACATCGACTGCCCTGATCTCCCGCATTTCCTCCAGAAGTTTACGCGGTGCCGACCCCAAGCCTGCGCATTCCATCCACTGCTGAAGGGTCCGCCACATGGCCAGCGCGAGGAAGCAGACGAGTATATGAGCTTCGGTGCGCTCGGTCGTCTGATGAAAGATCGGCCGCAGTCCCAGGTCGCTCTTGGTGGTCCGGAAGGCGTCTTCCGCCTGTGTAAGCTGGATGTAGAGCGTCCATATCTCCTTGGGGTCCCGGCCTTCCCAGTTGGTCCGAAGAAGATAGCTGCCGCTGGTCTTTTGCGCCCAGCCGAAGAGGTCGTCCTTCCTCGTAATGGTGACCGTGAGTCTCGGCGTGTTGTCTCCGGCCCGCTCCTCTACCGTCACGTCAAAGAGGGCTGCCGCCCGGCTGTTTCGCTCCAGAAGGCGGCCGATTCGCCGCTCGATCTTTTGCCGGTCAGGACGCTTGCTTTTTTCCGCCTGCTCTTTGAGCTTGTCCAGCCCTTGTTCCAGCCGGGTAATGAAGCGGTTCAGAATGGCCTGTTCCTTCTCCTGCCTGCCCTCGGACCGGCACAGCACAAAGGTCTCGGTCGAGCCTTCGGGTGACGCACAGAGCTTGACCTCCACGCCCGGCTGGACCTCTTCCCAGCCTGATTCGGTCAACTCGCGCTCGAACTTCCTGAGCATGGCCTTGGGAGTGCCGACGATATAGTGAGCGTTCCGTTCTCGTAAGTGCTCCAAGTTCTCTTCGCTCACCATGCCTCGGTCCATGACCCACACGCGCCGTGCTTTGCCGTATTTGGTCTCCATGAGTTCGATGATGTCTCCCACGGTGGTCACGTCCACCCGGTTGCCATCAAAGACTTCGTAGGCGAGCGGCAGGCCTTCCTCGCTGGTCACCAACCCGATGCACACCTGGATGCAGTCAGGACGGCCGTCGCGGCTGTATCCCCGTCGGGCCTTGGTATTGCGCTTCCCGCTGCCCTCAAAGTAGCTTGAGGTGACGTCGTAGACCAGAAAATCGAAGGTGGTCCCGAACAGCTCGCCGTAGCGCTTCTGCAAATGCCGGCACAGGGCGTCCTTATGCGGAAGCAGCCTGTCCAAGGCGCGATACAGCCGATCGTCGTTGATCTTTTCCACGGGCACGCCCAGAAGGTCGTCCAAGGCGGTCTTTCCGTACCACGATTCGGCGATCTGGAGCTCTGATGACGGGGAGCAGAACCGGGCAAGCGTGAGCACAGCGGCCATGACCGACCAGGGGATCTCTTCCCGGCCGGGAGCCAGGTGCTCATTGCAGAAATCCATGAGACCCAGCCGGTGCCACAACACCAAGCCGAGGTAGACGTCGCCGAACTGCCGGAGCCGCTCGACCTGAACACCGCGCAGGTTTACCGTGGCCCATGCGGGAACATCCGGCGCCTTCTCGAACAATGACAGCGTGGGCTTCGGCTTGCCGCTCAGAATCCGGGTGACTTCTTCCCAACCGACTTTTTCTTCGGCGTCCAAGCCTGGCAGTTTGCCGATCGTGGCCACGATCCGCTGGCGCGGGCCGCGAAGGGTACGAACGGTTTCCACGAGGGTCCAGGTCTCATAGCTGACCCCGCCGCTCTTCTTGCGATGACGACGCAAGTACATGGCGCCATTATGCCGAACGCCATCGCCTCTCGCAAGGGGGTTTTCTGCACTACATGGGCTTTTCAAAGATCAGGCACTGCTATTTCAACGGGTTGACGCTTTATCACAGCTGAAATATCCTGAAATCAGAGCTCGACTGCGGAACTTGGGTTAGTATCATCTCGTTGTAATGCGCCTCCCCGCCGGATTTTTTTGTGGTACGATAAAGCCACCCGCGCTTACTATGCCTGTCGCTCATGAGGCGAGCGCAATTCCGGCAGGTTTGTCAATGATTGCCTATACACTCCTGGAAGACGAGAGCATACTCATCGTCGAGCCTTCGGGTCCGATCGGGCAGGAGGACCTCGAAGCTCTGGAGCGGGACGCAGACGCCCATATCAGGCGCAGGGGAATGATCAGGGGCATGATCATACGGATGCGGGAATTTCCCCGGTGGCGGGACTTCGGCGCCTTTCTCAGGGACATGAAATTCGTCCTTGATCACCAGCGCAGCATACAGCGGGTTGCG
>CAZGQL010000307.1:0-2381 GCA_964527905.1 uncultured Syntrophobacteraceae bacterium
CTCGTCCTGGTAGGCATCGGGCTTTCCGCGCTGTATGCGGCACGCCGCCTGTTGAGGAGGACGGCACGTGTTTGAGATCGAATCATTGCACGCTCGGGTGGGGAACTTCCGTCTCGAGGATGTTCACCTGTCGCTTGGCGAGGGCGAATGTCACGCGGTGCTGGGACCCTCCGGATCCGGCAAGAGCACTTTGTTGAGCGCGATCCTTGGGGTTGTACCCGTTTCCGCCGGGCGCATCCTTCTCGGGGGCGAGGAGATCACCCACTGGCCCATGGAGCGCCGCCGTCTGGGCTATGTTCCGCAGCATCTGGGCCTGTTCCCGCACCTGTCGGTTCGCGATAACCTCTGCTACAGTGCCCGCGCCCGCAAGCTTGCGCCAGAAGACTTTCAGCCGCTGCTCGATAAGCTCATCGAGATCACCCGCATCGGCGATCTGCTCGAACGGCGGATTGAAACCCTTTCCGGGGGCGAGCGCCAGCGTGTGGCCCTGGTACGGGCTCTGGCGGCCAACCCACGCCTTATCTTGCTGGATGAGCCTTTTACCGCCTTGAACGAGGCCCTCCGCAGGGAGCTGTGGTGGCTGGTCAAGGAATTGCAACGTGAGCGAGGCCTTTCCGCGCTGCTCATCACCCACGATCTGACCGAAGCCTATTTCCTTGCCGAGCAGATCACCGTGTTGATCAACGGCCGTCAGGAGCACAGCGGCCATAAGACGACGATCTTCCGCCGACCGGCGAGCCTCGCCGTGGCCCACTTCCTGGGGCTCAAGAACCTGTTTCCCGCCACCGTGGTTGAGGCGAACGGGAGTGGCATCCTGGCGGACTGTCCGACGCTGGGGCATCGCTTTCGGCTCCCTGGCCAGGCCGCGGTGGGGACGCCGGTCCGTCTCGGCATACGCCCCGAGGACATCGTGCTCCGCGATACCGCGCACCCGCCACGGCAGGGTGAATGCGTGCTCACGGGGAATGCCCGCTTTTTCGACATGGGCGCCAACGTGGCGATGCATCTTCATTCCAACCAGACGCCGTGCTGCATCGAGGTTGTGGCGCCGAGGCGGGTGTTCCAGTGCTTCGAGATCCCAAACGATCAGGCCGGCATGACCATCGGCATGCCGTGCGACGCCATGTTTTGGGTCCCCGAGGAATGATGTGGGGTGTCGGCTGGATTCCGAGGTTCCCCGGCATTTCGTATACCGGGATTCAGGAAAGGAGATCAATGATGAATGTAGAAGGTGGCCGCTCCATACCCAGGCTCGGCGATCCCGCCCCGGATTTCGAGGCCCAGACGACCTCGGGTGTCCTGAAGCTGGATGATTTCAAGGGACAGTGGCTGGTTCTGTTTTCCCATCCCATGGATTTCACGCCGGTATGCACCAGCGAATTCATAAGCTTTGCGCGCCACTATGAAGACTTCAAAAAGCTCGGAGCCGCCTTGCTTGGATTGAGCGTTGACGGCCTGTACTCCCACATCGCCTGGCTGCGGAATATCAAGGAAAAGTTCGATGTAAGAATTCCTTTTCCCATCATCGCGGACCACGATGCAAGCATCGCCAATCTTTACGGCATGATCATGCCCAATGACCTTTCGACCGCGACGTCGCGGTGCTTGTTTGTCATCGATCCAAACAAGACCATCAGGGCAACCGTATACTACCCTTTCACGACCGGACGAAACATCGAGGAGGTCCTGCGATTGATACAGGCCCTGCAGGTTTCAGATCAGAATGGTGTAGGCACTCCGGCCGACTGGCAGCCCGGGGATCCGGTCATTGAATTTCCCCCTCTAACGCATGAAGAGTCCGAAAACATCGAACAAAAGGGAGCTATTTGCAAAGACTGGTACTACTGCACCCGCAATCTGTAGCTCTCAGAAAACACCTGACGAATTGAGATTTTATGGCTGGCCGTTGCTGCCGAGGATGATTCGCTGGAAAGGACTAGGGCGCCATTCGCAAGTGATGGAGCTTGATCGGCAGGTGCTGTTGGAAGCAAGTGAAGTCCGCATCTGTCGTGAAAATGGGCATCTGGTGTCGCACGGCTACGGCACAGATGAGAAAGTCGGTGTTGGAACCTTGAACCCCCTTTCCGCGACACAGATGATAGAGCTCGGCGGCGGTCTCGAAATCTGTGGATGTCAGCTCAAGATCGGGAAATGGTCGCAGATGATCGCGAAGCTTCGTGAACTGATCAACGCTTTTGATTCCAGAAAGGATTTCCTGCCGTACCGGTCCAATCAGCTGTATCCGCAGCTCCTTGATCAGCTCCATCAGCTCAGACGCTTCCGCAGGCCGTGGACAACCCCTGGCTCGGATGGCGTGGAAGGCATTTCGCGGCAGCTCCTCGGTTCGCAGCTTTCCACCCTCCTATAGCAGTCCCAGTGCG
>CAZGQL010000308.1:0-2346 GCA_964527905.1 uncultured Syntrophobacteraceae bacterium
TCCGACAGCCACCACTCGGGATGCGCCGACAGAAGGTTCAGCCCGGCCTGCAGGGCCGCTCCGGCCAGGTCGCTGAGCTGGCCCGTCGTTTCGACGAGATCGGCGAGCCCGAGAAGGTCCCTGCCGCCGATTCTGAGGAAATGGCGCTGCTTGATCTCGCGGAACGCCGCAAGCGCCTCCGGCAAGGACGATGCCCGCTCCGCCCGACGTTCCAGCTCCTGGAACATCTCGGTCACGGGATAACGCCGAAACAGGTTCCGCTTGTGCCAGAGCCACTCGACGTAGTCGTCGCGGCGCCGAAGGAGCGTCGCCAGGTAATGGGATGCGGATTGAATGCGCTCGAGCTCGTTCATGATTCCTTTGCGATTCGACCGACCGTGATGTTGAGATCCTCTCATGACGGCTGCAGGCGGTTTCGCCCAAACCTTCCACTGGATCAGCACAAGGATCTTTCTTGCAGAGCGCCCGGGAATTGTCAAATCCCTCGACGACAGGGGGTGTGAATCAAACGGTGCTTCGGTCTTGCGAAGTCACGCTCCGTTTTTGTTTGTTCTGCTCGTCGTTTCCGCGACTCTTTTCAGTTGCACAAGGGCGGCATGAATCGCTTGCGGGTGATCGCCCGAAATGCTAGCATAATGATAACAGATGCAAGGAGGTCTCCCCCATGGCGCAGATCCTGATTCGAAACGTCGACGAAAAGGTCGTGGAGAGGCTCAAGAAACGGGCCTCGCTCAACGGACGATCGCTCCAGGCGGAGCTCAAGCTTGTGATCGAGCAGGCCTCGCTGATGGACATGGCCGATGCCGGCGAGGTGGCGGCGCGCATTCGCAGCAAGTTCAAAGGGCGGGAGATGAGTGACAGTGCGGAGCTTCTGCACGAGGAGCGTTACGGGTGAGCGTCTATGTGGTGGACGCCAGCGTGGCCGTGAAATGGTTTCTCGAGGAAGTCCACAGCCATGACGCCGCGCGCCTGTTGCGTCCGGAGTATCGCCTGCATGCTCCGGACTTCCTGCTGCTAGAAGTCGACAGCGTGCTGTGCAGGAAGATCCGGCGCACGGAGATCTCTCATGATGAGGCCATTGAAGTCCGCTCGGCTTTGAGGAGCTTTCCGGTCGAGAAGCATCCGTTTGCTCTCCTGATGGACGCGGCCTATGAAATGGCAAGCCGCAACCGGGGAAGTGTCTACGACTGCATGTATCTCGCCCTGGCCATGGTGCTGGGGGCTCGCATGGTTACGGCTGACCGACGGTTCTACCGGGCGCTCTCCATGGCCCCCTTTTCGGATTCCCTGTGCTGGGTTGAAGATCTACCGTGAACAAGGAGGCCACGTTGCCACGAATCGTTGGAATGATCCCCGCCCGGTTTGCGTCCACGCGGCTTCCGGGGAAGCCGCTGGTCGACATTCATGGGAAGCCCATGATCCAGCATGTGTACGAGCGGTCCAAGATGGCGTCCTGTCTGGATCGGCTGCTCGTCGCGACGGACGACGTGCGCATTGTGGAAGCTGTGTCGCGGTTTGGAGGGGAGTGCGTGCTGACCCGGAGCGACCATGCGAGCGGCACCGACCGGCTGGCTGAGGCCGCGGCGTTGTGCGGCCTCTCCCCGGCCGACATCGTGGTCAACATCCAGGGCGATGAGCCGCAGGTGTATCCGCGCATGATTGAGGTCCTCGTCGCCGCGCTTACGGACAACCCCGAGCGGGCGATGGCGACCCTGGCCTTCCAAAGCCAGAGCGAACATGAGTACCTCAACCCCAACGTGGTCAAGGTGGTGGTCGATAGGACCTGGAAAGCCCTCTATTTCTCCCGCGCCCCCATTCCCCACCACCGTGACGCCGCCGGAAAACCCGTGCGGTTCCTGAAGCACCTCGGTTTCTATGCCTATCGCTTCGCATTCTTGAGGGAATTCACTCTGCTCCCTCCAAGCCCCCTCGAACAAGCTGAGAAGCTCGAGCAGTTGCGGGCCCTCGAGCACGGCCACTCCATTCAGGTGGCCCTGTCTCCGGCCGAGACCCTGGGCATCGACACGCCGGAGGATCTCAAGAGGGTGCGCAAGCTGATGGAATAGGCGGAAAATAGTTGCCATCTTCCGACTTGTCGTTACAATGCATCGGTTTTTGACTGGACGCTCTCCGCATCGATTTCGCGCTGCTAACGTGAGATGGCTTGCGTTCAGTTTCGCTTGAATTCACTCTGGTTTCACCCAGCATTCGAGGAGATCACATGGGCTCACCTTGGGAGCGGACTCGAGCGGTGCTCGTGCTCGAGGACGGCACCGTTTTCCGCGGTTACGCCTTTGCAGGTCATGGCCGGGCCCTGGGCGAGGTCGTGTTCAACACCAGCATGAG
>CAZGQL010000309.1:0-511 GCA_964527905.1 uncultured Syntrophobacteraceae bacterium
ACCTGATCCGTCCATTGTAGGCAAGCTGTGCACCCCTTCCGCCGTAACGGGAGCCGCGCTTCCAAGTCGTGCATTCGGCGCGCCGAGCCGCTCCCCTATAGTGCTATAAAACTGCTTTGCATCGCCACCGCGTTCGCGTCCGCCTGCCCGTCAGTCCATGCAGGCTCCTTTTCCGCTCCCGCCTGAACGCTCCCGCCGCGCGCAACGACAACGCGCGCCTCCCCGCCTCGCCGCCCGGCACTCCGCATGTGCCCATGACGACGGCCGGATGAAGATACGGCATGGATTCAGCGGGTCTTCGGGGGCGACACGCCCTCCGCTGACGCGAGTCTGCATGGTGACCGTCAAGATCAAAACGCACAAACCTCCGAGCGCAGACACACTTTACCCGCCGCGATTAGAATGAAGCTGGTAGAAGATTGCCTCAGGCCGTCCCCACACAGAAAAGAAAGACGAAGCTTCCTGCACCCTCCTCCGCTTAGGGCTGCTCCGACTTGAGGCATCCGTAGTA
>CAZGQL010000309.1:521-2272 GCA_964527905.1 uncultured Syntrophobacteraceae bacterium
GACGTATCGTAGAAAGAGATAAACGTTTATGAAAATGGAAACGTGTAGACTACACGAAATCGAGCGAAAAAGCGTGTAGTTTGCTCCAAAATGGTACAACTTGGATTCATATTCTAAGTGCAACACCCTTGTGGTGGGATTGGCGTTGCGCCTTTCCTGTTGGGGAGTTCCGTGCGGGTTGAGAGCAAGAGGACATCGCAGAGGTTCTTCGGTATCTTTTGAGTTGCACAACGCAAGAGAAACCGGAAGGAGCCGTCTACGATGTCCTACACCCATCTTAGCGCATGTGAACGGGGTCAGATCCAAGCCTTGTTGGAGGAGGGAAAGTCGGTGAGAGCGATTGCCACGTCCCTGCGCCGCCATGCCTCTTCCGTCTCGCGGGAGATCCGGCGCAATGCCGTCCACGGTCGGTACGAGGCGCACCGCGCCCAGCGCCAGTATCGGGAACGGCGCCGGGAGTGTCGGCCGGGCTGGAAGCTGGACTATCGCCCGTTGTGGGACTATGTGCACCGCGCGCTGCCGCTGTACTGGTCGCCCGAGACCGTGGCTGGTCGCCTGCGTATCGAGTACCCCGGGCAGCCCCGCATGCGCATCAGCCACGAAGCCCTGTACCAGGCGCTGTACCGGGACGAGCGGCTGTCGCCCCTGGTCTGCTACTTACGGCAAGCGCGGCCCAAACGGCGCAAGCGCGGACAAGGCAAGACCTCCCGATGCCGTATTCCAGACCGCGTACCCATCCACGAGCGACCGGCGGAGGTGGAGAGTCGCACGCGGTTTGGGGACTGGGAAGGCGACCTGGTCTTGGGCAAGAACCAACACGGAGCCATCGTCTCGTTGACGGGGCGAAAATCGCGGATGCTGCTCGCCCGCAAGGTGCATTCCAAGCAAAGCGAGGAAGTCATCGCGGCCGTCATCGCCGCTCTGGAAGACCTTCCTGCCTCGTGGGCGCACACCATTACGTTCGACAACGGTACGGAGTTCTATCACCATGCGCGGATTACGAACGAACTGGGGATGGCCGTGTACTTTGCCGACCCCTACGCCGCCTACCAGCGCGGCACGAACGAAAACACCAACGGACTACTCCGTCAGTACCTTCCCAAGACAACCTCCTTCGAGAATCTCTCCCAACGCCAACTCGACAGCATTGTGGACGAACTCAACAACCGCCCCAGAAAGATCCTCGGATACCGCACCCCCTGTGAAGTCTTCCAAATCGACCGCGAAAAAAGAACTGTTGCACTTAGTCCTTGAATCCAAGGCTCTTGCTGCTCCATTGTTTGGAGATTCCTTGTCTGCGCGCGTATGCTATCTCGCAAATGTTCCCTCATCAAAAAGTGAAACACGAGGACGACGTGAACCGCGCGGACCAAAAGAAACCGCGTATCGCGATCACCATGGGCGATGTGAATGGAATCGGCCCGGAGATTTTGACAAAAGCATTGGCGCAATCCGCTCTTCGCGACACATGCGATCCGATTATCTTCGGCAGTGCGGGCGCATTCGATCGCGCGCGACGCTACGCGCCGTCCTGTCCGGATCCAGCGCCGATCGTCTCCTTCGATGCGAAACATCGGTCCGTACGGGGCATTGCACTCTACGATGCAAACCTCCCGGAGCCTCCAATCACGCCGGGACGCGTCGCCGCGTCGGCTGGGCGTTGTGCCGTGGCGTGGTTGGAACATGCGGTACAGGCGGCGATTGAAGGTCATGTTGACGCAGTAGTGACTTGCCCAATCAATAAAGAGGGC
>CAZGQL010000310.1:0-2247 GCA_964527905.1 uncultured Syntrophobacteraceae bacterium
GCACCGCCACCCCGAAGATTCTGTAATAACACGTCGTCATGCGCCACAGACCGCCGTATCCGTCCGCCCAGCAGGCTTGCCTCCGTCTCCGACCGACGGTCAAGCCAACGTTAGAAGATAATACTAAAGCCATTCCATGGTCAAAACAAGGTGGACGCGCCCAGGCTTCCAGGACCCTCGCCGGTGGTGACGGAGCGCTCCCGTCAGCCCGTCGAAATGAACTGCTCTGACGGCTCAAAAAGTGTACACTGAAGTCTCCTTGGCAAAGACGGTTCAAGCTGCACGTATGACAAGGCGATGCCCGATGTATCGGTTTCTTCACGCGGCGGATCTCCACCTCGACAGTCCCCTGATCGGCCTCGATCGCTACGAGGGGGCCCCTGTGGAGCGCATCCGAGCCGCCACCCGGGAAGCTCTCAAGAATCTCACGAGGTTGGCCCTGAGGGAATCGGTGGCCTTTGTGCTCATCGCCGGCGACCTGTTCGACGGTGAGTGGAAGGACTACAACACGGGTCTATTTTTCGCTGATCAGATGCGGCGCCTGCGCGAGGCCGCCGTTCCGGTGTTCATCGTATCGGGAAACCACGATGCGGCGAGTCAAGTTTCTAAGTCGTTGAGAATGCCGGATAATGTCCGGATGTTTTCCGCCACGCGACCAGAGACACACCGGTTGGATGAGCTGGGTGTGGCGGTCCATGGCCAGGGTTTCGCCCGGCCCGCCGTCACCGAGGATCTCGCTTCGGGCTTCCCCAGGGCCCTTCCCGGCCGATTCAACATCGGTCTGCTCCATACCAGCACGACCGGACGCCCGGGCCACGCCCCCTACGCCCCGTGCGCGGTGGAGACCCTCCGCGCCAAGGGCTACGACTATTGGGCGCTCGGCCATGTACACAGGAGGGAAATCCTCTCAAGCGATCCCCCGATCGTCTATCCCGGGAACACCCAGGGGCGCCACGTCCGCGAATCCGGCCCGAAAGGGTGCATGTTGGTGACCGTGGACGACTCGCAAGGGGTATCCCACGAGCCTATCGAGCTCGATGTGGTGCGGTGGGCGATCCGGGAGGTTCGCCTGGACGGCATCCCCAGCCCGGACGCGCTCCTCGACGAAGTCGCCGCTTCCGTCCAGGACGAGAGACAGCGTCACGCCGACCGCCTGTTGGCCGTGCGATTTCAGATTACCGGAACATGTGGGCCAACCCTCGCCCGAGCCGTTCAGTCCGAGGGGTTTGTGCATGAGGTCCGCGCCGTGGCCACGGATGCCGGCGCAGGGGAGGTGTGGGTCGAAAGCGTCAAGGTGCGGCCCCGGATTGCCCTGGAACTCGAGGCTTTGATGGAGCAAGACGATGCCCTCGGCGGCCTCCTGCGATCCATTCGGGACCTCCGATTCGGAGCCGAAGCGTTCGATCGACTCACGTCCGACTGGAGCGACCTTCGAAAGCGGCTCCCTCAGGAGCTCCTCCACGGTGCGGATCCCCTCGATCTGGACACCGATGAAAACCGCCGGGAGATCCTGGACGATGTGAGGCAGATCCTCCTGTCAAGACTCATGGCGGGAGGAAGCTGATGCGTCTTCTCGAGTTGCGGCTCATCGCTTACGGTCCTTTCTCGGACCTGACGCTTGACCTTTCCGGAGGCCGCTTCGGCCTCCACATCATTTACGGTCCCAACGAAGCCGGCAAGAGCGCCTCCCTCCGGGCTCTCTTCGGCCTCCTCTTCGCCATCCCATCGAGCACCACGGACAATTTCATCCATGACTACCGATCCCTGCGCATCGGGGCGTCCTTGCTCCATTCGGATGGCTCCACACTGGATGTGGTCCGGCGGAAGGGCAACCGCGATACCTTGCTGGATCCCTCCGGCCGTCCTCTGGCGGCGGAAGTTCTGTCGCCCTATCTGGCGGGCATCGACCAGAATCTGTTTTCCATGATGTTCGGCCTCACGCATTCGGCCCTCATTCGTGGGGGCGCCGAAATCCTGCGCACCGGTGGCGCTTTGGGAGAATCCATTTTCACGGCCGGGCTTGGCGTGACACACCTGCGGGAGGTGCTCCGCGGTCTGGCGGAAGATGCGGAACAGCTCTTCAAGCCCAAGGGAGTCCTCCAGGCCATCCCACAATCCCTTGCAGCCTACCGCGAGGCCAAGGCCCGGATCCAGACCCTGGCCGAGGGTAACTTCAGGTGGGCTAACACGGCCACCCTGCTGGGTACCGGCCTGGTCACCGCCACCGAAGCGGGCCTGAGCTGGAAC
>CAZGQL010000311.1:0-2231 GCA_964527905.1 uncultured Syntrophobacteraceae bacterium
CGGATGGAAAGCGCATCCGCTTTGAAAACGCCTGGCTCACCCGGGAGCGCCTCGAGCCCACTCACCTACCGCTTTGCGCTGGCCTTGGATGCGGCCATGCAGGAGCTTCTGGCCTGGGGCGAAACCACGGTTCCCGAGTGGACCGTGCCCCTGGAGCTTTCCGACAACACGCGGTTTTTCTGGCGGGGCCGGGCCCGGGACGAGCATGGTGCCGAGAGCCCCTGGACGCCGGTCGCCTCGTTTTTCGTCAATAACAACGGCGTGGACGACCCGCCGTGGATGGCCTTCGAAGCGCCCGCAACGGATGTCGTGACCCGCGGAGACCCCGTGTGGATGACCTGGCGCGACGCGGATCCCGACAGCAATGCCGAAATCACCCTCACGTGCACCTCGGAGCGTTTAACCCCGGGCGAGCTCCCCATCGCCACCGGCATCCGGGAAGACGACGACGGGGCCGCCGGGGCGTTTCTCTGGGACATCACCGATGTGCCGGACGGGGTTTACTTCATCCACGGACTCATCGCCGATGCCGCCGGCACACACACCACCACGGCTCCCGGAAGGGTCGTGATCGACCGGAGCGCCCCGGCGGTTTGGGCGCACCCGGCCGGCGGCACCTATGGAAAACCCCAGCGGGTGACCCTCACGGCCGATGAGCCGGCCACGATCCACTACACCCTGGACGGGACCGATCCGACCCGGCTCTCCCCCGTCTGGACGGCCCCCATCCCCGTCGACACCGCGATGACCCTGCGCTTCCTGGCTGTGGACGCCGCCGGAAACGAGAGTCCCGTATCCAGCGAAACCTACACGATCCTTCCCGGGGACGTGCTCGATCATTTTGCCTTCGACGTCCCGTCGACGGTCGCAGCCGGCCTCGGTTTCCCCCTGACCCTCAAGGCCATGAGCCGCGAGGGGGCCCTGGTGGAAACCTTCGGTGGGTCCGTGGCCCTGGATGCGTCCGCGGGGACCCTATCACCTTCCCGTCTCGAGGGGTTCCATCGCGGCACCTGGACCGGTGAGGCGGTCCTCAGCGGAGGCTCGGGGCCGGTGACCCTGACCGCCTCCTGGAACGGCATCGCCGTCACCAGTGCGCCCATCCTGGTGGAATGCCGCCCGCCCCAGGCCCCCATCCTCGACCTTCCCAGGGACGGCGCCAGGACCGTCCCAGAATCGCTCTCCCTCACCTGGCACCCCGTCCCGGGAGGTATGTCCTACGGGATCCAGCTCTCGGACGATCCCCGGTTCGCACGGCTCCTCTGGAGCCAGGACGACATCCCGGACACTTTCATGGCGCCGCCCCGGGATCTCGTCGAAACCCTCCAGCCGGGCAGGACGATCTTCTGGCGCGTGCGCGCGGGCAGTGCGTGCGGTCCCGGCCCCTTCAGTGAGTCCCGCCGCTTCGTGCTCCTGCGGCCGGCCCGCGCGTCCCTTGAGATCCTCTCCCCCCGGGAAGGAGAAACCCTCGCCCCCGGGACCCAACACACCCTCCGCTGGCAGAGCACCGGCAGGGTGGGATCCAGCCTCGCCGTAACCCTCCTCATCCCGGGAAGACGCCCGACCCTCCTCGCCTCCGGGGTCCCCGTCGACTCCGGAGCCCTAACATGGACGGTGCCCTCTGGGCCCCACAAGCACTGCCAAATCCTCATCCACTCCGAGCAGCTCCCCCGCATCCGAGCCAGGAGCGCTCCTTTTACCATCCGGTAGGGCCCGGCCCCACGGGTCCTGCCGGGCGCGCACTCCTCTGACTTTTCCTATCATGCATCCTTGGCCCGGTTTGTGCTTTCGCCGAACGCGCGTGCTTTCCTTGGGACTCCCGCCCACCGCGGCGGGTCTCCCCGAGGGAACAGCGATGACGCGCAAGATGGATTTAAACGGAGGTCGAAGATGAAGGAGAAGGCAAGAGAGACCCTGTCCCAGTTGGCGATGGGAAGCGATCGGCTGTCAAGTCACTTTCTGCAGCACCATGGAAGCAGGAAGCGCCCGGTCCGGGGGCATCGGATCGGCATCGTCCTGCTCCTGTGCGCCCTGAGCGTCCTGGCCCCCCCCGTCGGGGAGGCACCGGACGTTTCGGCGTCCCTCAGGCCGGAGCAGCCCGCCGGCCACAACGTCACCGTGACCGCTTACACCAACCTTGCGTCGCTGACCGACAGCACGCCCAATGAAACGGCGTCCCTGCTCAAGATCAAGCCGGAGCATTACGGAAGGGTGATTGCGCTGAGCCCGGATCT
>CAZGQL010000312.1:0-2230 GCA_964527905.1 uncultured Syntrophobacteraceae bacterium
CGTCCCGGATCGTGATGTCCCCGATGGTCACCTTCTTGGGCATCCGCGGAAAGATCTTCCAGTAATCGTATTCCGTCGCCATGCTGCTGCTCCTTTCACGGTTGATGGGTTGTGGGTTCTCGCGAAGCGTTTCCTGCGCGCTGGCCCAGGAATCGTGACCGGAATGGCTCCCCTTGCCCGGATACCCGCACCGTCCTTCCGCAATGCCCCTGAACCGTCCGGAGCGGGTTGATTTCCCCGTGGGCCGCCCTTCAGGTGGAAGCACGCCATTCCCGAGGGAGCCGGATTCCCATGGTCCACCTCTCTCAGCACACAAAAAAAGGTCGCGGCGCGCTCCAACGGAGCCCATCGCGACCTTACCTTTTTCCCGCACCCTTCGCTGCTGACGAAAGGCCCGTTCAAACCTTCAGGCGCTCGGCACTTGCGACCCTTCCGAGAAAAGCGCCCTCACGCTTTCCGCCGGACCGGTCGTTTTCGTCCATGAAGTCGTTCATAATCACGAACCGTTCTGTCAGTCAAGCAAAATTTCATATCATCAACAGCATTTTGAGCTTACCAAAAAGTTTCATGGAGGACTTCGACGCGGTAACGCCTTCTCTCAGTGTTTGCGGCCTACGTCCGGCGGCGAAGCCAGCGTGAAGAGGATCACTCGTTCCCCCGTGACCGTGCTGATGTCCGTGTGTAGGCTCTTCACCTTCACACCCACAATCTGCTCGACTAGCGCCTCCAGCAGGGGACGCCCCTGTTCGATCAGAGTGATCCGCAGTCGCTTGATCAACTCGCGGCCGTCTTTGCGATCGGAGGCTTCGGCGAGTTTGAGTTCGGCTTGCGTGAGCACGTTTTTTAAACGGACTAGAATCAGATCGTCCAGGACGTACGCTTTGGTTTCCAGGGGTCCCCGGCCCATGTATTCCTTTTCAAACCGGATGACCGCGTCGCAGATTTCAGCTTCGAGCTGTCCTTTGGTTCGTTTCATCAGCGTGAGTCGCCTTTGTCTCGGAAAAGAGTGGTGCCATCGGCCAGAACCGCAGGGCTATTCTAGAGCAATCTCCCATTAGGGTGAAGAGAACTCCTGTAGGTTCGACGCGCCCCTCTGCGGGCTCCGTCCGCCTCCCGGCACTGGACTTTCCATGGCGTCTCCAGTAAACAGCGTAAGACAACCCCTTTCCACATCGAATCAGGGAGGAGCCCGATGGGATTGCTGCAAGTTGACCTTGAGGCGTGCACCCGCGATGGGATTTGCGTCGCGGTGTGTCCGATCGGAATTCTCGTGCTGGATGCCGAGGGAGGGCCACGGGTCCGCGAGGGTTCCGCCCCGTATTGTCTCGCCTGTGGCCACTGCGTGGCGGCTTGCCCCACGGGCGCGCTCGATCATGCGCGCAACCCACTCGCGACCCAACAGCCCCTCCCCTCGAGCCCCATCCTCGAGGCTGACAGGGCCCACTTGTTTCTCCGCTCGAGGCGTTCCATCCGGTGCTACCAGGAACGGCCGGTTCCCCGGGACGTTTTGCTTCGGTTGCTCGACATCGCCCGATACGCTCCCTCCGGCCACAATTCGCAGGGGATTTCCTATTTGGTCGTGGAGGGGCGATCGGCAGTCGATTCCGTCAGCCGGGAGGTTGTGGCGTGGATGGTCCAGGTGATCCGGGAGCAGCCCGAGATGGCCGGGCGCCTGCACATGCCGGGGATCGTCAAGGCGTGGGAGCGGGGGCAGGACCGGATCTTGCGGCATGCCCCGCAATTGATCGTGGCTCACGCGCCCGAAACGAACCGGGCGGCTCCGGTCAGTACCATGCTGGCGCTGGAGTACGTGGAGCTGTACGCACCGACCCTAGGACTGGGAACCTGCTGGGCGGGGTTCGCGCAGATCTGTGCCCAGCAACATCAAAAACTCCCTGAGCTCCTCACCATTCCTACGGGGCACGGGGTGACGGGCATGTTGATGGTCGGGTATCCGAAATTCCCCTACTATCGGGCTCCGTCCCGGGATCCGCTCGACGTCAAATGGTTTCCTAGTTGATGAAGACCTGGCGGTAATGGTCGGTGTGATCGATGACGGCCCCGGCCCCCCGCACGACGGCAGTGAGCGGGTCATCGGCGATGTTGACCTTCAGGCTCGTGATCTGGTTGAGGAGCCGGTCGAGACCTCGGATCAAGGCCCCGCCGCCTGCCAGCCAGAAGCCCCGGTCGTGGGTGTCGGCGGCCAAATCCGGCGGCGTCTTCGCCAGGG
>CAZGQL010000313.1:0-2219 GCA_964527905.1 uncultured Syntrophobacteraceae bacterium
AGGCCCCTGAGCGCAAAACTGCTCGCCCCCACCCTCGTCGAGCAGGAGGGGCTGATCGACCGCAGCCGCCTGCTGGACATCCAGGGTCGGTCGCGCAGACGCCAGGAAGCCCTGGCGGTGCACTACGGAATCCGCGCATACCCGCAGCCCGGCGGCGGATGCGTGTTGACGAAGGAAGGGTTCGCCAACCGGCTCAGACGTCTGTTCGAGCTGTATCCGATCGTGACGGGCCGCAGGGCGGAGCTTCTCAAGTGGGGAAGAAGCTTCGAGCTGCCCATGGGAAGGATCTGCGTGATCGGCCGGGACCGGCACGACAACGCACGACTCGAAGCGGCAGCCGGAGCCGAAGAGACCGTCCTGCGGATGGAGGATCACCCGGGTCCGACCGGAGTGCTGATCGGTGAGACGACGGACGTCGAAGCCCTTCATGCCGCCGCGCAAATCCTGGCGGCCTACGGTGACGCTCCCCCGCAGGCAGTCGTCACGGTCCGGTACCAGTCCCCCGCCGAAAGCGGGGTTCTCACGGTTGAGGTCCGTGACAAGGCCCTTTTTCGGGACCGGCTCATCGGGTGACATCCCGATCGCCTGGCCTTACGCGTCATGGACTGCTCTGCTTCGAACCGAAGTCGCAGTGGGGGCGCAGGGGACAGCGGTCGCACTGGGGCTTACGAGCGAGGCACAGGTGTCGTCCGTGGGCGATCAGCTGGTGACTGAATTGGATCCACCGTTCCTCGGGGATTTGGCGCATCAAGTCCAGCTCGATCTTGTCGGGGACCTGGCTGTCCGTGAGGCCGATGCGATGGGAAACGCGGCCCACATGGGTGTCCACGACGATCCCCGGGATGCCGTACGCGTTGCCTAAAATGACGTTGGCGGTCTTTCGGCCGATCCCCGGAAGCCGGACCAGTGTATCCAGATCCGAGGGGACGCGGCCCTCATGGTCCCGCGCCAAAATGCCGCAGCAGCCCTGGATGCTCCGGGCCTTGTTCCGGAAAAAACCGGTGGACCGAATGTCGTCTTCCAGCTCTTCCAAGGGAGCGTTCGCATAGGCCGCCGCGGAGGGGTACTTCCGAAACAGTGCGGGCGTGACCTGATTCACCCGTTCATCGGTGCATTGGGCGGAGAGGATGGTCGCGACCAGAAGCTCAAGCGGGTTGGAATGCTCCAGGGAACATCGAGCATCGGGGTAGAGCCTGTCCAGCAAAGCAAGGATCGCTGGGATGTCCTTGTTCTGCGTTGGGGCCGAAGCGGACGCAGGGGGTTTGATCTTCCTGGTGGGCATGGAGACGACTCCTCTCGGATGAGGCAAAGGCCTTGGGCTCCGCAAGTCGGATCCGGACGACGATCCAAGGCTCCTATGTCAAAGTTCACCTTGGAATTCAAGGGAAAATCAACTATATTGGGCGGGGAAGGAAAAGGATCCATCCTGCCCCTCCGGCGGGCGCCCGCGGCAGTTCCAAAGGCAAGGCATGTGCCGGCCGCATGAGAGTGGGAGACGCGTCTGCCCGGGGTCGGGATGGAAGCGGAATCCATGACTGGAAGAGGCGAACATGAAAAACAGAAAGTTCGACTGGAATAATGTGCTCCGCTCCGAAAGACGTGTGGTTCACACGCACATCATCGTTTGCCCTTTTTGTGACAATCCGCACTCCGTTCCAATTGATTTTGACTCCATTCACCGGTGCAATTGCGGCGCCTGTTACAAAGTGTGTGGTCAGCAGGCGCTCGATACAGGCGTGGGAGACATCGCGGAGGAGCTCTGGAGCGAAGACGAACTGACCTTCGTGCGGTCTATTCCCATCGATTTCTGCAACGTCGTCATCGAGAAGGATTTCGATCGGCTCCTCGATCTGAGACAGTCCTCGGACCCGGTCGCGGTGGAACGGTTCTGTAAGTACGATATCAATATGAATCTCAGTCTGGTTTGGGTCAAACGGCTCTTCTAGTCGGTGGGGAAGGCAGACGGAGGAAACGACGGCCGGCGAGGTCTCCTTTCACTCCGTCACTCCGCAGTACCCCCAGGGACCTCGCGACCGTTGGTGCAACGGACCTTGCCAACAGTCGCGCCGAGGGCGCCGGCATGGCGCCCTCGGTCGTTTCGACCCTTACGGGCCCGCAGGTTTGCCAAATGGACTCTTGAAGCCCATCATCGTTCGGCCACACGAGCACAGGATCGAGTATGAGGGAACATGCTACGCGCATCGTCATGGAAAGAGTGT
>CAZGQL010000314.1:0-2199 GCA_964527905.1 uncultured Syntrophobacteraceae bacterium
AGGGAGACAAGGAGCGTGTGGTTCCCATGGGCGAGTACGCGGCCGAGGCCCTCAAGGACTACCTCACGGACGCCCGGCCCGCCCTCACCCGCAAGAACCGGACCTCCCAAGTGTTTGTGAACAACCGTGGCGGGAAAATCAGCCGCCAGGGTATTTGGAAACTCATCAAGCAGGCGGCCCTGAAGGCCGGGATCATGCAAAATCTCACCCCCCACATGCTTCGACACTCCTTCGCGACCCACCTGATCGAAAACGGGGCCGATTTGCGGTCCGTGCAGACGCTGCTCGGACACGTGGATATTTCCACGACCCAGATCTATACTCACGTGGCTCGGGCGCGACTCAAAGAAATTCACCGCCGGCATCATCCCCGCGGATGACAGGAACACCGCATGGACGTGATCACCACCCACGTGAACGCCGACTTCGACGCGATGGCTTCCATGATCGCCGCCAAGAAGCTCTACCCGGATGCAGCCCTGGTTTTTCCCGGCTCCCAGGAACGGACTCTCCGGAACTTTTTCGTCAAATCGACCATGTACCTCTACGATTTCAAGCGGATCCGGGACCTCGACCTGAACGAGGTCAGCCGCCTGATCATCGTGGACACGCGCCAGATTTCCCGGATCGGCCGCTTCGAGGGTCTGATCGGCCGCGACGGGGTCGAGATCGTCATCTTCGATCACCACCCGGACGCCGCCGATGACATCCAGGCCCACGAGCTCGTCTGGAAGCCTTATGGGGCAACCGTCACTGTCCTGACCGAGGTCCTGCGCGAGCGACACATCGAGCTCACGCCAGAGGAAGCGACCCTGCTCAGTTTGGGGCTGTTCGAAGACACGGGATCCTTCACGTTCAACTCCACTACACCGGAGGATTTCGAGGCTGCGGCCTATCTGCGCCGCTGCGGGGCCGACCTCAACGTGGTCTCCGACATCATCAGTCAGGAGCTCACCCCGGAGCAGGTGACGGTCCTCAACGAAATGATCCAGACGGCCAAGACGATCAATGTCCACGGGATCGACGTGTGCATCGTCACGGTTTCCCTGGAGAAATACCTGGGGGATTTTGCCCTCCTTGTTCATAAGTTCAAGGATATCCACAACCTCGACGTCGTGTTCGCCCTCGCCCGCATGGACGACCGGATCTACTTGGTGGGCCGCAGTCGCATCCCGGAGGTGAACGCAGGGCTGATCGCCTCCTATTTCGACGGCGGAGGGCATGCCACCGCCGCATCGGCAACCATCAAGGACTTGACCCTCGTGCAAGCCGAAAACCGTCTGATCGAGGTCTTGCGGAGCAGCATCAACCCGTTTCCCTTAGCCGAGCACCTCATGACGAGCCCCGCCATCACCGTGGACATCAACGCGACCATCGGTGAGGCGGAGGAGGTGATGGTCAAGTACAACATCAATTCCATGCCCGTCCTGGAAGACGGCCGAGTGGCCGGAGTCATCAACCGCCAATTCCTGGAAAAAGCTATTTTTCACGGGCTGAAGCACCAATCCCTGCGCGAATTCCTGAACCCGGATTTCGCGATCGTCCAGCCTACGGCAACGCTGCTCGACATCCAGACTTACCTCGTCGAGCACCAGCAAAGGATCTTGCCCGTGGTGGAAGAAGGAAAGCTGGTCGGGGTCATCACGCGCCGGGACTTGCTCAATTTCCTGGTGAGCGACCGGTCCCTTACGCCGCGCCCCCTCTACGGTGAACGGGACGCCTCCCAGCAGGGACAGGCCCATTGGCCCAAGCGCAAGAACGTGGAAGGGGTCCTGCGCGAACAGCTTTCCCGCCCGATCATCGAGCGGCTCAAGCAGTTCGGCGAGCACGCCGAACGGCTCCATTTTAAAGCCTATATCGTGGGCGGTTTCGTGCGTGACCTGCTCCTGCGCCGCCCCAACCTGGACATTGACCTCGTCGTCGAAGGCGACGCCATCGAGTTTGCACGCACCTTCGCCCAGCAGCACGAGGCGCGCATTCGGAGCCACAAAAAGTTCAACACCGCCATGATCATCTTTCCGGATGACCTCCGCGTGGACGTGGCCACCGCCCGCTACGAGTACTACCAGCACCCGGCGGCCCTCCCGGTCGTGGAAGCGGGTTCCCTCAAGCTCGACCTCTACCGCCGGGACTTCACCATCAACACGCTCGCCATCGGTCTCAACCCCGACCAGTTCGGCCACCTGATCGACTTTTTCG
>CAZGQL010000315.1:0-2178 GCA_964527905.1 uncultured Syntrophobacteraceae bacterium
GGATGTTTCCCGTTCCGGAGTCCAGAGGGCGTTGCTCAAGCCCATGGAAGAGACGGAGGTCGACCTCAAGGTCCCCCACGACCCGATTTCACAACTGCAGGCCCTCGAGAGCTATCGTAAAACGGGCAAGCGTGAAAAGCGCACAGTCAACACCAAGAACATCTTGTTCATCATGAGCGGAGCCTTTAACGGCCTGGGTCCCATTGTCAAGAAGCGGCTCCAGAAGCAGGGCATCGGGTTTGGGGCCCAGATCCAGAGCCGCGAGGACGATGTGCGGCTCAACCGGTTCGCCAAAGCCGAGGACATGATCGCGTTCGGGTTCGAGAGTGAATTCATCGGTCGCCTACCCGTTCTGGCCGTCCTCGAACCGCTGGAGGTCGAGGATCTCTACCAAATCCTCAAGAACCCCAACAGTCCGATCATCCTGGGGAAGAAGGAGGATTTTCGGTCCTACGGGATCGACATCCGGTTCGAGGACAATGCGCTGTGGCGGCTCGCCGAACTGGCCTACGAGGAAAAAACCGGAGCCCGCGGACTGGTGAGCGTCATCGAACGGGCGCTGCTCCCCTTTGAAAAAAAACTGCCCAGCACCAAGATCCGTCAGCTGGTCGTGACGCTCGAGCTCGTGCAGGACCCCGAAGCGGTTCTGGAACGTCTCATGGCCAACCCGGAAGATCCCGCCCTCACCATCCGTTACGAGGCGATCCTGGAACAGGAACGGGCAAAGCTGCGCGCCGTGCTCCAAACCAAGCGTCTCCACTACCTCGACAATTATCCTTTGGTTTTCACTCCCGACCGGGTGGAGCTGGTCCTCGATCATCACGTGCGGACGGACCAACCCCTCGAATCGGTGTTCGACGACGTGCTGCTGCTCTACAACCAGGTCCGGGTCTTTGAGGATGGGTTCTTTGAACGGCACAGCCTTCGGATCGAGTTCAACGACGAAGCGGTCAACCAGATCATTCGGGAGGCCCTGCAGCGGGGCACCACGGCGGTTGCGCTTTGCAACGAGATCGCGAGTGACTTTGATTACGGCTTCAAGCTCATCCACGAGCGGAGCGGCAAGAGCCGGTTCGTGCTTCCCCGGAAGGCCGTCGTAAATCCACAGGTCTTCATGGAGGAATTGATTCGCCAACATTATCGCCAATCCGACCCTCACCTGGACGACACGGAAACCGGACTGAACCGCAACCTCGTGGAACGGAGCGAATGAGCCCATGATCGGCATTTCCAAGCTCTACTGCGGCACGGTGGAGCCTTCCGACGCCCTGCGCTACGGTCGCCAAAGCGGCCTCCTGCCCTCTCACCTCCTCCAGTTTTCGGCGGACAAGAAGCCTGTCGTGGTCTGGAACGCCACGCGCCGCTGCAATCTCAAGTGTGTACACTGCTACGCCCATGCGCGGGACGAGGCGTTTTCCAATGAGCTTTCCACCGAAGAAGGCAAGCGCGTCCTGGACGACCTGGCCCATTTCGGCGCACCGGTGGTGCTCTTTTCGGGCGGGGAGCCCCTCATGCGGCCGGACCTCACCGAGCTTGCGGCCTACGCGGTTTCCAAGGGCATGCGTGCGGTGATCTCGACGAACGGGACCCTGATCACCCCTAAGGTCGCCGGAGAGCTCAAAAAGGTGGGCCTCTCGTACGTCGGCATCAGCCTGGACGGGCTCCACGAGGTCAACGACCGGTTCCGGGGCGTCAAGGGGGCTTTCCAGATGGCGCTCGACGGTATTCGGGCCTGTCAGGAGGTCGGCATCAAGGTGGGGCTGCGCTTCACCATGAACCGGCTGAACGCACAGGAGATCGGCCCCGTGTTCGACCTGCTCGAAGCGGAGAACATCCCGCGGGTGTGCTTCTATCACCTCGTTTACGCGGGTCGCGGCAGTAAGCTCATGAAAGAGGACCTCTCGCACGAGGAGACGCGGGCCGCGGTCGATCTCATCATGGACCGGACGAAGGACCTTCACGACCGAGGCAAGCCCAAGGAGGTTCTCACGGTGGACAACCACGCCGACGGCCCCTACGTGTACCTGCGGATGCTGCGGGAAGGTTCCCCGCGGGCGCCGGAGGTGCTCGAACTCCTCAAGATGAACGAAGGCAACAGCTCCGGGCGCGGGATCGGGTGCATCAGCTGGGACGGGAGCGTTCATGCGGACCAGTTCTGGCGCCATTACTCGTTCGGGA
>CAZGQL010000316.1:0-2024 GCA_964527905.1 uncultured Syntrophobacteraceae bacterium
AGGAGACTCTGCTGGATTTCCATCGCCACGTCGAGTGCCTCTTTGAGACGCAGGCGTTCCTCCAGCTGGGAGGCCATGCGGTTGAAATCGCGGACGAGCTGCCCGACCTCGCCGTCTTCGTTCACGGGTTGGGGCAGCACGATGTCGTAATGGCCGGCCGCGATCTGCCCCACGGCATGGGAAACGGTTTTGATCGCGGTGACCATCCGTCCGGCAATGGAGCGTATGAAAAGCACGGTCAATCCGACGAGCCCCGCCACTGCGATCAAGAAATACGTGCGGAACCGGAGGATGGGGGCGAGAATCTCCTCCCCGGGAGCGATCAGAATGATCGTCCAGGGGGCCTCCACGAGCCGATAAAAGCCGCTCACGGTTTTGGGCGGATACCCCTCGTCCAGGATTGTACCATAGGGTTTCTCGCGAAGGGCTTTCAGCATCGCCGGATCGATCACATCCTTGTCACAGACGGGCCGCTGCTTTCCCTCGCTCGTGCACACCAGGATCCGGCCATCGTCGTCCACGAGGAAGCCCCGATGGCCCTGCCACTCGCTGAAGGTGATGAGGTTTTCAATCAGGTAGTCGAATCGGACCGTCACGATGAGCTTGCCGACGAGTCTTTCGGTTTGGTCGTACATCTCGGAAACGATCGCGACGCTTTGGTGCTCCCGGATGGCGTCGTACTTGGGTGGAGTCACTTCCAGGCGACAGGAAACCCGGCGACGGCGATGAGCGTGCCCCTTTGGGATTCCTCCGGTCTCTTCTGAGGGGTTTTCATCGGTTTCGCAGGGGGAATCCACGAGGGCCTCTCCGGGTCCGAAATGGGAGAGCCGCACCTCGTCAACCCCTTCGTGCTGTTCCAGTTCGAGGAGGATCCAGTCCTGAATGGAACGGGTTCCCGGCTCCCGCCTCGCGTTGGAATACATCTCCATGTACCGCGTGATCTCGCTCAAGCGCATATCCACGACGTGCGCGAATCGGCCCATCTTCAAGATTGCCGCTTCCTGCCACTGGGAAAGGAGCACATTCCGCGAATATAGGAAACCTGCGGCGCCCCCGGCCAACAAGAGAAGGGCAACGGGCAGGAGAAGATAATAGACCAGCTGCTGCTGTAAGGTTTTCGCTCTGAGCATGCCTCTTCACCTGGGAGACGAATGCAATGGGCTCTCTCGCCGTGCGACTTTCCGACTCACGCCTGCTTTAGAATAATGTATATTGTACCATCCGGTAAGGGAGAAAACGGGGACGCCGGTCAGCGCGGCGGCTCGAGGGAAACACGGGGAGGCAAGTCCTTTAGGAGGCAGCCATGACGCCTAGCCCAAAGGAAGACCGGCTTCGCGATTTGAGGGCCCTCGCAGAGGCTTCCGGATTGATCAATTCGTCCCTGGACATCGAGACGGTCCTTCGCAATGCCATGACCAGCGTCCAGCGCTTCATGGAGGCCGAAGCCAGCTCCATTTTCGAGATCGATCCCGCGACGGGGGAACTCTTTTTCCGGTTGGCCCTCGGGAATGCCGCGGACAGGGCCGGCACCGTGCGACTGCGGCCGGGACAGGGGGTCGCCGGATGGGTGGCCCGGACCGGAGAGCCCCTCATCATCCCCGATGTGGACCATGACCCCAGATTCTCCCGCTCCGTCGATGAAATCACCGGTTTCAAGACCCGGTCCATCCTGTGCGTCCCGCTCGTGTTCCAGGGAAAGCTCAACGGGGTCCTGGAAATCCTCAATAAGCAGAGCGGCGCCGGGTTCGATGAGGAGGACCTCGAGCTCCTGAAGATCCTGGCCAATCAAGTCGCCACCGCTCTCGAAAACGCGCGCCTCTACACACGGCTGCAGGACCGATGTCTGACAACCGAGGACCAATTGAAGCACACTCGGGAGAGACTGGAGCAATCGCGTTGGCTTGCCGCCCTGGGGCGACTCTCCCAAGGGGTGGCCCACGAAGTGCGCAACCCGGTCACGGTCATCGGGGGGTTTGCACGCCGCCTGCGAAAGCAATTCGAGGAGTCGAGTCCCGTTGGGCGGA
>CAZGQL010000317.1:0-2003 GCA_964527905.1 uncultured Syntrophobacteraceae bacterium
GAAACTGAGGAGTAGTGACCCGCGCTAAACACGCCTCAGCGGATGCGGAGGGTGTCAAGCGCAAAACAACAGGAAACAAATGGCGCCAGGACCTCCCCCGCGGAAGGCTGCCGTTCTTGACCGGTAGGGCAGGTCTCCTGGCTTGAGGATCACTCTACTCGCCGCGCCTTCCCATCACGCCTGAGGCATGACAGTGGCATGGATGCGGCTTTCGTCCCGATCACAGTCGCGGGGCGGTGGGAGTTTTTCACTCCCTTCCCTTGGGTCGATGCAGTAACAGTCAAGGTTGTGGGTCAAACAGGTTTTTGAGTGGTTGCCTCCTGTCGGGCTCGATGGAAGCCCCTCGGCGGATCCGATTTCACATCAGTTGAGATGGTCCAAGGCCGTCTTCAGGTGGTCCAGCCAGATGTCCACGATTTCGGGGTATTCGGCGGTCCCCTTCATGACGACCTCGCAGGCGATTCCCTTTTTGGTCAGAATGGACTTCCAGCTGTCGGGTTCGTCCCCGGCCATGTCATTTCGGGCGTGGTCTCCGGCCACGGCCATGAAGGGGATGAGATACACCTTCTTTACCTTTTTCGCTTCCAGTCTCGGCAGGATCTCCTCGAGGGTGGGATACCCTTCAACCACCGCCACGAACACATTGGGATCCTGGTCCATGAGGATCTGGTTCATGGCGGCATAAATGGCATCCGCGGGGTGTTTGGGACTGCCGTGTCCCATGAGGAGCACGGCGTCCTGGGGCTTGCGGGAGGCGGGAATGTGCTGCAGCATCGCCTTGGCGGCCCGCAGGCGATCCTCGTGTGACGAGAGAAGGGGCAGGGCGACGAGGATCTTATCGAAGCCCCCAGCCATCTGCCCCATCAGATGGACGTTCCGGGACAGATCGTGGAATTCCTCGCCGGGAATGGTGTGCAGGGAGAGGACGGCCACGTGGGTGAAACCCTCCTCCATGAGCTTCACCAACGCCGCTTCCGGAGAATCCAGTTTCTTCCCCTGTTTGGCGAGCTTGCCTCGCACGATGCGTGAGGTGTATCCCCAGCGCACCTCAACGCCGGGAAAGAGCTTCTTGACTCGGACTTCCACCTGATCCAGGGCTTTCTGGGCCTCGGGAACCGTCGTTCCAAACGCTGCCAGTAGAATCGCCCGCTTCTCGGCCCGCTTCTCGCCGTGGGCGGCCGTCGCATCCACCCGCATCCCCAGTAGGACGCCCAGCAGAGCCAATGCAGCCATTAATGCCTTTCCACTCATTCAATCCTCCTCCTTTTCGTTGAACGTTGTTTTCCCGGACTAGATGACTCCACGGTCCACATCTGCCGAACGCCGAGCGGCCCCATGTTGGTGAGTGCTCGAAAGCGAGCTTGCCTCTCGCTCATCGATTCACCCGCACAGCCGCAGGGGCGCTCCACAGGATACGAAACTGCCTTTAGCCGCGTCGTAACTGACCGTCATGAAAAGTACTTCCTGAATGCCCTCGGCCACCAGGTGGGCCCACCCGCAAGCGACATCCTCCTGAGAAACCGCGACGCTGACCGAGGAAACCCCCAGGGCCCGGGAGGTTTCGATCAGGTCCTCCACGCCTTGGCGAGGCCGATCGTGCGCTTCTTCGGTGAGATAGAGGATCAAGCCGGTTTTCATTCAGCACCTCTGTCCGTTGGGGGCCGCCCGGGAGTGTGGCGTCCCCCCGGGCGGTTCATAGGGTTAGGGTTGCGATGAGGAGACAGATGGTGCGGGCCGACGCGCCTTTTCGGCCCAAAAAAAAATCCTTAGAGCTTCCGCCCTAAGGATTGCACCCTGGTTCACTTGATCCCCGAATGGCTGACCCGGCATCTCCACGTGCCGACTCACCTCATTTCATCAGGCAGGTCTTCTGGCTCACGGATCATCCTACTCTCCGAGCCTTCCCGCGACGCGTGACGCGTCACAGTGGCCTGATCGGATTTCGTCCCCGTTCACAGCGGCGGGACCGCTCCCGGATCACACGGGATTCCCTTTTGAACTTG
>CAZGQL010000318.1:0-2001 GCA_964527905.1 uncultured Syntrophobacteraceae bacterium
GTTCCGCAGACCTCACGCGCCAAAACCGCCTTCGCACTACGGAGCAGACCCTGCAGCTGAAGTTTGCCTTCAGGTATCCCCTGGAGTGCGTGCAGGCCGACATGATGCACGCCTTCGAGCTTGCCGATGAGCGGGGAAAACGAAGGAGAACGATCCTGCTCCTGCTCCTTGACGACGCCACCCGCCGCGTGCTCTACGGGGCTTTTTCCTTCCGGGAGGGGTCCCTTGAGTTCGAATACGCCCTGCGGCATGTGCTGTTGTCTCACGGGAGAATCGGCCGCTTATTTTGCGACAACGGTTCAGCTTTTGTGTCCTCCGAAACCCTGCGCATCCTCTCCATCCTCGGCATCCCCCTCATCCACTCCCGGGTCGGTCATGCATCAAGTCGGGGAAAAGTGGAGAGAATTTTTCGCACGATCCGCGACGCGTTCCTCCGTCCCCTTCACAAGGAGTCTATCCGGAGTCTTGCGGACCTCAACGCCCGCTTCCACACGTGGCTTGAGAGCGAGTACCACCGTTCGCCCCATCGGGGGTTGGGGGGCCGAACGCCCCTGGAAGCGTGGCTTTCGCATGCTCACCACGTCATCCACCTCGATCCCACGATCGACCTCGACGAGATCTTCAAGCACGAGGTGCGCCGCCGTGTGTACGCCGACTGCACCTTCACCCTGGACGGCGTGCTCTACGAGGTCCCCGTCGCCCTGAAGGGTAAAAACATCACCGTGCGCTTCAACCCCTTTGCGGCCGCCCGGAAACTGGAGTTGTTATGCGACAAGAAATCCTACGGCGAAGCCCGCGTCGTCGACACCTACGCCAACACCCGCGTCAAGAGGACCCTCAGGAACGACCCCGACTCGGGGCTCAGCGAGCGCGACGACGCAGGCAGACACGTCAAACACCAGGCGGCCTCTCCCACCAAGGCCGCCTTATCCGCGTCCAAACTCTATCCGCAAAAAGGAAACTCCCATGACCACCCATGACCTCTTGAGTCATTTCAACCTCACCCAGCTCCCCTTCTCCAAGGAGATCGCCCCCGAGCACTTGATTGGACTCCCTTCCCTGGAGCGCGCCCTGAGCTCCGCCCAGCTCCTGGTGGAAACCCGCGGCATCGGGCTGCTCATGGGCAAATCGGGTACCGGAAAAAGCTGCCTCCTCCGTAAACTCTGCACTTCGCTGCACAGCGGCCTCTACAAACCCCTCTACCTCTGCCACACCTCCATCGGCCTTAGCGAGTTCTACACCCATCTCTGCGCCGCCCTCGGCCTCGAGCCCGTGTTCAGACGCTCCCGCATGTTCCGTATGATCCAGGAACGGGTGCTCTCCCTCAACCGCCAGAGCCGCATCCATCCAATTCTTTTACTCGACGAAGCGCAATACCTCAGCAATGCGGTCCTGCAGGAAATCCGCCTCCTGACCAACTTCGAGATCGATTCCTACAACGCTCTCAGCGTGCTGATCTGCGGAAGGGAGGAGCTCGGCATGCAGTTCGGCCTCTCCATCCTGGAGCCCCTCGCAAACTCCATCACCATGACCATCCACCTCGAAGGCCTGCCCAAAGAGGAAACGTTCGCCTACATCGAAGGGCGTATCCGCCGCTGCGGGAATACAACCCCGCTGTTCACCAAGAACGCCCTGGAGCTCATCCATCAGGTCTCCGGCGGCATCATGCGCGCCATCAACGTGATTGCCTCGAGCGCCATGACCGGTGCCTACATGAGCAAGAGCCCCCAGGTGGAGGCCGAACATGTCAAAGCGGCCATCGAACGATAGCGAAAACCGGACCGGCCGAGCTGCCGTACAACACTTACGGGTGACTTCGGCCGGTAGTATGACAATCTTTGGAGCCTCACATGACCGTTACCATCAGGAAGTTGGATACCAAAGAGCATGAATACTTCGCCTACGCGAAGTCGCTGTGCGGCCATGGAACATACTTTTTGTACTTCACTGACGATATCTGGGGAGCCGTCGTGCTGCACACCTTCATCGAGATGCTCCGAT
>CAZGQL010000319.1:0-1982 GCA_964527905.1 uncultured Syntrophobacteraceae bacterium
GCGCGGAGAGCACAGAAAACTATTCTCTAACCTTATTTGCGCTACACTACACTAGGAGGGAAGGCGCCGGCAAGCGCGGAGGCGGGGTCCGCGAGTCGGGTGGGGTGTGGCCGTGAGCGGCAACTCGAGCTGGAGGCGAAGGATTGCGGCGGCCGACGAGGGTTCGCAGAGGCCGCCCTGGAACGCGGAGCGGCGGCGTTGGAGGTTGGTGGGCTACGGCGTGTCCGGCGCGCATGGCGCAGATCGGGGTGCGTATGCGGCCTCCCCGGCGCGACTTGTCTGGCGGCGGAGTGGCCCACGCACAAGAACCCGGGATGGTGGGCCCGTGGCGACTCGAACGCCAGACCTCTACCGTGTCAAGGTAGCACACCAAACGCACAATAGTTTGTATTTTCAGTGACTTACGGGCTTGCGATGCTCGCCTGGAGTCCAAATGGAGTCCACTTGGAGTCCAAGTTCCCTGTTTTCATGGGCATGATGGACGCCGAATCGCGCCCATGCTTCGGCAAGCCGATTCAACGACATGCCAGGATGGGCAGCATGGGCAGGATGTTTTTGGTTTTCCTGTCCATGGTGTGCAGTATGTTGCATAGAGAAGATTTTCGTTGCTCCTATATGAGCGACGATCCTGCCCATCGTGCCCAAGCCCTGCCCCGACCGGCCTTGTGACCTCAACACGAAATCCTGATAATGTTTTGGAGGGAGTGATGGCCGTGAAACGGACCTCGGCATTCAATCGAGCAGATGATCCGCGTGTCCAGCCAGCCTACACCGTGGCGGAGGCGGCACACTATGTGCGCATGCCCGAAGTCACGCTTCGGAGTTGGGTGTCCGGTCGACTCTACCCGGTGTCGGGCCAGCAGCGCAAATCCTCGCCGCTGATCCACCTGGATGACCCGAAGGGCCAGTATCTCTCCTTTCTCAACCTCGTCGAAGCGCACGTCCTGGCGGCCATCCGGCGCCGGCATGGGGTCAAGCTTCCCAAGGTGCGGCGAGCGCTGGACTACGTCCGGCGTGAATTCCATGTGGAGCGTCCGCTCATCGACCAGGCATTTCAAACCGATGGACTGGATCTTTTTGTTGAGCGCTACGGTCAGATGATCAATGCGTCGCGGGAGGGTCAGCAGGCAGTGAAAGAGATCATCAGCGTCTACCTCCAAAGGATCGAACGTGATACCCGCGGGCTGCCCATCAAACTGTACCCGTTCACCCGGGACACAGAGTCCGACGTTGCCCCGAAATCCGATCCACGCCTGGTCGTCATGAGCCCAACGGTATCCTTCGGCCGGCCTGTCATTGTCGGCACTGGCATTCCCGTCTCCGCGATCTACGAACGGTATAGGGCGGGCGACTCGGTCGCTGAGCTTGCTCGGGATTTCCGATTGGAGACAAGTGCCGTCGAAGAAGCGATCCGCTGCGAAGCCGCCTGACGGTACTGTCTTCTTCATCGACAGATCCTTGGGCGTGGAACCACTCCGTGGTGTCCTTGTTGCAGAGGGATTGACTGTTGAGATCCACGACGACCACTTCAGGCGCGATGAAGAAGATAGCGTCTGGCTGACGAAGATTGGGCAGCAGGGGTGGGTCGTTTTCACCAAGGACCAGCGCCTCCGGTACAGGCCTTTGGAAATCGCGGCGCTCAGGTCCAGCGGGGCGCGCGTCTTCATCCTCGTGGCTGGAAACCTACGAGGCGCGGAGATCGCATCCGTCTTCGTCACAGCCCTTCCAGCGATCTACCGAATCCTCGAATCGCACGAAGGGCCGTTCATTGCGCGGATCGCCAAGACCGGGAAGGTAACGCTCTGATCTTTGGGTTTCAAACTTCTCTGTTGACGACTGAAGCCGAGCGATGATATTCAGGACTTGAACGCTGGAACGGCGTTCCCTAGAGGCGCGCGGGCCTCTCGAAACTACCGCATCCCCTTTGAGAGCGCCGGGACGCTCGTGAATCTCCTTCCCGCAGATTCCGTGCTCTCCGTGTG
>CAZGQL010000320.1:0-1930 GCA_964527905.1 uncultured Syntrophobacteraceae bacterium
AGCGCTCTCAGAAAAAGTGCGGTCCTGGCTGCGGGAGGCATCAGCACGGACACCCTGGCCGAGGACACGGACCTCACGCTGGCTCTGCACCGGGCGGGCTTCCGCGTGGCCTACGTGCCCACGGCGGTGGCCTGGACGGAGGCGCCGGAGACGGTGAGAGCCTTCATCAAACAGCGGTTCCGCTGGGCTTTCGGGACCCTTCAATGCCTCTGGAAACATCGGGACATGGTGTTCAACCCCCATTTCGGGGCCCTGGGCTGGTTCAGCCTTCCAAGCATCTGGTTTTTCCAGATCTTGCTGGTCGCCATCAGTCCCCTGGTTGACTTTCTGCTCGTTTGCTCCCTTTTCCTGGGCGTGGGCGATGCCATCTACACCTACTTCGTGACCTTTCTGTTCATGGATTTGCTCCTCGCCGGGCTTGCCTGCCATATGGAAGGCGAGCGGCTCCGCAGCGCGCTTCGAATCGTTCCCATGCGCTTCATTTACCGCCCCCTGCTGAGCTGGGTGATCTGGAAATCGATCGTGAAGGCCGTCCAGGGAGCGTGGGTGACCTGGGGAAAACTGGACCGCACGGCCTCCGTCCCGAGCCGGGCCTGAGAGTGACCTGGAACATGTGCGGCCGTCGCTCTCAAACGCGATTCAAGAGGTCCCGCCTGGCGGTTTGGTGCGTTCTGATGGTCACCTGCCTTGCAGGGGGATGCTCAGGGGGGAAGACCGAATCGGTCCTTTCGGAACCCTCCGTCGCCTCGGTCTTCCCGGCCAGCGGGGCCTATGCAGGCGCCTACATCGACTTCGGCCTCACCGAGGACGCGGTCACCCTCGATGCCGTCGAGGAATTCGAAAGACTGGCCGGAAAACGGATGTCCATCATCGCCTTCTCGAGCTTCTGGGGCGAGCAGAGTTTTCCGGTGAAAAACGTCACGATCGTCGCGCGCCACAGGGCCATTCCCCTGGTGTTCTGGTCCCCCTGGGACAGACCCTATAAGGAACAGGCGGGGCCGGACCGCTTTGCGCTCAACGCGATCCTCGCGGGAGCCTGGAACGAATACATCGACGCCTGGGCGCAGGCCGCGAGAAGCCACGGCAAACCCATCCTGGTGTCATGGGGGCTCGAAATGAACGGCTGCTGGTTCCCATGGTCGGGGTGCTACTACAACGGCGAAACTCATCCGACGGGGAGATCCGCCCCAGGTCCGGCCCTCTACAAAGCTGCGTTTCGATACGTCGTCGACCGGGTTCGGGCTCAAGGCGCCTCCAACCTGCTCTGGGGGTTCCACGCCAACAACTTTTCCTATCCCGACGAACCGTGGAACATCCTCCCGGAATACTATCCCGGCCCCGAATATGTCGACTGGCTCGGGCTGAGCGCGTATGGCAAGCAGACGGCTGAAGACGACTGGCTCAGTTTTCATCAGGTCATGGACAACGCCTATCAGGAGATCTGCAAGCTGGACCCGGACAAACCGGTCGTGATCGCCGAGTGGGCCGTTGGGGAATTTCCCCTGTCGGGAAGCAAAGCGGAGTGGCTCCGGGAGGCGTTCGCGGCCATTGAAACGGAGTACACGCGGATCAAAGCGGCCGTTTACTGGCACGAACGGTGGCGCAATCCCGACGACTCCTACAGCAACCTGCGGATCCATTCCTCCCCTGAGGCCCTGGAAGCCTTCCGACAGGGTATGGCCCGCCCCTTCTGGAAGGATGTTGGCCGCAGCGATGAGCGATGAGGACTCCTGATGCCGTTCAAACCGGGGGGATGGCCCGAAGCCGCTTGGAACTGAAGATCAGCTGAAAAGCGGCGGCTATGAGCAGATTGATGAGGGCGGCCAAGGTGAAGACTCCCGGGAAGCCGATCCGGCCGATCAGGAGTCCCATGACCAGGGACCCGAGCATCATCCCGAGGTAGATGGAGCTGTTGTAGCCGCCCATGGCC
>CAZGQL010000321.1:0-860 GCA_964527905.1 uncultured Syntrophobacteraceae bacterium
GCCGACAGGCGCGAATGGGCCAGAAACGGCTCGTCCGTCACCATGGCGTCCTGGGTGTCACCGAAAAGCGCGAGCCTGTCCAGGATGAAGGAATCCCTCAGGCGCAGGGCGTCCTCCCGAGTCACGGGCAGGGAAAACCGGTCCAGGGTCCCCGGATGGGCGGCGAAGCGTCGTTCAACCATCCGGATGACCTGCCGGGTCGTCTCATCGGGGGCGAAAAGGGGCGGGCGTGGGAGGGTGCGGGCGTCTTCGGGCCGCAGGGGATTGCGGTTCTCGCGGTCGAAGTTCCACCGGCCCCCGATGGGCTGGCCGTCCGCGCCGAGGAGAATCCCCAGCTTCCGTCGCATGTGGCGGTAGAAGTGCTCCAGGAGCACCTTTTTTCTGCCGGCCGCGAGCTGCGAGAGCTCGGACGGACTGCTCAGGAAATGCTCATCCGTCCGGATTTCGAGCGGCGTTTGGGTCCGCCCGGCAAGGCCGGTGAGGTCCTCCAGGACCCGATGGTCTCCCGGCTGGACGAGGAGGCATTTTTCGGGGCGGAGACGTTCGAGATCCCGGGTCAGGACATCGGCAAAGCCCCGGCCGCGGTCCTGATCCCTGGATTCGCCCAGCTCGTGGTAGTGGACCACCATACCGTCCCGGCGCAGGGTGTCTCGGAAATGGCGCATGGCGGAAAGAAAAAAAACGATCCGGGCCTTGTGACACCAGACGTGGGTGGCTTCCTCCTCGACCTCGGCCATCCACACCTGGTCGAGGGACCGGTCGAAGCCCCGGAAAGCCGACGAGAAACGGTCCAGCTGATCGCCCAGGACCAGGACCAGATGGCGCAAGGTGCCTCCTCGAACCTCAACGGCAGGACCGCT
>CAZGQL010000321.1:888-1815 GCA_964527905.1 uncultured Syntrophobacteraceae bacterium
AGCCGGCGCCGGTTCACCCCAAGGTCCCAGTAACCGAGGCGCGAGGCGGATCGCATGTGAATGACCTTCCCGCCGGGGTCCAGCTCGAAGGTAACATCGTCCACGAACCCCAGGAGGGTCCTGAATTCCAGGTGCACGAAACCTTCTTCCGCGGTGATCACCCGCGCCCGTTTCATGGCGGCCGCAAGTCGCGCGAGGCACGCGAAGGATTCGACCGGAGAGCCCTCGATGCGCAGCGGCGCGATGGCCGCCCGTCCGCCGAGGGCCAGACTGGAAACGCAATTGGGGGATTCGGGGCAGGGGGCCAGACGGGAATCGGCTGCGGCGGGACCGGACATGCTCGCCTCCAGGACCAGGATGACGGCCGCAACGATCAGGATGCGGCAAAGGGGGCGGTGGGGGGCACCCGCAAAGCGGCTCACGGCTCGGCGCCCGCGGCGATCGAATCAGACCCCACCGAGACAATGCCCAGGAATCCGTCGACGGTGAGCTGGTCACCCGTCTGGATCCATCGGGTGGCTTCGGGGACGCCCGTGACGCAGGGCAGTCCGTATTCCCGGGCGATGATGGCCCCGTGGATCAGCATGCCGCCCCGCCGCTCGACAATGGCGCTTGCGAGCGGCACCACGTAGGTCATGTTGGGATCCACCGCGTCGCAAACCAGGACGTCCCCCCGCCGGAATTCATGGAGGGAAGCGGGGTCCTCAATGACCCGGGCGGGGCCCCGGGCAAGTCCGGGCCCGGCGGGCTGCCCCACCAATTGCCTGGGGCTTATCCCGCGAGCGGCACGCTCCTCGCGCACCGGCTCCGTCTCCCGAGGCCCTGTTCCCGGGATTTCCCGCATGAGACCGTGGATGCGCTCCAGGGTCGAAGGATCCACGTCGAGCTTCCCGGACTCGTCGAGGCGTCGCTTCGCCTCCATCAGGG
>CAZGQL010000322.1:0-1796 GCA_964527905.1 uncultured Syntrophobacteraceae bacterium
ACTTGATGTAATACACGCTGTGGTTGACGAAAACGAGTTTTTCGAAGTACAACGCAACTATGCCAAAAATATCATTGTAGGTTTTGCCCGTTTCAATGGTCTACCGGTAGGTATCGTCGCTAACCAACCCAGCTATCTGGCTGGTGTTCTCGATATAAATTCATCCAGAAAGGCAGCCGCGCCTCCTGACCGTCGTCGGCGTCCCCGCAGCGGGCCGATCCAACTTCGGGAACCTCGCGGCCAACGCTTCCCATGGACAAGACAGCAGGGCGCCCGCACGTGTTCGACTTCGATGTGGCCTTCGGCCCGAGGCCGCCGAAACTCATCGGGGACATGCGCCTCATTGGCTGGACGCGTATGACCCACCTCTTCCGACGACCACCGTCGGCCCTTCGTAGGTGTATAAGGGATCGTCGTATTGGGCGTTGATAGCGGCTTCGACCAACGCACCCGTAGAGTCGGCCAGGGCCCGCAGGAGCTCCAGTCCCATGCCGGAGCCGGTGAATGTTCCCGGCACGACCACGGGATGCTCGACGGTGCCGCCTGGAGCGGTGATGCTCGTGGAACTGGCGACCCCGCAGCCGTGGATCTGGATCATCCCCATGAAGTCGAACCGGCCCCGAAGCACCGAAAAGGACATGGCTGTGGCCGTGGTCAGTCCCGTCCCGAGCTGCAGGTAGCCGCTGTTGCCGTGGGCGCACAGGTACAGCGTCTCAATCAGGTCGCTCCCCGCGACGGACCGGATCCTCTGGGCGATAACGGGGATGCTGTCGGTCCTTTGGACCGTGAAATGCCGGATGGTTACATTGGATCGATAGGGGACGAAGGTCCCCGGCCAGCGGGGATCAAAACAGAAAATGATCACCGACATACTCACCCCCTCCTGTTTGGGACGGTCTAGACCGGATAGGGCAAATCGAACCTAAAAGTCATTTAAACATAGGATGGCCCGGTTGGCAAAGCTGAGAAACCTTTGCCACGGATGGCCGGTTGAGCAGGACATTCCAATGCGTGTTTCCGACAAGCCTTCCACGGGCCCCATTGCCGTTGTGGGCGCCACGGGCTACCTGGGGGGAAGACTCGTTGAAGATCTGTTGGGCCGCGGCCTGAACGTGCGGGCCATCGCCCGGTCGGCGGAAAAGCTGCGCCGGCGTCCCTGGGCGGCGTCTCCTCGCCTTGAAATCGTAGCCGCTGACGCCTGCAGGGAGCAAGATCTGACCCGGGCACTGGACGGCTGCTCCGTCTGTTACTGGCTGATGAGCCGCACCAAGTCCCCTGAACCGGGCTGTAACGCCTCCGCGGCAGCCCGTAATCTCTTGCGTGCATCCCGGATCGCAAACCCTGCGCGGATCATCTATCTCGGTCCATCGCAACCCGCCGTTCCCCCAGGATCGGCAGGGGAGCGCAGCCGTGCACTGGATCCCGGTTGGATTCTGAGCGCCGGTTCCGTGCCGCTCACCTGGCTTCGAGCCACCCTGATCGTCGGCTCGGGAAGCGCCTCGTTTGAAATCCTCCGTCATCTGACCGAGCGACTGCCCGTCCTGATGGCTCCCCAGTGGGTCCAAAAGCCCATCCGACCCATTGCGGTGGGCGACGTGATCCGCATCCTGTCGGAATGCCTCGACGTGGAGGGCACCCTCGGACTGAGCACGGAGATCGGGGGCCCTGACATCCTGTCGTTTCGCGACTTGATGGACCTTTATGCCGATGCCGCCGAGATCCCGAGGCGTGCCTTCATCCCAGTGCCCTGGGTGGCCAAGGGGGCCAGCGCTTACTGGATCAACCTCGTGACGCCC
>CAZGQL010000323.1:0-1795 GCA_964527905.1 uncultured Syntrophobacteraceae bacterium
CGATTTCCACATTCGAGGATCGGCAGAAGGCGGAAGCCCGCGCCAAGGTGGAAGCTCTCGCCCGGGAACTGGGCTACTCCCTCACCGAACTTGTCGGCACCGAGACGAAATCCTCCCGTGCACCGGCAGCGGCGAAGTACCGGCACCCTGAGAACCCGGCGCTCACCTGGTCGGGCCGCGGGCGCAAACCGCAGTGGTTCGTGGAGGCGCTGGCTGCTGGGAAGTCGAAAGACGATCTAGCCGTATGAAGTTGCCGACGACCCGATCAGTCGGTTCTTGATGGTACGACCTCGGAGAGGTCAAACTCGAATTCCTCGCGTTTTGGCCCCATCACCCGTGTCGGCAGATTGGGGTCAGGTGCTTGGCCCCGGTGATGCCCTTTGACCAGAACGACTTTGCCGCTTCGGTAGTGCCGCTCATGCTCGGACACCCAATGACGAACAGGGCCGTTCCGCGCCTCAAGCGTCTGCCTCTCGAATTCGAGGCGAGCGGTTCTTTCCGCCATGTGCGCAGCGGCCTGCGGGCCGATACGGATGGTCAGATGAGATTTCTGGGCGCCAAGGATCCACGACTTGCCAAACTTGCGTGCGGTCTTGGTCTCTTTCGCCGTGAAAGTGTCGCTCTCACTGGGGATGATCCCTCCCAGATCTGGCGAGACCAGCATCGCGAATAGCGCACAGGGGATGAAAAGTTCACTCCCGGTGTTGATCAAGTGAATTGTCCGCCGGGCCTCGATCGCCTCTTCGGAGTCACCGCAGATGGCCCGGTAGCGCATCATGGACGGGTTGAACTCGAACTTGACGTCTTCATAGTCCAGCAATCCTTGACCCGTTCGATTGAGCCGCATGAAGCTCATCGGGTCCATCGCCCTTACGCCGTCGGGCCGCGCGAACATGGTAATCCTCAGATGGTCGACCTCTCGATCATCAATCAGGAAACCGTGCACGCCAGACCCGATGGGCCGATCATCGTGGGCGGTCGAGGGTGCGCCCCGCTCGAAGCGTGCGACAGCGAGTTCTCTATAGTCGAACTCCACCCAGGTGACCTTTGCAGGAAATTGTATCTCGCCCAGGTAGGACATGGCCTGCGATCCAACGGCCTGCGCCCGCTCTTGCAGGGCGTCATGCAAGGTGTCGGCGTAATTCGCAGCATTATGATCAAGCAGGTAAACTTTGGCCTGCTGGAGGGCTTCGAGCGCATAGCGCCGAAATCTGGTCAGCTCATCCGATGGGACCAGATGCCAGACCATGTCGTCCTCCAAGGAAGACCGGCCACTGAGGGACGAGCCGTAGGTTGCGATCAAATCTTTGTAGAGCAAGTCGGGCATTCCTTTTTTTGCTGAAGACAATATCGGAGCTCGAACGAAAACGATCAATCGCGCTCCTGGCGGGTAGCTCAGAAGCAGGCAGGCCGACCACATCCATGGCCGAAAATCCTAAGCCTAGCGTTGGTGCACCGCGGCCTCTTTCTAAATGGCGATGCTGGGATGCCGACCTCGCGTCGGCACCATGGTCCCGTCTGTCGGAGCGACAGATGGCAAAGGGCCCGGGAGGCGCGAAACCGCGCCACCCAAGCCTTTGCGACGTAAGGCTGAGGCCTCACTGAAAGGGATCGATCTCTCCCACAATGACCACTTCGTCGCCGTCGATTTCATCGGCGGGGACGGCGCCGAAGGTTCCATCCCCTGCCTGGAAGACGACGATCGAGACCATAAGCGTGGCGGCGAGGGAGGCGGCGAAAGCGTGAGCATCTTTGCGGGACATCTGTTTGGCTCCTGTCTTGGAGGCGGGGGACC
>CAZGQL010000324.1:0-1392 GCA_964527905.1 uncultured Syntrophobacteraceae bacterium
TATCTCTGGAGCCTGGAGCCAGGCTTGTACGGCAACGTCCGTGGGTGCTGGTTCTTCTCCAAGGACAAGGCCTACACCCGCATCCTCGCAGCGTTCCAGAAGATCCTGCATTCCCTCGGGTGTCGCCATCTCGTTGACCTGATACAGCGCCTCGACGAGGTCCTGGGGCATGTCGTCAGTGGAAAGAAAAAGACTCGTCAACGCCTCGTAGTCGAAGCCGTCGGACGAGCCTTCCGATGGAAGAGCAAATCCTTTTGCACCGAGGTATGCCGCGTGCGGAGCCAGGAATCTGACTAGCGAGTCGTGATGAATGGCTTTCAGATCGTTGACATGTGAGAACCGCTTGAAATTGAGTGTCGCCATTGATCTGCCCTCCAGGTCTGATCTCGATGGCCGAGCGGGAAAGAATGCTGTTGCATGAAGACTGCATTGGCCGTTCGTAGGCAGAATGTCTACGGCCCATTCATAGCCCAAAACGTCTTTCAAATACAAGAGTAGCTGAGGATAAGAAAGGGTTTTGACCTTTTCAGGACAGAGGAAGTGACGCTGATTCGCGAACAGTACTCCAGACCTTCCGCTGCCGATGCCAGTGGGGAATGGCGGCGATGGCTCGGACTTCCTTTTCCTTGATGGGATCGCGGCCTGCGGTTGTCGGGGGCAGGAACAGGATCTCCTCCTGAATATCGGGAGCCAGAAGGGTCAAGTCCATGATCTGGGTGATCCGGGCGCGGGTCACGTACCCGAGTCGGGCCAGATCGACGAAATCCCGCACCTCGCCCCGGTCGACCATGTCCTGGAAGCGCATGGCCAGGGCCAGCAGCCGAGAGACCCGAGGAACCCGCCCCGGTGAGGTTTGTTGATCCTGCTGTTGGCCCGCTCCCTGGCGCGAGCCGTGTGTGGCCCGTCGGGGGGCAAGCGTGAAGCGCACTTCAAGCTTCGTTTCATCCATTCGAAATAACCCTCCTCTTCCTTCAGGCGGCTGTTCTCTGGCAAAGTTGCTTGAGACCCTCGCTTCTGAAAGTAACCGTCACCGACTGGTCCCGGCCGTCGAACCCCACTCGTTCGACGAGAATATGGATGATCTTCGCCTGCTCCTTGGAGGACAGCGAGTTCCACACCTCGTCGAAGTCCGCCAATGCCTGCGTCAGATCACTCTCTTTGACGGTCGTCTTGCCCAGCACGATGATCTCCTCCTGGATGGCCGTCATGCGCTGCTCGGTGGTGCGAATCCGCTCCTGCAAATCCGCCAGGCGGTCGGTCGCGATTTCAGAGGCTCCGGCCGGTAGTGCACCGCCCAGGAGCTTTCGGACCTGGGCGTGAAGCCGCTTAAGTTCCCGCTCCGCTGCTTTCCGCTCCATTTCAAGCTCATGCAGGCGGGCTTCGGCTTGTTCC
>CAZGQL010000324.1:1419-1785 GCA_964527905.1 uncultured Syntrophobacteraceae bacterium
AACCGCCGGGTTGGCGCCCAGCCCTTTGATGTGCTGCACCACCGCGCTCTCAATGTCGTAGGCGTTGACGGACTTCGTCGGGCATTTCGCCCACCCTCGCTGCTGGGCTGTCTGGCAGACGTAATATCGGTAACTCTTGCCGTTTTTTCTATTGGCGCAGGAGTGCGTCATCCCCGTGCCGCAGGGCGTGCAGAAGATCAGCCCCTTGAGCAGCGCGCCGTACTTGTTGCGGACAAGGGTGCCGCCGTTCAGGCGGTTGCGCCGCAGAATTGCCTGGACCTTCTTCCAGGTCTCCATGTCCACGATGGCTTCGTGCTCGCCCTCGTAGGTGGTCCCCTGGAACACCACCTTGCCCGTGTAGATGGG
>CAZGQL010000325.1:0-1732 GCA_964527905.1 uncultured Syntrophobacteraceae bacterium
GATGAAGTCGCGCTCGAGATCCCAGATGGTGAGGCCGTAGGTGGAGGGATCAAGCTCGGGGTGGTAGCCGAGGGAGACGCCGAGGGGGTTCAGGTCCGCGATGAGGTGGCCGCGGACGCGGTAGGCGTTGATCAACTGGAGAACGGCGGCCTGCTTGACGATATCGGATTCGCGGCCGCTGGCGGCGCCCGCGGCGGTAGCGGCAGACTGGCGGTCGCGGGCCCAGCGGACGGGATTGGTGGCCAAGCCCAGGTCGCGGAAGATCTGGTCGTAGAACTCGTGCTCGCCTTGGAGGAACTCGTGGATCGCTCCGAGGAACATGCCACTTTCGGCGCCCTGGATGATGCGATGGTCATAGGTGCAGGTCATCGTCATGACCTTGCTGAGGCCGAGCTGAGCGATGACTTCGGGCGAGGCGCCTTGCCACTCGGGGGGATAGTCAATGGATCCGGTGGCAATGATGGCTCCCTGATGGACCATGAGGCGGGGAATGGAGCCGATGGTGCCGACGGTGCCGGGGTTGGTGAGGGAGATGGTGGTGCCGGCGAAATCGTCGACGGTGAGCTTGCCGGTGCGGCTGCGCTTGACGATGTCGGAGAAGGCTTTGAGGTAGTCGGCGAAGTTCATTTCGCCGGCGTTTTTGAGGTTGGGGACGAGCAAGGACCGCTTGCCATCCTTGCCTTCGACGTCGACGGCGATGCCGAGGTTGATTTGCTTGCGCACCACCCGGTGAGGGACGCCATCCACGACGGTGTAGGCGTCATTGAGGGTGGGGTTCTTCTTGAGAGCCTGCACGATTGCCCAGGCGATCAAGTGGGTATAGGAAACTTTGGAACGCCCATGGAGGGTCTGGTGCTGGTTGATGAAGTAGCGGTTCTCGTCAATCACCTTGACCGGCACGATGCGCTGGGAGGTGGCCGTGGGGACGGTGAGGCTGAGGTCCATGTTCAGCGCGATCTTGCCGGCCACGCCGCGCATGGCTTCGAGGTCCTCTCCCGGGGATGGCTTGTAGGGAGGAAGGGCGGCCGGTGCGGGGGCAGCGGGGGATGGCGGTGCGGAGCTGGCAGGCGATCCCGAAGGGCTGCCATGGGCAACCGCGGGCGAGGGAGCGTGGGCGCCATTGCCGGCGCCGCCATTGGATTTTCCGTTGTAGTCGGGATCCCGGAAGACCCGTACCCAGGCGTCGTCGATGGCCGCCTGACCATTGACGAACTGGCTATACATTTCCTCTTCCAGCCAGCTATTGAGGCTGATGGGAGCATCGGGCTGTTTCGACATGGATTCTCTTACCGTCCAGAGCGGGGCAGGTTCCTTTTATGATAGCGCTATCGGCAGGTTGGCCCCGAAATTGCGTAGCGAGGTTGACCCGTTTGGACCGCCGGGGTTTGGCGAGCGCCCCCGCTACGAGCCAGCGCGTTTTGGGAAAGAACTGGTAGAACAGCAGAGAGGGTGGGGCGACCGGAGGTCCGGGCTGGAACGGAACCTGGGCCGGCGCGCCTCGCTTCCGGGGAACGAGCGATTCGGGAACGCCCCGCTTGAGGAGACCCAACCGTGCGCTGCTTTCTCTTTTCGGATGTGCATAACGACAAAAAGACGCTGGAAAACGTGGTGGTGCAAGATGCAGATTTCTTCATCTGCGCGGGAGATTTGGTGAGCTGGGCACGGGGACTGGATGCGTGCGGAGAGATTTTGCGGCCGCTGGGGGAACGGCTGCTGGTGTTGCCGGGCAATC
>CAZGQL010000326.1:0-1384 GCA_964527905.1 uncultured Syntrophobacteraceae bacterium
GGGTCATGCCCTGCAACTTTTGGAGCGCTGCTGGGGGGAACCGCTGGACGTGCTCTGTTTTCCTGAATTTTTTCCCTACATGGGCGAGGAGGCACTCGGTGCGGCGGCTCGGCAGCACCGGAGTTACCTCATCGCGGGGCTTGTGGAGAGTGCCGATGGCAAGCTTTACAATACGGCCACGGTCATCGACCGTTCCGGGCATGTGATCGGAAGGCAGCGCAAGCGGCATCTGGGATCCCTGGAGCGATCCCATCTCGGGATCTCGCCGGGTGACGGCATGTTTCGATCGTTTGCAACCGATTTCGGCAAGATTGGGGTCCCCGTCTGCATCGACTTCTGGGGCCAGCCGGAAGCGGCGCGGATGCTCGCCGATCAGGGGGTGGACGTCATCTTCAACATCAGCATCTTTCCGATTCTGCGGGGCCACTGGAAGACCGGCGCCCTCGTCCGGGCATTCGACAATTTTGTTCCCGTGGTGGGCGTCAACACCGCCGAATACAACGCATTGATTCAGGGGAAGCGTCATCATCAGTTCGGTGGTGGCAGTTTTGTGATTCAGCCGCCCAAGCTCATCGACATGGACCACTTTCGCCGCTGGATGCGGAGCCTTGACCACATTCGTGACTGGGTCACGACGGAATTGGATGATCTAGAGCATGTTCAGGTGGTGACCGTCCATTTAAGCACCGCCCGCCGGTTTCGACGCGAATTCTGGGGTCGGTTTGGCATCCAGCGGTGACGGTGGCGTCCCGGCGAGGCGCGTCAGAGGTTCCAATGGCCGCGGGTGCCCTTCGAAGTGTTTGGCCGGCGTCGGACCGGCTATGGGGGCCCGCGATTCAGCCCGCCGGTTTTTATGCCGCCAGCGCCTTGCGGATGGCCCTGCCCAAGGGTTTGGTCAAGATGCCCACTTCCGTGATGATACCGGACAGGTACTTGTGTGGCGTCACGTCAAAGGCGGGGTTGAGGGCTTCCACACCTTCCGGGGCGATGGCCTTGCCGAATAGGTGGGTGACTTCCTTGGGCGAACGTTGTTCGATGGGGATCTCGGATCCGTTGGGAATGCCCGGGTCGATGGTCGAGCGCGGTGCCGCGACATAAAACGGAATGGCGTGGGTTTTGGCCAGCACCGCCAGGGTGTAAGTCCCGATCTTGTTGGCCGTGTCCCCGTTGGCCGCGATGCGGTCGGCTCCGAGCACGACGAGGTCGATCCGGCCCTGCTGCATCAGGCTCCCCGCCGCATTGTCAGTGATGAGTGTAACGGGGATGCCGGTTCGGTGCAGTTCGAGGGCCGTCAGTCGGGCTCCTTGCAGAAATGGCCGTGTCTCGCAGGCATACACGTGGAGGGAGGGATCCTTTTCGAAGGCGCTGCGGATGACGCCGAGGG
>CAZGQL010000326.1:1484-1709 GCA_964527905.1 uncultured Syntrophobacteraceae bacterium
CGATCTCGAGATTCGTCTTCACATCCTCCTGGAGGATGGCGTCCGCTTTCTCGCGGATGAGTTGCTGAAGCTCCTCGACGGTCGCCTGAGGATTCTCCACGACGACGGAGTAGACCCGCTCGACCGCCCAGGCAAGGTTGCTCGCGGTGGGTCGTGCGGTGCGGACCTGCGGGCAGAGCCGCACGCCTTTGGGGCTCGCGACGATCGGCCGGTTGACCAGCACGG
>CAZGQL010000327.1:0-1269 GCA_964527905.1 uncultured Syntrophobacteraceae bacterium
GGGAGGCTTCTATGCGCAGGTCATTCTCCCGTCGTTCCCTCATCGTGCGAGGTCTTCTCGCCACAGCCGTCATGACCGCCACGACGGTTCTCGCGGCCGTGAGCGGAATCATCGTCGCGCCAAGTCCCACCATCATCGGCGACGAATATACATGCACGGCCGATGAAACAAACAACAACGATTGGATTTCCAATTACAAGTGGGAGGCCAAGCAGAAATACGCGGATGGATGCGAGAGTCCCTACATTGTCGTTGAGCAGGGCGAGACGGCCAACAGCATGATCAGCTCATCCTCGGTTCCGAGCACCCACACTATCCGTCTGACCGTGACCTACCTCAACCCGATCGAAGGAGAGCCTCCACCGCCCCCAACGGTCCATACCAAAGACATCACCATCGCCAAGGCCGATAGCGTCCAGAAGGCAGGAGGATTCGACGTGGCGACAAACCGCGAAACCGGGGTCCAGATCGAATACCAGGTTCGAAGCGGGAGTCATAACTGTGGACTCTCTCTTTCTGGTACAGCACAAGAGCGATTGTCGAATCGAGTATTCCTGGGTAGGCAGATACCAGGAGACTCGGGTTGGATCCCAGCTGCGTATTCAGAAACGTTCCACCTTGATAGTGGCGAGATTCTTGATACACATTGGGCAAGTAGTCTTTCCGATGCTGAGTGGAACAGCGTCCAGGATGGAGGCGTGATCGAGAGTGCCACCCAGGAATTGCGGATCATCTGGACGGATCCGAACAGTCACCTCTACACCGACCAGACGCTTGGCAGCGTGAACATTGTGCACAGGAAGGTCTCGGCAACAACATGAAAAGTCGAAGGAACCATCGTCCCATGACCGGAGGCAAACGATGAAACGCAAGCCCTTCGTTATCGTGGCGGCCGGGGTCGTCCTTGCAGTCGGTCTCACTGGCTCGGTCGCCAGCGTGCTGGTGCAACACAGCACCAAGGCCCAGGCTACGACGCAACGCACTCCGCGACAACGGATGATCGCCAGCAAGAAGGCGATGCAGCAGTGGTCCCCGATCCCAAAGCCGTGGCAGTTCCCCCCGCCGCCCGACCCCTCCCAGGTCTATCGGGTGGAGCCGCTTCCAATCGGGATCGAAGTTAAAGAGAGGACACTCCAAGAGGAACGCAACCTAAAAGTAGCGACCGCGATCCTCGCTCAACTGCGACCGATCCCGGCGGAGCGCATCCGGTTTTTCAACTGGATGAACGCCGAAGACTCGCGGGCCGTCTTCGCCGGGTGGTCGGGGTAC
>CAZGQL010000327.1:1297-1704 GCA_964527905.1 uncultured Syntrophobacteraceae bacterium
ATCACGTTCCGTGTCACGCCGCTCGCTCGGGCGAAGGACGGCGGCAAGGCTCTGATCAACAACATCTTCTTCGAAGAGTATCTCTGGTCACATGGCAACCTCCAGTTCGTGAGGGGCTACCCTGATCCCCTCATCGGGAGCAAACCCTCGTTTTCGGGAATCTGAGCGTTGGCGAGCGGGTGGCCGCGGGTGGTCAGGGCAAAGCGGCGGGTGGCACAGGTAGCCGGTTTCTGGGGCTGGGGGACATTCCTATTTTCCGTGGTTGACGAGGCGAGCCAGGCAAACTCGTGGCCTAACCGTCGGTTCCAGCGGACCCGCCTTCGGCGGGCCGCTGAACCGGGTCGTTAGGCGACTCGGGTATGCAACTCGTCGTCGCGCTGCTTCTCCTGATGTTCGGGCTTGCATTC
>CAZGQL010000328.1:0-1691 GCA_964527905.1 uncultured Syntrophobacteraceae bacterium
GGTTTGAGGCGGCCTGGACGTTCCGGGCAGGCATGGAAGGTGTGTCGTCCGGTTGGGACGGATTTCCGCGCTCCCGCGTTTTTTGCGCGGTCCGAGTGGACGGTTTCTTCGTCGGAAAGGCGAGGGGGCGCATGTCGGTCCAGCGGTATGATCGTGATCCGGTGCTGGATCGCCAACCGGGGGTTCCAGACGTACAGGTCCGAATTCGGCTCCCTGCGACGCCGGGGGAGTCGTCGGGAAATCGAGAAAGGAAGGGGACATGAGTCACCACCACGAGGATTTGATCAGCCAGGTGAACATGCTGGAGATTTTCAAGGCGCGGCGCACGGTGGACCAAGTCATCAAGCGCACGCACTTGACCCATTACAAGCGTCTATCCGAAGCCACCGGGGCATCCATTTTCGTCAAGCACGAGAACCACCTTCCCACCAATTCTTTCAAGGTGAGGGGCGCCGTGAATTTCATGGCGCACATCGGACCCGAAATCCAGAAAAGCGGGATCGCCGTGGCGACCAGGGGCAATCACGGTCTCGCCGTGGCCTGGGCGGCCCAGGAGCGGGGGGTCTTCTGCCACGTGGTCGTTCCCGAAAACAACGATCCCGAGGTCAATGCTGAAATCCTCTCCTACGGGGCCCAGGTGATCGAGCGGGGGAGCGATTTCTACGAAACTCAGGATTATTGTGAGGAGCTCACGGAAAAGACCGGCTACTACTATCTGCGACAGGGCGGCGAGCCGCACCTGCTCAACGGCATTGCCACCATGGGTCTGGAGATCTTCGAGGAACTTCCTGATGTGGACGCGATCATCATGCCCATCGGCGGTGGGTCTGGATGCGCGGCGGTCGCCAAGGTGATCGAGGGGATCAACAGTCGCGTGAGGCTGATCGGTGTTCAGGCTGAGCGCATGCCATCCTTCTATGAATCTTGGCGACAGGGGCGCCGGGTCATCGTGCCGGCGGCCGAAACCATCGCGGACGGGTTGGCCGCCCGGAGTGTGTTCGACATTCCTTACGAGATCCTCAAAGGAAGAATCGATGAGGTGGTGCTGCTGAGCGAAGAGGAGCTTCGGGAGGGCGTTTTGCTCGCCCTGCGCTACACGCAGAATCTCGCGGAAGTGGCCGGAGCCGCGGCTTTGGCCGCGACCTTCAAGATCCGGGATCAATTGGTGGGCAAAAAGGTGGTGGCCGTCATGACGGGAGGTAACCTGAGCCTTTCTCGGCTCAGGCAAATTCTGGGCTGATGCGGGGGAACCGGCCTGCTCGCCGACCCGCAACCCCTCCGGGGCAGGCGAAGAAGACCGTTTCTTGCCGTTGACGGCGTGTGAGGCTCCACAACGGTTATGCCCGGTGCAACGCCCGAGGGGCGTGCAATCGGGGTTCGGACGCCCCGTTGGCGGCAAGGGGTCCTGCGCGGCCTAAGGCGGGCTCTCGATCACGACCCGATCCACGCCGTCTTTTTCCACGAGAAGAACGTTCACCATCTCATCCACGAGGGTTTCAACCTGAATGCCGATGAACTGACCGCAGATGGGCAGCTCCCGATGCCCCCGGTCCACCAGCACACAGAGTTGTACGCGCTTGGGCCGGCCGAAGTCCACGAGGGCGTCCAGGGCGGCGCGGATGGTTCGACCGGTGTAGAGCACGTCGTCGATCAAGATGACTTCGCGGTCGTCGAGAACGAAGGGGATTTCC
>CAZGQL010000329.1:0-1674 GCA_964527905.1 uncultured Syntrophobacteraceae bacterium
TGCAGGTCCGAGACGAGAGCCCCGAGAAGCGCACCGGCCACGACGACCGCCGTGGCCAGAGCAGGCTGTCTGTATAGACTCGGGGACGCCCAGGAGCCCTCCAACCGGTGCAGTCCAAAGGAGAACGCTACAGACGGGAGCAACAGCGCGGCAAGAACGGCGTTCAAAAGGCTCCCCGCAAGGTCTGCGGGCCCATGAGACGGCCAAAGGAAAGCCAGAAGGGCAGCGCTCAACAAGACCACAAGGCCGTCGCAGAGCATCCACAACGCGGTCCTGACGCGCGAAGGCAGGGTCCCTCCAGAGCGCGGGCCGGGCCGTGGCGCCCGGTCTGGGGCAGCCATTTCCAGGATGTAACCCAGGTCCATCCAGCTCGCCGCGGCACCTGTGCCGTTTCCGGACACCTGCGCCTGCACACGGATGGACTCGGCCCACCGAAAACCATCCCTCGTGCCAAGCCCCTCCGAAATCTTCCCGATGACCGTTCGCCTCACCGTCGTGGGATCGGTATCCCCGAGCTCCGTCAGCAAAACGCCGAGGCTCGCATCCTTTTCATACCATCCGGTCACATCGGTCTGCCGAAGGGTTCCCCGGAGGACGGCCCCAAGGCCATCCAGGGCTTCGGCTCTCTCGCCGGCCGCCTCGACGGCCTCGGCGCCGAACACCAGAAGCACCACGGCCCGATGGGACCGAACCGCACGCTTTTGCTCCATGCGCACAATCTTGTGGAACAGGTGCTCATCGAGGATGCCCGTCCGATTTCCATTGGAGGGGGATGCGAGGAATCCCATCTTGGGCGATCCCCGAAACCCTCCTTCGATTCTCTGCGTCTTCATAGGCTAGTCCGGCTCCAGTCCAATGACACGGCAATGGAAACATACGATGTCGATGGTACCCGCGGCGGGGGATTCCAACAGATCAGCACGCCGCCTGCATCCCTCTCGTCAGGATCCGCTCGCGACTTGAGGACTCTTTCGGACATCGCGTCCCGTGCCCGGAGCCTTGACTCCCCGAGGCCATTGTTTTGACAGTTTTGGAGAAACGGTGCCGCGATTCGTCACCGCTTTGCCTGCCATCGATACAGCTCCGCCAACTCGGTTCCATCGGTCAAACCTTCCCTGTCAAAGCGTGGAGCCGGCCCCACTGCTCCGCCCACAAGCACGGGATTCCGTGCAGGGACGCGGCAGCTGTTGGGATTGGGGGGTGAGATACGCAAAAAAGAGGCCAAGTCTCAGGACTATAATGAACCTTCTCACAAGCTGTAAAGGTGTAATTCCTGGCCCACCAATTCCACCCTTTGAATACCCAATAATAAGTTTTACTAAGTTTTGGCTGAAGCTTACAGGGAAAATACGATTACTTCTTTATGGGTTCCAGAAGACGCCGCGACCGCACACCGGGCGGCCGATTCTTTGGCACGCGGAAGCTGCCGCCAAGCCCGCCAAACCCTTTCTATCCCGTCACCCCCGGAGGCTCTGGCCCGAAAATCATCGAAAAACCTGCGTGGCCTCCAGAATGGTCGGATTAAAGTCTAGAAAGGGAATGGTGGGGGGCCAAGCGAACTTGGTAACGCCCTCCTGGGCGGTCTCGTGCGCCGCCGTGGAGCGCACAGCGAAGGCGAAGCGGCAATCCTGTTTGATCGACTCCAAACCCTGGTGCTTTGTCAACCGGGCTTCG
>CAZGQL010000330.1:0-1594 GCA_964527905.1 uncultured Syntrophobacteraceae bacterium
ACCCGCCGACCTCCTGGGCCAGTCGCTGGGTCTCCAAGTCCAAAAAACCGATGCGGTAGACGGGGGATTCGGGCTCGGGCGCCGCAGCGGGCGGACCGGCGACGGGGCTTTCCGGATCCGAAACGGTGTCCATCCCCTCGCCGAGGCTGGTCTCGCCAAGCAGCAGACGGGCCACGGCCAAAGCGGCTTGCTTGTCAAGGGGTTTGTTCCCGGATCCGCACTTGGGGGAGTGGATGCAGGCCGGGCAGCCCTCCTCGCACGGGCAGGAGGCCACGAGGTCCCGGGTCTTTGAGAGCAGGGATTCGATGACCTCGTAGCCCCGTGCGGCCAGCCCGATCCCTCCGGGGTATCCGTCGTAGATGAAGACGGCCCCCTTGCCGAGCTGGGGGTGTAACGGAATGGAAATCCCTCCGATGTCGTTTCGGTCGCACAGGGCGAAGAGCGGAAACAGGCTGATCAGGGCATGCTCGAGGGCGTGGATGCCCCCCATGAAATGCAGATTGGCCGCCTGGATGCGTTTGGCCACCACGGTTTCGATCTCGATCCAGAAGCCCACCGTTTCGAATGTCTGCGGCGGCAGGTCCAGGGGGTTGGTGCTCAGGAGTTCCTGGGTGAAGAGCCGCCGCTGCTCGAAGCCGAGGAAAAATTCGGTCACCCGGAGCCTTCCGGTACGGGCGACGAAATTGCCCACGGGTTTGGACGCGAACACCTCCAGGATTTCCGTCTCCTTCTCGCTCTTGATGCGCGTGAAGAACGCGGCCTGGCTCGGCACCACCTGGATCAGCCGTTTTTCCAGGTCCAGCTTCTGCACGTGATAGGATTCGCCCCGGTGTAGGTAGACGGCTCCCGGGTGGCATTCCTTAAGGGCCCGTAAGCCGTCGTTTCGGCCGATGGGGACGGCTTTGCCGCCCTCCCGCTCCAGTTGGATGGCGTAGGACGCCCCGACGGACCGGATGTCGACATCGCGGTGAGGGCTGAGGCCCCGGGAGAGCCACTGGCTCCCATCCTCGGTGGCGAGAAGTTTCCCCTCGTGGGCGAGGACCGAGACGGTGGTGGCGAGGGCAGGCTCCCCCTCGATCTCGGGCCGTTCAAGGGGCAGTTCAGCAGCGGCGCATGGCAGATGGGCCTTGAGGATCTCGCGGTTGAACGGGTCCGTTACGGCCAGCTCGAAGCCACTGTTCAAGAACTCCCTGGGGTGGCGCACGATGTACTGGTCGAGGGCGTCCGGGTAGGGGATGAGCACGATGGCCGATTCCCTGCCGCTTCGCCCGACCCGCCCGCCCCGCTGCCACGTGGTCATGACGGTTCCCGGGTAGCCCACGAGGACGCACAGGTCCAGCCCGCCGATGTCGATTCCCATCTCGAGGGCGCTCGTGGAAATGACCGCCACGAGGGAACCGTCGGCCAGACGGCGCTCGATCTCCCGGCGCTCCTCGGGGAGGTAGCCCGCCCGGTAGGAGCTCACCCGTTTGGCGAGGGCGGGCGCCATTCGGGAGACGCTCATGTGGACGAGTTCGGTCATCTTGCGCGATTGGGTGAAGGCGATGGTTTTGAGGCCCGATTCGGCCGCGCGCGCGATGAGCCCGAGCAGGCC
>CAZGQL010000331.1:0-1588 GCA_964527905.1 uncultured Syntrophobacteraceae bacterium
GGCGTTGGTCATGACGTCCGGGGCGGGGACGTCGGTGACGGGTCCGACATTCCTGGCGACGGCGCGGACCCATGCTCGACAGAGTGCCTCTTGTTCTCTCATGCTTAGTCCGTGGGGGGAGCAGATGACGCCGCCTTTGGCCCCGCCGAGGGGGATGTTGACGACGGCGCATTTCCAGGTCATCCACATGGCGAGGGCCCGGACGGTGTCGACGGTTTCCTGGGGGTGGAAGCGGATGCCGCCTTTGCAGGGACCGCGGGCGTCGTTGTGTTGGATGCGGAAGCCGCGGAAGACCTTGGTGGAGCCGTCGTCCATGCGGATGGGCAGGCTGAAGTGGTATTCGCGCATGGGTTGGCGGAGGAGGTCGCGGACGGCCTGGTCGAGGCCGAGGAGATCGGCGGCCTTGTCGAACTGGGCCTGGGCCATGGTGAAGGGGTTGAAGGGCTTGGCAGTCTTGGCGTCCATGTGGGGGAACCTCGTGGATTTACGGGCAGGGTCCGCGGAAAACCGCGGACGGGCCGGCCTTTCCGCACATGCGGCAAGGGGGACAGGGAGATTATGCAATAGTCGTGCCGGAGGGAAGGGCGTGGACGGGGACGGTGGGCGGGGGCCGATAACGTTAACTGGAGGGAGGGATGGATTCCGGGGAGGGTCCGGGTCGGCCGGCGTCTTCTGGGCGGGCGGGGGCACGATGGGGCACGGGGAGCGGCCATGGGCGTCTTTCTTGACGCCGGCGGTGGAGCGGGGTAATCTGAGCGGTCTTGGCGTAATCCCGGCAACAACAGGGAGAAACAACCATTTTGTGGAGATGGAGGTGACGTTTGGCATCCCCTTTGGTCCGTGAGTTGATCGACTGCGGCGTGCATTTCGGGCACCGCGCCAGCCGGTGGAACCCGAAGATGCAGCCGTACATCCTCAACAAGCGGAATGGCATTCATGTCTTTGACATCCGCGAGACGGTCAAAGGCCTGCTTCGAGCGAAGAAGTTCCTCACGGCGGTGGTGGCCCAGGGACACGACGTGTTGATCGTGGGCACCAAGCGTCAGGCACGGGACATCGTGGCAAAGCAGGCTCTGCGCGTAGGCATGCACTACGTCAGTGAGCGGTGGCTCGGCGGAACCCTGACCAACTTCAAGACGATTCGCTCTCGACTGGCGCGGCTGGAGGAGCTGGAGAAGCTCCACGAGACGGGCGAGATCGCGGCGTACAGCAAAAAGATGAAGTCGATCATCGACCGGGAGCTGAACAAGATCAAGCGCAACCTGGACGGCATTCGGCGGATGACGCGTTTGCCGGGCGCGCTGGTCATCGTCGATGTTCACCGCGAGCACATCGCCGTGCGGGAGGCCCGCAAGCTGGGCATTCCGACGGTAGCCGTGGTGGATACGGACAGCGACCCGGACGGGGTGGACATCGTGATCCCGGGCAACGACGACGCGATGCGGGCCATCGAGCTGGTGATCACGCAGTTGGCCGACGCGATCGAGGAAGGCAAGCGGGGTCGCGCGGCCGTGGAGGCGGCGGCGGGCGCGGCGGAGGGAGGCCCGGTGCGGCCTCGCCGCCAGCAGCGGCTGACCATCACGCAACT